>JAJRRC010000004.1 GCA_024279865.1 Planctomycetota bacterium | reverse complement strand
TAATTTGATCGAGTTTGGAGAGCGGATCGGTATTCTTATCAAGGCGATCAAGTCGAATTTGAAGATCAAATAATCCGGTGAACATAGGATGCATCCTTGCAAAAGGAAGGAGAGAAAAGAGACACACGCCATCCTTGACGGACCAAGGGGACATTTTGTCAAAAAGTGGCGGAATGACTATTTTTCAAAGAACCCATTAGATGTTCCTTTCAAATCTAGAAGACAGTCCACCTTAACCGACTGTCCAAGATTTGGGGACCACCTCTGTTTTCGAAAATAGCAGAGGGGGCTACCTCGGAAGTCTTCCCGTAGAAGAAGTTCCAGAGGCTATATTCCAGGGGGCTACTTCCGGGGGGTGTTGACGACGTTGGTTGGTTTGCCTTGGATGAAGGCTGCCAAGTTGTCGCCTGCCACCTGCATCAAGCGGGTGCGGGCTTCGCGGGTGGACCATGCCACATGAGGCGTGATTAAACAGTTCGGTGCAGCAAGCAACGGTTCGCTGGCCTGGGGGGGTTCAGCAGAGAGTACATCCACCGCGGCACCTCCGATGCGTTTGGCCTTCAGCGCTTCGACCAAGGCTTTGCTATCGATCAAGGGGCCACGCCCGGTGTTAATCAACAAGGCAGTTGGTTTCATCAATGCCAAGCTTGAAGCATTGACCAGATGTTCGGTTTGAGGTGTAAGCGGACAATGCAGACTCACCACATCAGCTTGTGTGAATAAATCTTCTAAGCTCACCTCGGTGACGGCCAAGTCGCCTGTACGCTCGGGCGTTAGTGGACTTCGGGTATGGGCAATGATCTTCATTCCCATGGCAGCTCCGATGCGTGCAAAGGCTTTGCCAATTTGTCCAAAGCCCACCAGTCCCAATGTTTTGCCTGCGAGTTCGGTCATGGGTTGAACGCGGAAACAAAAGTCCGGGCTGGTGACCCATTGGCCTTCGTATACCGCAGAGCTATGGGCTTCGACACCACTGGCGAGCCCGAGCATCAGAGCCGTCGCATGTTGAGCGACGGAATCGGTGCTGTAGTTGGGGACATTGGTCACGGTGATGCCTTGGGCGGTTGCTGTGGGAATGTCCACCACGTTGTAGCCCGTCGCCAGAACACCGATATATTTGAGATTGGGAAGCTCTAAGAGGGTTTGAGCATCCAGAGGTGTTTTGTTGGTCAGCAGAGCTTGGGAGTTTGCAGATCGTGAGACAATCTGATCTTCGGGGGTACGATCATACGTGGTCCATTCGCCAAGATTCTCGAAGGTTTCCCAGCTCAGATCGCCGGGATTGAGAGTGTGGCCGTCAAGGCATGTGATTTTCATCGTACAAAAAGCTCCTGCGTTCTGGTGTTTATGGCCTGATGTCTTTATCATGGGCCTCTATGACGATTCATCTAGATGATAATCTGGTTCAGTGGCAGGGGGAAACGCTTGGGGAGATTCTCCAGGCTGCTCAGGATGCTGTCGCGTCCACCGGCCGCATTGTGGTGGAAATCTCTGTAGACGGCCAAGCTTTGCTCGAAGATCAAATTCAGCAGCGGCAAGACGAGCCTGTCGGCAATTTGCCCATTCGGTTCATCTCAGCTCATCCCCGTGAATTGGCGATTGATGCGTTGAACGAAACGTGCTTGTTACTCGATCAAGCCCGAACGCTTCACGCTGAGGCTGCTGAACTATTGAGGCAGGACAAGACCACCGAAGCAATGGCCCAGATGGCTCAATTATTCGGCCTGTGGCAACAGACCCAAGCAGCGGTGCTTCAATCCGTACAACTCGTGGGGCTGGACCTGACCAATAAAAAACTAGACGATGAGCCGGTGGTGGATTTGATTCGCAATCTGGCTGATCAGTTAAAAGAATTACGTGACCTGCTTGGCTCTGCCGACGTGCTGGGACTCGCAGATGCAATGGCTTATGAATGGCCCCAGACACTGGATCAATGGCAACACTTGATCGGTGAACTCATCGGCTGGATTCAAGAGGACGATAACAACCATGCTAACCCATAATCCCTCCGAAACATCTTCGGTTTCTTCAACCCTCGCAAAACTCAAAGAACAGTTCGCAGAACTGTCACTGCTCGTGGGCGAATTTCGCAGTGAGACGACCGTGGTGGTTCCCGCAGAAAATCTAATCTCCGTTATGCAGTTTTTGCGAGATGATGAAGCTTGCCAATACACCTTTTTGTCAGATGTGATCGGATTGGATTATCTGAACTACCCTGCGGCTGATAGCCTGCCAGGCGGCCGCTTTGCCGTGGTCTACAATCTGGTAAGCCCGACACACAATCGACGATTGTTCATCAAAGTCATGCTTGATCCGAGCTTGCCAACCGATGGTATTGAAGATGACCCCGCTCTACATCTGGCAAGTGTCACGGGGCTTTGGCCCGGTGCTGAATGGCCCGAACGCTAAGTCTACGACATGTTCGGCATCCATTTTGACGACCACCCCGATCATCGACGCATTTTGACCTGGGAAGATTTTCCCGCCCATCCTTTACGAAAAGATTATCCCGTGACCGGACACGGCGAACGCGAACGCTACAAATACGTCGGCCGCGAAGACGTATAAACCCGTTTTACCGATCACGATTGAGTTCCCCCGGCTCCCCCCGGTTTCTTGTGTACGTAGTAGCTTGTTTTAGTTATCAGTTATTAGCTGATAGCTTTAAAAAAGGAGATAGATCATGGCAAAAGACGATGCAAACCCAAAAGTTCTGGCTGGTGTTCTGGGCATTCTTCTGGGAGGCTTGGGCATTCACAAATTTGTCCTTGGCTACACCAAAGAAGGCATTATCATGCTCTTGGTATCCCTGATTGGGTCTCTGGTTCTCGTGGGCCCCATGGTGATGGGACTCATCGGCCTCATCGAAGGCATCTTGTATCTGACCAAAAGCGATGAAGAATTTATCGCAACCTACGTAACTGGCAAAAAAGGCTGGTTCTAAAAATCACCTGCCAGAGGGTGAAAAACCATCATATTTAGATATTTTTGCTTGCGGCGAGCTTGGGAAACAGGCTTGAGGCCTGAGGGTTTTTGTATTAAAAACTTTCACACAAGACAAATGCCCTTGGGTTCGTTATGATTTGCCCCTGTTCGGTTTTGTTCATCGTAAACAAAGGTCTTGAATCCCATGGCAAAAAACCCCGCTATCTCAATGATTCCCAACCGTTTTATGATGGTCCCTCCCGGGCCGTCTACTCCTGAAGTGATCAACGTGATTGTTGAAATCCCCAAGGGGCGTCGCAGTAAATTTGAAGTGGACAAAGAAACAGGCCTCATCCGTTTGGATCGTTACCTGTATTCTTCTTCTCAGTATCCAGGCGATTATGGCTTTGTGCCTCAGACGCTGGCAGAAGATGGTGACCCGTTGGACGTTTTGGTGATGGTGAATGAACCCACGTTTCCCGGTTGTCTGATTTCCGCTCGGCCGTTGGGCTTGTTCAAAATGACCGACAAAGGTGACAATGACTTTAAGATCCTAGCGGTTCCGGACACCGACCCGATCTTTGCAGAACATCACGATCTGTGGCGTGTGCCTCCGCACTTTTTGCGTGAAGTGGAACATTTCTTCGCAACCTACAAAGCCCTTGAAGGCGAAGGTTCCGAAGTAACCACCATGGGCTGGGACAATGTCGAAAAAGCCCACAAAGAAATTGAAGCCTCGATTCTACGCTACAACAACACCCCCAAAAGCCAAGGTGGTGGCGTGCTGAAACCGACGAAAAAGAAAGTCGTAAAGCGTGCAGCCACTGCGACGAAAAAGAAAGCTTCATCCGCTCCTAAGAAGAGAGTTTCTGCGGCCTCTAAAAAGAAAGTCGCTAAAAAAACCGCCTCCCGTCGAAAATAATATTTGAATCGACGGCCGATGATCGGCAACAACGACATTCAGGGGTTTTTCCTTACAATCGTAAGGGAAACCCGCTAGAATGCCGGGGCTTTGTGTTGTGATTATTCGGATATCTTTTCATGCAACAAACACTTGAAATAGTAGTAGAACATGGCCACGAAAGCCATCGTTTACTCATCCCTTTTGATACAGAAGAACCCAAGACGCTCGCTGATGCATTGGCGGAACATGATTTGCCGTTGAACACCCGGTGTGGCAAGCGGGGGTTGTGCGATGGTTGTCTGATTCACCTTGTCCAAGGAAGCCTCACCGATTTGCAAACAGGCTTGGCCGTTGACGCCAACAGTCAGCTCATTGAGCTTCGTGCCTGTCAGCATTTCTTAACACCGCAGCATTCTCCTTTGCGACTTCTTTTGCCTGACCGTTCACGTTTGTCACATGAACCGCAGGTGATTACCGATTTTCGATTGAATGTCGGTTGTGGCAGCGCGCCTTTGGAGCCCTTGGATCAGGGGCCCATTGGATTGGCGATTGATGTGGGGACGACCACGGTGGTGGTGCTTGCGGTGGATCGTCGCACGGGCAAGGACCTGGCTCGTGCCTCGGGTTTTAATAGCCAGATTCATTTGGGTGACAATGTCCTGACACGGATTAATCTTTGCACCACCCGGCCGGGCATGACCGAGCGGATGCAGCAGGCGATTGTTAAAAAAACCCTTCGCCCTTTGATTGGGCAAGTGCTGGCGGAGCTTGATGCCACGGAATCAGATTTGGGTTGTATTTCCTTGGCCGCGAACACCACGATGCTGCATTTACTTTTGGGGATTGATCCGACACCGCTGGGAATGGTTCCATTTAAGCCTGTGTTTTTGGAACATCGAAAAGTCGATAGCCAAGAATTGGGATTGACAGATCGGCCCATTGCGGTTCATTTGTTGCCTGGCGCGTCAGCGTATGTGGGCGCGGATATCGTGGCGGGGGTTCTGGCCAGTGGCATTGCGTATGACGACGGGCCTTGCCTGTTGGTGGACATGGGAACCAATGGGGAAATGATGCTTAAGCATGGCAACCAGATGGTCGGCTGCGCCACTGCCGCAGGGCCAGCATTTGAAGGCTCAGGTCTAGCTGCGGGAATGCGTGCTGGAACCGGGGCCATTGGCAGCCTTCAAATTGCCGATGGAAAAATACATTCGCAGGTCATCGGCTCTGAAGCTCCCATCGGCATCTGCGGGTCAGCCTATCTCGACTTGCTCGCACAAGGACGAGAAGCCAACCTCTTGCAAATGGCTGGTAGATTCAATGTCGAAGTCGCCCAACAGTTCAACCTCAAAATAACCCGTCACGAAACTCATGGCCAAATGCTGCGGATCGCCAAAGGGCGTGGCAATGAAGATATCCAAGTGAGCGAAGCAGATATCGCAACCCTCCTTCAAGCCAAAGCCGCCATCGGAGCAGGTATTCAAACCCTGCTCGGGCAATTTGATTTAGTTCCGTCTGATATACGCAAACTCTATCTTGCGGGGGGCTTTGGAATGCACTTGAATTTAACCAGTGCCATTGGCTGTGGCCTGCTGCTGGGGTTCACCCCCGACCAGATAGAGGTCGTGGGTAATACTTCTTTGGCGGGGGCGTATCTGGCCTTGCTCGATGAAGGCTCGCTTCATGCCATGGAGCAGATCGCAACACAGTTACGCATCATTGAGTTGAATCAGGACCCTGATTTTGAAACGCGATATATCGACCAGCTTTCGCTTGGCTAGAGCGCTTTGCGTTAATAATTTTCACTTGTATTCGAGAATCAGACGCGCCCCGGGCCCAAGCATACTTGCGCCCGGGGGCGCGTCTGACAAAATGTCGAAAACGCGACCGTTGCAATAGAAGTGCTCCAGTCATAAAAAAAGCCACGCATACAAGTCGTATGCGTGGCTTTTTAATGTGCAGTGTGGAGAAATTAATCGTCGTAGGACCCGTCGAGAAAGCCCGAAAGCTTGCGGGAGCGGACTGGATGTTGAAGCTTGCGAATGGCTTTGGCTTCAACCTGACGCACGCGTTCGCGGGTGACTTTAAAGATGCGGCCGACTTCTTCGAGGGTGTAGGTATACCCGTCGCCGATGCCGTAACGCAGCTTGATGATTTCACGTTCACGATAGGTCAGTGTTTTAAGGACCTGTTCGATGCGGCCACGAAGCATTTCTTGGGCAGCCGACTCGGTGGGATTTTCGGCACTCTCGTCTTCGATAAAGTCGCCGAAGTAGGAATCTTCACTTTCACCGACAGGGCGGTCCAGTGAAATCGGATGCCGACTGATTTTCATGACCCGTCTTGCTTCGGTGACAGGCATGTCCGCAGCCTCGGCAATTTCTTCAATCGTTGGTTCGCGGCCGAGCTGTTGCAGCAAGTTCTTGGCGATGTTGCGAAGCTTGCTCATCGTTTCGATCATGTGCACAGGAATACGAATGGTGCGGGCATGGTCAGCAATCGCGCGGGTGATGGCCTGACGAATCCACCACGTGGCATAGGTCGAGAACTTGTAGCCTCGCTTGTATTCATATTTATCCACCGCACGCATCAGGCCCGTATTGCCTTCTTGAATGATGTCCAAAAAGGAGAGGCCTCGATTGCGGTATTTCTTTGCAATGGACACGACCAACCGCAAGTTGCCGCCGGAGAGATCACGCTTGGCTTTTTCGTATTCATCGAACACGACGGTGATGTCTTTGACTGCCGCAGCGAGTTTTTCGGGTTCGGTCAGAACCAAAGATCGCAAGCCGCTGAGTTCTTCAGTCATGACCATGATGTCTTCTGGATCATATCGGCCGGGGAACTTTTTGGATTGTGCCAAAGATTTTTGCAACTGCTTGAGCTTGGTGCTGATATTGCGGAGCTTCTTGAGCAGCGGTTGCACTTTGCTGGTACGCAAGGAAAGCTCTTCGACAAGCGAAGCCATTTTGCGTCGTCGTATTTTGATATTGAATTGGAGTTCTTCGATGCGTTTCTTCGCCTTGCGGCCTGGTTCTTCGAGTGTTTCCCAGTCAAGGCGATTCTGCTCAAGCAGTTTGCGGATGGTCTTGAGATTGCTGGGAATTCGAGCTGCAATTTTGGCTTTGGAGTCTTCCTCAGCAGTGGAAATTTTCATGGTACGGTCAAAGGGCAAGAGACCTTCATGGACCTGGGTCAAGGTATCCACCACGGCTTCAATGCTGTAATCATTTTCCAGCACCTTGCGACGGAAAATCATGCGGCAAGTTTCGATTTTCTTTGCCAAACGAATTTCTTCATCGCGGGTCAACAAACTGATTTCACCCATCTGGGTCAAATACATGCGGACCGGATCATCAATTCGCCGGGTCTGGGCTTCAGCCAACGCAATGGCCAAGTCGGCTCGAAGTTGCTTGCGAGCTTCTTCTGGCGAAACGGTTTCGCCGCCATTGCCATCTTCGGATGAAGAGGTATCTTTGCCTAGCATCGAGGCTGGTTTTTTTCGAACCGGCGCCACGCTGCCTTCGACGATGGTAATGCTTAATTTTTCCAAGCGTACCATGACTTTGACAACTTGGTCTGCATCAACCATTTCATCTGGCAAAAGCGCATTGAGTTCGTCATAGGTGATCCGACCGGCAGATTTGCCGTAGATTATCATTTCTTCTAAGGAGGGATGGGTATCAAATCCAATCACTGCATCGTCCTTTCGCTGAACCATTTCTAAGGATTCACGTTTTCATTGGTCATAGGCTGCATCGCGGAGGCCGAGTTGCCTGTTTCGGGGTGATTTCTTTTTCGGGCAATCCGTATGGGAGACGGGTTGGCCCGGTGATGTTCCATTAACTGCTTGAGTAACTGATCCTGCTGGGATGAAACCACTGGCTGTGGAGTCAGAGCCATGCTCCGAGCCTGCTGGTAATCCTGCTCGGCCCGTTGGCCTAGCAGGGCTTTGGCGGCCGCAAGGAAAAGCACTTTTGTTTTTTCAATATCTTCACCCGCCAGTCGGTCCACTTCCGCTTCAGCTTCGGTAAGCAAATTGGCTAGGTCCTGACGGTCCGCCGAGGCCAACTCTCCCAAAACACCCGTGAGGGTGGGGGTTTGACCTGCTGCGAGGAGATCATAGATCACTTGATAAAGTTGGTTGCCCGCATCTGTACAGAGATCACCTGGAATGATTGATTCTTCAAATGCGTGGCCGCCAGCCAATTCGCCGTGAAATAACTGGGGTTGGTGAATCAAACATCCCAAAAGATGTCGCTGGGCAATGACCAACGCTTTTTGCTTCGAGGAGTTGGCTTGATCTTCATCGCCAAGATTTTGGGATGCGTATTCATCAGAATCAGCAGGGCCATTTTGACGTGTGGCAGCTCGGTTGGATTGGGCGAGCCTCGAAATCATCTGATCGACCACCTCTTCGCTGAGATGGACCAGTTTTGCCACGCGATCCAAAATCAACCCTCGCCGCAAGGCAGGAAGTCGGTCGAGTCCCATTTGTGCCAATTGACGAAGATAGTCCTCGGTGACACGTTGACGGCCGGACACGGTATCGTTGGCATCAAAGGCCTGGTGCATGCGATCAAACTGATAGTCCAGTGCATCGCGGGCTTGGCTGATGGCTTTGTTCCATTGTTCTGTGCCGTCAGGCTTGGCGAGCAATTCCGCAGGGTCACAGCCGTCGGGAAGGATCGCAATGGCAATGTCCAACGAGCCGCCGAGGAAAACTTCGACTGCTCGGTCGGCTGCTTTTTGTCCTGCTTCATCGGGGTCAAAAATCAAAATGACTTTTTGGGCAAAGTGACGCAACGCATGGGCGTGTTCGCGGGTGAGCGAGGTGCCTAGCGTGGCGACCACATTTTTAACTTCTGCCTGATGGCAAGCCACGACATCGGTATAGCCTTCGACGATGACTGCTTGGCCTGTCTGGATGATGGTTTGCTTGGCGAGGTGGAGGCCGTAAAGCGTGGCAGATTTATTGAAGAGGGGGGTTTCAGGGCTGTTGAGGTATTTGGCATCGTTTTGATCGTCAATGGTGCGATCAGGCAAAATGCGTCCACCAAAAGCAATCGGACGGCCGATGGCATCACAAATGGGGAAGATCAAGCGGTGTCGCAGGCGATCAAAGTGTCCATCTCCCGATTTTTTGGGGCTAATCAAGCCCGCTTCGATAAAATCGTTCAGAGGTAAATTCCCAGAAGCCAGGTATTGCGAGAAGCTGTCCCAGGCATCAGGTCCATAGCCAATCTGGAACTGGTCGATCATTTTTTCGTTGATCTGACGATTGGCCAAATATTGCCTGGCACATTGGCCATGCTGGTCATGTTGACGTTGCTCAATAAAAAATTGGCAAGCCAATTGGTTCGCATTGGCCAGGCGGGCTCGTGGGGAAGGGCCCTCACTGGCATCACGTTGTTTGGTGTTGACTTCGATGCCCGCTCGTTCGCCGAGGAATCGGATGGCTTCAGGAAACGAGAGCTTGTGATAATTCATCACAAAGCTAAAGACATCGCCGCCGGATCCGCAGGTAAAGCATTTGTAAATTTGTTTTTGGGGGGACACGAACATCGACGGATTGTGATCGTCATGAAACGGGCATAGGCCGACGAACTCTTTGCCTTTGGGGCGCAGCGTAAGCTGTTCACCGATCAGCGAGATCAAATCGGTAGCGTCCTGAATCTGGCGTTTTAAATCATCACGATCAATCATTCGTGTTTGAACTTTTCTCAAACAACCGCATACAGCCAGTCGGGGATTACAGATCGTTCAGACAACAAACAAGGCTTCTTTAATTCAAGCCAAACAATCTTATTGCTTGTCACCTGTAAACTTACAACCAAACAAGTGCCTACATAGTCCTAGCACCGCAATTGAGCCAGTCAAATTGAAACAGCCTGCAAAGCACTAAATTTTTTTAAAAAAGGTTAACTGACGCCAGAAATGGCTAATCAGCTTGCCAGGAGTCGACCCGGACGCTGCCTTTTTGCAGCCGCCCGCCACTCGCAAGCAAAAACCTCGCCCCACCCTCGAAATTTTTCCCCCGGAAATTCCCCCCCGGAAATTTCTATCGAAATCTTCCCACCCCCCAGAATATCCAGCCCAAAAATGGCACTGCAATGTTCTTCTCGTCAGAATATCTGAGCCAATCCCAAACAGTCTGCTTGAGGTTACTTAAAGCAGAAAAAGACAGTGGCTAATTAGCTTTCAGCACCTTCAACCGCTGGGTTGTAGGCATATCGACGTTTCAGAGGCTTGATGATCAGACCCATTTTAATGGCCTTGGTCGAAGCTTTGACACGTTTGACTTGGCCATCAACCACCGCATTGACGGTTTGGATATTTGGCTTGAATTTACGCTTGGTTTTGCCGGTGATCTTGATACCCACGCCGCCGAGGTACTTGGCTTTCCCGCGGTACGAGTAAGTATTTCCAACTTCAGTGCGGCGACCAGTAAATTCACAAACACGTGGCATATCTCAAATCCTTGTCGGTCTAAATCTGACATCAAACGAGTTTAAACAGTAAAGAATCGAATATTGTAGCCCGCGTTGCAATGGATTGCAACAGTCGCCCCTCCATTTTATTAAAGGAAGCCCAATGCTGGCCTTGTACCGTTTTTTGATGCCTGTTACAAAATTAGGTTATTGGTGTTCTTGAATCTTTAAGTATCTTGTGAGGATGCACTTATCGCGGTAAGTCGTCGGCAGAAATCTGCTTGGGGCCGCTGCCAGCGGTTTTGACGTAGGTGCCGTCCCCAGCTTTTTCATATTTGGTGAACCCGTTGGCTTCGAGGCTCTTGTTGCTCATGCGGCGTTTGTCTTGGATGGAGGTGTAATGGGTCGCGATGTTCGGCGGCTGAATCACCCGGCGGACAGGTTGCCCCGTGGTGGGATGAACCGTCAATGGCGGATCAGCCATCATTTGCTGAACTTCAAAGAGTTGGCCTTCATCGCCATCGTCCCCATCATCTTCAAAAATCACTTCATAGACATAAGTCGGCATAATCGCAGGTTCCTGTGACAAGGGCATCAAAGGCTAATTGTATCAAAATAAGAGGCAAGAATCCTTTCCAATCATGTAGGGGAAGGCTGATTTTAAACGTCATAGCCACCCAAATGTCACATCAAAGGTCTTGTCTTTGCAGCAGTCAATGGTGGCTCCCCCGATCAAATGAATGAATGTAAGCCTGCCGAGGAGGCCACACTGTGCGATCAGCTGTTCCAGCTTTTTATCTTGGCACACATTTTGGTCATACATTCATTCAAATTTAAAACCCTTTTTAAATTTGAATGCGTCATATGTGATATTAGTTTTTCAGCAAGCAGTGGTTTTTGGGATTTGTATTTTTTACCATCGCTAGAGCGTGTTATGCACTTTTGGGGTGATGTCCGATAAGGGAGGTATGAGCAAACAACATTATCCCAGCGACGTATCGGATGCAGAATGGTCTTTTGTGGCACCGTATTTGACCCTCATGAAAGAAGAGGCTCCCCAACG
>JAJRRC010000027.1 GCA_024279865.1 Planctomycetota bacterium | reverse complement strand
TAAAAGAGGCTTCGTTTTGTTGCCTCGTCGTTGGGTGGTGGAACGGAGTTTTGGCTGGTTAAACCGCTTTAGACGGCTGGCAAGGGACTATGAAAGGCTCGCGACCACGCTCGCGGGAATGCATGTCTTGGTGTTCACAATTCTCATGCTGCAGAGACTCGTGAGCATACTGGAGAAAAGTGCATAACACGCTCTAAAGGTATGCAGCAGTGGTTGGACAAGACGAAGCTTGGACCATCTGCCGTCATCCTCGTATTGAAGTGAGAGATCAATCTCCAAGGTATCAAGAAGATTTTTTTGCGGTGCGATCAGAATCAGATGTGACCCGGCACAAAGAGCCCCTTTAAGCCCTCTATCTCGCTCGTCACACCCGATGGGACGATGATGGTATTGTTGCTTCTAGACACCTCGTTCATGAGGCAGGCCTCAGCTCCTTGCCCACCCCACAGCCCCAGCATTTCTACCAAATATTCCGCAGAATCAGTGACCCCATCTTTTATCGTAAAAACAGACATTGTCTATGTTCCTTTTTTCTTCTCTAACTTCCAGACATCCGATTCCAGATTATTGCCGGTCACCATCCACAATGCATTTTTGTAGACAAACACACTCGCAGCATGACGAGGCGCCCAAGGGGCATCAGGAAGCTCCTCCCAATGAACACCATCTGAAGAGTACCAGACATCGTTGTGATTTTTCCCCGCATGGCTATGCCAATCTTCGGAACGGGCGGCTTTTCCAGAATGATAGTAGCCTTCCATCACCCATAATTTATCATCGAACACCGCCACATCGTGATATTGTCTTCCCTGCCGGGGAGCCTGTTCAAGATGTTTCTCCCAATGGCATCCATCGGACGTACTCCAGACTTCGTTATATAGACTTCTTTTGGGATTTTGAGGCGTGTCATAGGTTCCGCCACCTAAGAGCCAGATACGATCCTTGAAAACCGCACTGCCTCCGATCATACCCCTTGGTGACCAGTGCGGTCCGTGGATCGACATCGGCTCCCAATGCACGCCATCGGGGGAATTCCAGATGTCGTTATAAAACCGTTCCTGCTCCGGTGCAAATTGAGGCATGGTCTGGCCTCCCATGACCCAAAGCTTGTCCTTAAACGCAACGGTGTAGTGCAAGGCGCGAGGCCCCCATGGCACCTGTCGGGTCACACACTGCCAATTTTTCCCATCACTCGAATTCCAGATATCGTTTTGATAATGTCCCTGGATTGGATCGCACCCGATAATCCACATTTTGTCACGGTGGACTGCATAGCCCGCGGTGTGCCTGCCTTGCCAATCTGTCATCGGATCAAAATCCACACCCTTGAATGTATTGGGTTTGACCCGCGTCCAATTTTTTCCATTGGCCGAGTTCCAGACTTCATTGTTACATTTCAGAGGGAAAGAGATTTTGTCAGGCGGATTCCAGCCGCCCAAAAGCCACATGAGTCCCTTGTAGGTGAGCGCCCCGCACCATCACGCGGGGCAAATTCTGCGGCTTGGGTTATCTTTTGCCATGTGTCATTCATGGTTGTGATCCAAAAAGAAATTTCAGTGTATTCGTATTGCTCACTTTGAGCCTGCTCTTTGGTGGCAAAATATCCAAGGCTGCTTTTTCATCTTCATAGTTCGCCTTGAGACGAAATTCCTGATAAATCCCCTGAGCCTGTTTTCGCCGACAAATGTAGGCATAAGCAGGCGAGTCACTTCCCCATAAAATCGTATCAGGAAAAGCCTCAACCAACTTTTGCATCACAGACAGGTGATTGGTGTAATCCGCTTCAAAACGACGTTCCGGCGTTGCCATCAAAGAGGTGGTCAGAGCCAACTCCACCTGAATTTTCAAGGCAGAGGTATCGACCCATACATTGGGCATCTGATCGGCACATGCCAGATATTCCCTGTCAAAGCCTGCACCATGAGCGATACAGATTCGCAAATCCGGGTAAGCCCTCGCCACGGTCAAGATATCGGAAACCTGAGAATAAGATTCCTGTGGATCAACGGTTGAATGAATGAGCATTGGAATATTGCGTTTCAATACAAAATCAACCAGAGCATGTCCTTTATCCAGAAGTCTGGTAATTGGGGATTGACAAAAAACCGGAGAAATTTTAATGCCATAGATGGGATAATTTTTTTCCAGCTTCTGTAATGCCTCGATTTGACCGGCAACCTCATGGCCGGGGTCTGCTGAGACAAAGGTAATAAACCGACCGTGATACTCTGGACAAAAGCGGTAAACTTCCGTCATGATCTGTTCGTTTTCAATCACATAAGGCACAGGAAAGAGTGGATTCTCCCCTGGAACGACATTGTGACCTTTAAGCAACCTCGGCAGATCACAATAAAGTTCCGGAGCCCAGGGAAACACAATATTCACATCCACGCCTGACGAGATCTGCCGGTAATAAAGGCCTTCTGCCGTCTGCGCATAAGGATACTCCCGGTTGACAAAACTCTTGATCATCACGCCTAGGTGTGAATGACAGTCGATCACTTTTCCGGCAAGGTGATGGGAATTAATGGGTTTTTCAACCATGATATTTTGATTCTCGTTGGATGATGTTGAGTTAAAACGCGATGCGGCGTTCGCCTCGCTCTGTGATGCAATCATCTGCCACGGTACCTGAGATGGTCAGTTGTGTTTTTAATATTTGAAGGATACTTGCCGGGACTCTGGGAGTCACCGGGCCATGGGCTGCAAGACGGGTGATGAACCGTTGCCAGGAAATATCACCATAAGCAAAGCCGTCCCAAAAACTGACCAGTTTGGAATTCGCCAGATCCTTGGGTCCGATGGTTGCCGCTTTGGGGGGGCACGATGAAAGATCTCCAGCACATCCCGCATCGGCAAACAAACTGTTTTGGCATTGGGTGATCGGATGCAAATCGACAATGCGTGAGCCAGCCTGAAGGTAGGCATCAATGTCTTCGCCGAATTCTTCTGCAAGGTGGGGCTCGAAGAATCCAATATGTCCGCACCATCCGATGCCCCCGTAACAGATATCCGCACCGCCGAGGTCTTCAATCATTTTTGTATAGTCATTTACATTTTGCGTGTTCGGAAAATGGATTTGACGATCAGGCATCCGAAGTTCGGGCTTGATTCGACTAAACAGGTCATGATGCATCCAATACTGAAAACCGCCCTTCCACGTTTTGGGAGCGGTCTTGCCGTGTTCGTCTGCGTATTCATCCATGTTGAATGTATGAACGTGCTTGGTGGAAATATTCAACTCATTGAGCATCTGTGCCACGAGCGCGTATTGCGGATTGGGTGCGGGTAAAATGATGACATGCTGGCGTCCTTCGTCCAAACTTTTCTTAATTCCCGCAACCACATCCGTGAGGAAGGAGAACGCAAAAGCAATCTGATCTTCAATGATCCGAATTTTAAAATTGCCGTTCGGATGCTTGCATAGATCTTCTTTTTTGATGCTTCTGACCTGCTCGCAAACTTCTTTGTCTTTGAAAGGGACGAAATCTGACATTTGATAGTTAAACTGACTCATGTGATCTCATTTCTATTAACTCCAATGCGAACAAATACCTTTTTTAATGTTCCTTGGTCATTATTTTTTAAAAAACTTTATCATTCCCATGGGTATGTGATTTTGACTAATTTTCCTCCTTGTTTAGCTGATTCAATCGCATAAAGCCCAGGTATTGTCATACGCAGGCCCTGTTTCAAATCAAGTTTGCAGAGACCACCGTCAATGGCTTGTACAAAATCTTTCAGCATGGCATGGTCTACGGTATTAAAGTTACTGATATCTTCCTGTTGGGATTTTTTTTCTGAGTCGGATGACACAGTGATGGTCGTGAGTTGTTCAAACTGCTTCTCTTTTTTGGAGCAAAAACGAACTTCTGGCTCACAACCGATCAAAGGCCATGTACAGTCAAAATATCCTTCTGTACCATGGCATAAGTAGCGGTGCATGCCGAATGGCAATGCGTTGGTGAAGCACACCGTAAGTTTGACCACCGCATTCGATCTGCTTCGGAACAGAGCGACCATGGCATCATGATGGCCTTCCTTTTGAGGATAAACATGACTTCCCGTGTCCATACATGAAACATCAACCAACTCGTCGTCAAGCCATTGCAGCGTCGGGCCTAGCGAATGTGTACAATAACGAATCGGCTCATACCCCTGTCGCCATGGGGTTGCCTTGGCAAACTCGGTAATATCATGAACGTATTCAGCTTCCATATAGAAAGGTTTTCCGAGAAGCCCTTTGTCCTTGATCTCTGATAGTTGGCTGACAAATTCCCAGTAATTGGCATTGCTGCCGAACATATAAACAGCCTTGCTTTTTTGAGCAGCAGCCCAGAGTGGCTCAGCCTCGTCAAGACGATGAATCGCTGGTACATCCGACAGCACATGGATATTTCGTTCAAGTGCGGCAATGGCATAATCCGCATGGGTCGCGGGAGGTGTTTCGATCAGTACCGCTTGCACTTTGCCTGAATCAAGCATGGCCTGATAATCATTAAAAACAGCGATATCCTGAAAATCAGGGCGAACCCGATCAACGAGATTCGTACGAGCACTGCAAACCGCGACAGGCTCGAATGAATCAATACCAGATGCCAGTTTCAGAAGACCAGGTCCCCTAAAGCCATATCCGACCATGCCTAGTTGTATTTTTTTAGCCATATTATACTGCTTCCAGTTGATTTTTCCCGTTTTTACGATGCCTGAATATGAAAGTTTTCCGTCATCAGGCTCTGCAATTCCCGCAAGTATTTTTTGCGTTTTCGAAAAAAACTTTTACAAGCTTTTTTGAATTCTGCAAACG
>JAJRRC010000026.1 GCA_024279865.1 Planctomycetota bacterium | reverse complement strand
TCTCCATGTGTGGTCCATAAGCCACTCAACATAGAAAACATCTGCTTCAAAAGTCTCTACTGAGGCTGCAATCACAACAAGGTCGGGCCGTTTATTCAGGGCAAACATTTTGTGACCCTTCGTAAGGTCTCAAGAACTTGTGAAAGGGAATAATTCAAAGTGCCCCTTGGTGTTTTTTTACCGTTTTTGATGACAGCTTGAATATGTTCCACGGTTTCGAGAGGTGGTCCCCAAATCTTGATCAGTGGCCTTGTTGGATAACTGCACTGAACGTGAAGTGCAGTTTGGCATGGGTGAATCCCAGAATGAGGCAGCTTGGGCCGTATTTGTCCTCGGGGTAATCTTCGATTATTTCGCTTTGGCTTAATTAGGGCCGATTCCAATTCAGCCACTTGAATGTCACATAAGATCATCTGGTCTACTGCATGTTTCGAAAATTCATATTGCCGAGGTGCAATTTTAGCTTGAATATTATCTAACAATGCCATGTGAATATGCTCTCCGATCAACTTCTTAAGTTCCAATTTTTTTATCAGAGTGTTAATTTGATTTCGAATTGCAATGTGGGGTGAAAAAAATAAGGGGAGACGGCCAAGAGTTTCTTTTTTAGGGGACAAGACATCCCCAAGGGAACTTTCTCGAAAGATGACCAAGGGCGAGAGAATTCCCAAGGGAAACTTCTGGGGGAAATTCCGGGGGGGGGGATTCAAGGTTACGCTGGGAGTGTTCCGATAACATTGTCAGACGTATGACTGAATCCACGACAGATATTTTGCGCGCTAATCTAGCGCAGCTTCGCCGCACCGAGCCCCAGTTGGCCAAGCGGATTGAACAGACTGAGCCGGCCGAGTTGGTCTGGTCTGAGTCCAAGTCCGGCCCACTGACAGCGAGTTGGAACAAACGCACCCTGGCGAGCCGGTATGATCCTGCTGGCGAGGCAGACAAACTCATTTCCGAAATTGACCCAACCCGTCACGCAGCGGTGGTTTTGCTGGGCTTGGGATTGGGGTATCACATTGCCCATGCGGTCAAGATGATGGGGCATGAACATTGCCTTGTCATTGTGTACGAACCCAATGTGTCCCTGCTGCGAGCGGTGCTGGAAAAAATTGACCACACCGCCTGGCTAGGCAAAGCCAATGTGATTATTGCTGACGACACCATCGACCGCGGCGGATTGCTCGGCCGCATCGAAGGCTTCGGCGGCATCATGACCCAGGGAACCGTCTTGATCACCCATCCAGCCAGTCGGCAAACCAACGGCCAGGAGTTGACCGCCTTTGGCAGTATGGTGACCGAAGTGCTCGCATTTTTTCGAACCAACGTGGCGACCGCTTTGGTCAATTCATCACGCACGATTCGCAACAATTGTTTGAACATTGCTTATTACGCAGCCGGGGCAACGACCAACGAACTGCACAATGTTGCCAAGGGCTATCCTGCTGTGTGCGTGGGCGCAGGGCCGAGCCTGGCTAAAAACATTGATCTGTTACGGGACCCTGCGATCCGCAAAAAGATCGTTTTGATTACCGCTCAAACCACACTCAAACCGTTGCTCGACCGTGGGATTGAACCGGATTTTGTGACGGCTTTGGACTATCACGAAATTTCTAGCCGTTTTTATGAAAACTTGCCTCCGATGGAAAATGTGACCCTTGTCGCTGAGCCCAAAGCCAATCAAGCGATCCTTGATAGTTTTCCAGGCCCCATCCGTGTTTCAAATAATCCATTTTTAGATCGCATGTTAGGCAAGTTCGCCCGACCCATCACCGCCATCCGATCCGGCGCGACGGTCGCGCACTTGTCTTTTTACCTGGCGCAACATGTGGGCTGTGACCCGATCATGCTCATCGGTCAGGACATGGGTTTCTCCGACGGCCTGTACTATTGCCCGGGGACCGCGATCCATGATGTCTGGGCCACCGAACTCAATGCCTTCAATACTCTGGAAATGATGGAGTGGCAACGCATCGTGCGACATCGCCTGCATCTGGATCGTCAAGAAGATATTCATGGCAAATCCATTTACACCGACGAGCAGATGATGACCTATCTCAAACAATTTGAACGAGATTTTATCAAGGCTCCTCAATTGGTCCTCGACTGTACCGAAGGCGGATTGCCCAAAGAACACACCACACGCATGACGCTAGCCGAGGGATTGGAAAAACATGCCACCTGTGTGGTCCCTGCGTTTCCGCGAGCAGAAGAGGGTTTTGATTCAGAGCGTTTAGAAGACGTGGCAAAATTATTACAACAACGTTTAGATGAAGTTCACGAACTTCGAGAGGTGAGTCGCAAGACGGTGCCTCTCTTGATGCAGATGAAGAAGCATCAGAAGAATTACGACAAAGCTTGCCGCATTCACGATCAGATTGAAAAACACAAACGTCGCGTGGATGGACTGTCCGAAACCTTTGGCATCGTCAATGAGCTGAACACCATTGGTGCGTTTAAACGCGCTCGAGCAGACCGGGCCATTCGTCACAATGATGAAAACGATGCCTTGGCCACACAACGCCAGCAAATCGACCGAGATGCGGACAATATTCGCTGGCTCATTGAGGCTTGTGACGAAGTTTTGCAAATTTTTCGTGATGCCAAGCAACGAGTCGATCAACAACGCAAACAGATTTTGGAAACCGTCTCATGAGTCAAGTGATCGCAGTGGTCATCACAGATTTGGAACACGCAAGGCTAGGTTTGCCTTCGCGTGTGGCTGACGATTTAAACGGTCGGTCGGTCTTGGATTGTACGCTTGGCCGTTTGTCCCAGATCAAAGCTTTGAGCAGCATCGTGGTGTTGCATCAAAAAGATCAGGACGCAGCGTCTTTGGTTCAGCATTCTCATAAAAAACCAGTCGTGTTTCATTCTGTGGAAAACAAACTGGTCGACGCGATGACACCGATGCGGCAAATCGCTCGCAAGTGGGCCCGTCATGCTTGGCGTGGCGGACTGGGAGGGGCGACCTGTTACGATGAATTGCTTCCAGCAGCTCCGATTTTAGAGGCAGTCAAAGCCAACCATGCGTCTGCCGCGTTGATCGTTGGCGGCGATTGGCCGTTGGTTGATCCCACCTATGGCGAAAATTTAATTCAACGACATCTCGAATATCCCGATGCGTTGCAGATGACTTTTACGCAAGCGCCTCCGGGCCTGAGCGGAATCGTCGTGGCTCGCCCGCTACTAGAACAACTCGTCGAAAACGAAAGTTCCAGCTTCGGCAGTATGCTCGCATACAACCCCAAATATCCCCAGGCGGACCCCATCGGTCGAGATCTGTGTGTCTCTATCGACCCTGAAGTACGTCAATGTACCCAACGGCTCATTTACGATACCCAACGTAGCATCCATTTGATTCAAGCAGTGGATGTGAATGCTTCTGCTGTTCAGATCGTGTCTCAAATCCCACAGCCTGACAATCCTCCCATGCCCGATGAAGTGACTGTGGAATTAACGCCTCAACGCGATGCAGCAGGTCCACTGTTGCCTCAACACTATGTCTCACTGGACCGCGAACCAATGACCTTGGCGACGGCAGAGAAAATTTTCCACCAGCTCAATTCCGAAACCGTGGTCATGTTTGGCGGCCTCGGCGATGCACTGCTACATCCCCAATGGGATCAAATCGTCCAACTGGCCGCTGACTGTGGCGTGTTTGGAATTGGGATCGTTTCAGACTTTTTGATTGAGCCTCAGACGGCCAGTCGTTTGCTGGAATTGCCTGTGGATGTGGTCTGTGTTCGGATCAATGCAGACACTGCCGCAACCTACGAAAAAATGATGAAGCCGACTCATGAAAACGGCTTTAAGCTCGTGACTGATCGCGTGCAAGGATTTCTCAATGATCGTAACCGACGCTGGCAATCCTCCCGGGAAATGGGTTTAGAGCAATCCATTGACCTGCAGGTTTCTCCAGCAGGTAGCGATGGTCGTGTTGGTGGGGTTGACGGATCTGGACTTCCGGGGGTGCCTTGGATTGTGCCTGGTTTGGTGAAGACGGCAGACACGCTCAAGGACATGGAAACATTTTTTGATCGTTGGATGCACTACACCAATCACGCCATGATTGAGCCGGCGACAACGGGTTGTGGGTTAATGCCTGCGTTGAGTCCTGTGCCGATGCAGCCGCCTAGGAGGCGAGCTTGTCGTCAGTTGGATCGTCGGCTGACCATTTTGAGTACAGGGGAGGTTGCTTTGTGCGACCAGGACTGGTTGTGCAGGTCTTCTTTGGGAAATTCAGATCATTTGGCAGAAGCTTGGGAAAACGCGAAGAAAATAAGTGAATCGCACCGACAAGAACAATGGGACACGCATGCGTTGTGCGCCAGTTGCACGCAGTGGCATCGTCCTTAAGGGTTTTAGGCATTGGGTTTTAGCATCATGTCGATTTTAGCTGTCATTATTGCCCGTGCTGGTAGCAAAGGGCTCAAGAACAAGAACATGCGGCTGCTCGAGGGCAAGCCGTTGGTGGCTTGGACGATTGAACATGCACTGGGCTCGGTGAAGCCTGACGCGGTGGTTTTAACGTCCGATGGGCCTGACATTTTACAAGTGGGCAAAGCTTATGGGATTCATACTTATGACCGTCCCCAAGAACTTGCAGGCGATCAGGTCACCATTGACGCAGCAGTTCGTCATGGTGTCAGTGCATGGGAAAAAGAACATCCACAAAAAAAATGTCAGTACGTGGCCATTCTCTACGCCAACGTTGCTTTGCGTCCGGAGAACTTAACGGACCGGGCTTTGACCAAGTTAATTGAGACCGAAGCGGACAGCGTGCAGACGGTCTACAACGTGGGGAAAATGCACCCGTTGTGGATGCGGAAATTGTCCGGTGTGCATGGTGATGTCTTGACGGCTTATGAGCCCAATGAAATTTTTCGTCGTCAGGATTTGCCGCCGGTTTACATGCTGAACAGCGGCGTGTTGGCGGTGACGCGGGAGAGTTTATTTGATGTGGACCCTGCTCATCCGCATCAGTTTTTAGGTGAGAATCGCAAAGCCATCGTGACCCGGCCGACGGATGTGATTGACATTGATGACGAACTGGATTTCATGTTCGCTCAATCCGTGCTGGCCCTCAACAAAAAGCAATCCAAGGCATGACCTCGGCCCAACGTCATATCGTGGTGGTGACCGGTACGCGGGCTGAGTTCGGCCTGTTATTGCCAGTGATGCGTGCCATTGAAGCCCACCACCAATTACAACTACGCACAATCGTTACCGGTTTGCACTGGGTTCAAAACACGGCTAAAGATATCAAAGCAGCAGGCATTCGCATCGATGCCAAAGTGATCATGCAAAAAAAGATCGCCAGCAATAGCCGCACGCAAACTGCGTGCGCGTCCGAAGACGCGGCCGCCTTGGGACGCGGGATCACAGGCATCACTCAAGCCTTGTTAAAACTGACACCGGACGTGGTATTGGTGTTGGGGGATCGCATTGAAGCCTTTGCCGCGGCATGTGCTGCGGGTGTGGGACAGTTTGGTCACATTGCTCATCTGCATGGCGGGGACCGCGCTCAAGGCGTGGCTGACGATGCCATGCGTCACGCGATTAGCAAGCTCTCACATTTGCACTTTGCAGCAACGACGCAAAGCCGTCAACGTCTCATTCGTCTGGGTGAAAACCCCGACCATATCTGGAACGTGGGCTCCTCTTCATTGGATGGGTTGGCAGCCATCCCCCCTGTCAAGGAGAGGGTTGAACCTTACGCGATTGTTTTGCATCATTCTTGCGGTCGAACCGATGCCGTGGAACAGCGTGTGATGAAAAACATTCTCAAGGCCACCAAGTTCATGCGGTGCGTGGTCCTGGGGTCCAACCATGATCCGGGCTATCGGGGCATTGAACAAGCGATCAAAGAATCGTCGGTCAAGCTAATTGAGCATTTGCCACGAGACCGGTTTGTGGGTTTGCTCAAGGGGTGCAGTGTGTTGGTCGGCAACTCCAGCGCGGGCTTGATCGAAGCTGCTGCAGCACGTCCCGGCGGCGTGCCCGTGGTGAACATCGGCCCACGTCAATGGGGTCGTCAACGTCCCGCCAATGTCATTGATTGCGAGGAAACACTCGCAGCCATTGGACGAGCGGTGAAGCAAGCTCTCGCAAATCCCCCGCGAGCAAGGGTCCACCCTTATGGGCAGGGTGATACAGGCAAACAGATCGCAGCCTATCTTGCCAAGCTCAATTTGAATCAGATTCCATTGGGAAAATGCAATGCGTACTAGAGTGCTATTGCCCATTGGGCATCAGTTGTACCAGTTGCGTTCGTTGGTCGATGGTCAGAATAAAATGCTGCAACATTTTGCCGCCTAGTCGGCCTTGATACCGAGGTGGCAGTTCCAATTGCCGAGCAACTGATGGGCGCAGTGCCATGGCCACGCTGCTGGTATCAAGGATTATCTGAAAAGGACCTTTTCCATTGATCATGAGGTTGACCACTGGGCGATGGTCGTAGAACTGGATGGGAATGGTTGTTTTTTGAGGTAGTAGGGTCTGCTTCGGTACGGTTTGAGGCCAATAGGTTTGACAGCTGACCAAGAAACAAAGCATCATCCCGCAGATTATTCGACTCACCGTATGATTGCCCTCTTGAAGATATACACAAGAGCAGACTCCGTGGGAAGAGGTATTACCTGCTTAAAGGATGTTCATCAACGGGGGGATTTTAATTGCGTTCAAATCGAACCAGGCAAGCTCGCTGGTCAATGCTGACCACAAAGTTCTTGAGGATTTGTCCGCCTAGCAGAGAGTAGGGTTTGCCAAATAAAGGCTGAAGGTCCGACTGGGAGATCAGGGGATACGAACTGGGCTGAATGTAGGCAGCTTGTTTGGGCAAGTGGTGGCCCCCAAGGGTCAGTGGGTCCGCCAATCGCCCCACGCTCATCGAGAGTTGGCCGTTGGGAGTGGCAGTCGAGCTGGCGGGGATCGGGCCATGGGAAAAGCGAAGATTCTGGGCATCTTCGTGAAGCAGAAAAAGTCCCATGCTTGTTCCGGTATCCAAAATGCAATCCAACGTGCCAGAGCCCGTCGACAAGGTTAAAACCAAATGCTCCGCATCCTGTAAAATGGCTGTCATGACGTGAGGCTCCTCTGCGTGTAGTGAACCTGCGGGGTCTAAAATGAGTTGACGACCAGGATAGTCAATGCTCAACAGCAAGTTATCAAACAGACGCAAACCCAGTAGACCATCAATGCGTATGCTGGGGCCAAGGTAATCTTGCGGAATATCCACGAGCTTGGCATCAAGGTTTCTAAAGGTCGCGTCGCCCAATTGTAAATTTTGGATATGCCCAAACCCAACGGTCCGAACCCCTTTGGCGGATCTTGCGAATTCTGTGCCAGGGACTGCGCCAGGGGGGAGTTGTAACGCTTTCGCCACGGCCGGGCGAAGCACCACCATGGCACTGCCTGTATCAAGAATCAGATGAAAAGGCCCTTGCCCATTGATCATGACATCCACAATGGGCAGGTAACTCACCAACTGCATCGGCAGCGTGGTTTTTTGAATTAACTCAACTTGTTGAGGGATCGACTGAGGCGAAGAAGCCTGGCAGCCTACCCAAAAACATAAAATGAATCCATGGAAAAATTGGCGCATGGCCTAGTTTAACCATTAACCCTTCACTGCGCCCATCTGAATGCCTTTGACCAACTGTTTCTGAAGAAGCAAGAACAGCAAAATCATCGGGATCACCGACATGGCGACCGCTGCCATCAGCAGATGGGTCGATTGACCACGTGAAGAATCAAAGAACAAAAGGCCAACTGGGAGCGTGTATTTTTCCACACTCTTAATCATCACCAACGGCCAGAAGAAACTGTTGTAGTTGCCCATGAAGGTAAAAATGGTCAACGTGATCAAGCCGGGTCGCGCCAACGGCAAAATGATGTCCCAATACAAACGCCACTTGCTCGCACCGTCAATCTGGGCTGATTCATCAAGGCTCGCCGGGATCGTCAACATAAATTGGCGAAGCAGGAAGGTGCCGAACGCAGAGAAGGCAGCAGGTAGAATCAAGCCCGTGTAGGTATCAACAAGTTCTAGAGAAATCATGATCTGAAAGTTGGGGATCATCATGACCAACCCAGGCAACATCATGGTGCAGAGATAAAGGGCAAAGACTTTGTCTCGGCCGGGCCATTGCAGTCTCGAAAAACTAAAGGCTGCCAATGAACTGGTCATCACCTGCAGGAACGTTACCCAACTGGCCACGAACAAACTGTTCCAATAGAACTTGGCGAAAGGAATCACATTGAAAACTTCAATGTAATTGCTGGGCTGCCAACGCACCGGGATCCAGCTATCAGACTGAACTTCGACCAAGGGTTTGAAGCTCGTCAATAGCATCCATGCAAATGGAAGGGCCAAGCCCAAGCTCATGAGGGTGAGGACCACATGTAGCATGGCCGACGAATAGAATTTGCGGCCCAATCCAGGGCGGTATGTTTTAGTCGTTGACATAGCGGTTTCCAAATTTCCAGTTGAACATCGTGATCGTAAAGACCATGGCGAACAAAGTCCACGCCACGGCCGATGAATATCCCAAACGCCCGGTTTCAAAACCTTCGGTATAGATGAAGTAACTCAGAGTGGTGGTCGCCCCGGCAGGTCCACCTTGGGTCATGGTTCTTGCCATTTCGAAACCACCCTGTAGGCCGTGAATCATGCTCATCACGACAATGAAGAACGTGGTGGGAGCCAACTGGGGCCAAGTCACATTCCAGAATTTTTGGAACCGTGAAGCTCCGTCGATATCGGCCGCTTCATACAAATCGCCAGGCACATTGGTCAACGCCGCCAAGTACAACAGCATGTTGTTCGAGCCAATCGCGCCCCACAAGCCCATCATCATGATGGCAGGCTTGGCCCAGTGAACACTTGTCAGCCAGAACGGAGGTTGCAGGCCGCCGTCGACGGCTGCGTTGACTGGGAGGTGGTAAGCAGTTAATCCCAATCCAATGAGAATAAATTGGAGCACCATAAAGGCCAAAGCCAACATCGCGGCACTGCCAAAACCATTGCTTTTTTTGCAGGGGAATTCTTGACCGCTGGAGGCCATGCCAAAGAGATGCCAAACGAGTAGGCAAACCGCGGAGATGCCGATGACGAACGAAGCGGTTTGAGTGGGGAGCCATCCATTGTAAAAGCTGACTGCTGCTGGAAGCAGTAAAAAGATTGTGGGAACAACCATGGCAGTGGACCCAAGGTCACCATCACGCCATTGATTGGCCATTTTTCGCAGGCCAAGGAAAAGCAGTCCCATGGCAATGGCAATCGCAGCCCAGAAGCCTGCTTGAATCATGGGCGTGGGGGTGGAAACGACCACGTTTGTAACCTTGTCGAACATGGGGCGAAGGGCTTGGTTGATTGGCCCTGTGTATGGGTTGTAAAGTTTTTTCCAAAGGATGAACGTCGCAACGCCTGCGGTGAAGTGAGGCAAGTAAAACAAGGTGCGGTAGACCGAGGTTCGTCCCAGCGTGCCGCCGACGAGAAACATCGACGCCAGGCCACAGATGAGAATCGTCATGCCTGTCGAGCCCATGCCAACCACTATCAGCATAAGAAGACTGGCAACCATGACCGCCGAGGCAAACAACCACAGCCCCGCCCGACGGCTACCCCCATCAAGGTCTTTGCTGAGCAAAATCGCTGCCAGCAAACTACCGCCAATGGCAAACGGAATGTTCATCATGAAAAACAGGGTGTTGCCGAGGTACTGCCAAAAGTCCGGTTCTGAAAAGAGACGGATAAAGTTGTCAATCCCCAAAAAGGAAATCGACTCCTCTTTGAACATGTTATGGCGTTTGAGGTCCCAGTTACTAAACGCCAACACCATACTGAAAACCAGTGGAATGGTCGTAAAAGTCAGGAAGCCTAAAATATTGGGCAGGAGAAATCCTAAGCCCGTGGCTAATTCCCGAAGGGTTCGTTTTCGATGCGTCATGGGGTCTCCTTCAACCAGCCTTGGTCGCGGTAATAAGCTTGATGGAACGGATTGCGGATCAAGTGCAAAGGCACTTTTTTGCCGGCTTTGCGTAAGGCTTCAATTTCCTGTTGGTCAGCCAAAAGTTTTTCATAGCGTTCACGCAATTGAGGGTGCTCCGCTAAGTTGCGATCTATTTCTGCATTCACATGCTTGGCTGCCTGTTGAGCTGCTTCTTGGGGGGTGATGATATGGTTCATCATGGCCATATAGGCTTTACGCGTCATGCGAGAAGCAACGTTTGAAAGCACAAACGGCGAGTTTTCCGGGGGGACGGAAATGGTCGTCGTTGCTTTTGAAAATTTCTCATGCAACCCCCATTCATTGAGATAAATCGGGAGGGTGAAATTGTATTGCTTGTCAAAAGCAATCAACTGCTTTTGGTACTGAGCGTCTGATGCGAGCTGAGGTTTGGGGGGGCGGGGTAAATCTGAAATCGACCAAGGTTTGTCACGGTCGACTTGGTCAAGTGCTTCATAAAATTGAATACGAAATGCTGATATCTTCTCGGTTTCCGAAGGCTGATATTTAAAGATCAATTGCAAATTTGGAAGCAGCGGCAGAGGCTTGTAATAAGCTTCTGTGTCCATGTAAATAGGATTGGGTGGCAACGCATCAGCATCGCGGACAATCTGCATGTTGTAATCTTCACTAGCTAGAAATGCTTGGAAATACACCGCCAAATCTTTGTGCTTCGAACCCGCGTAAACGGCTGCTGCACGGGTTGCAATAATTGCATTGGGGAATTCGCTATACATGGACTGGACCACATCGAGTTCCATGAGTGGTTCATTGCGAAGCAAACGATCTTCCTGCTGTTCCCGCAAGCGAATTAAAACCCAACGGCCCTTGAGGAAGGTGGCATAATTACCTTTGTCAAACAGGTATAGTTCTGGGCCGCCTTCGCCGGCTTCGGAATCAAAGGCATCCATGTCTGCAGCCGTGGGCAGGATATGATCCTCGTAAGTCCACTTATAAATAAGTTCTAAAGCTTTGGTATAGCCTCGAGCATTGAGTGTGCTTCGGGTGAGGGTTTCGTTGAACTGGGAGGTGCCGAAGCTTCGTCCTAGGACATAGGCGTCAACGCGATTGGTGATGAAATAGCTTCGGCGTTTGCCGGGGGGATTGGATTTTTTGGTGAACTCTTTGCCCATGCGTTCAAAGGTTTCGATGTCCCACGTTCCTGAAGGCGGTTCCATGCCATATTTTCGGAAGGTTGCTTTGTTGACCCAGTAGAGGTTGGTGGTGACGTTACAGGGGAACATGTACTGCTCGCCGTCGATGGACAGTTCTGGGACGAGGGCTGGAAAGGTTTTATCTAAGCCGTAGTTGAGTTCTTTGGCTTGCTTGGTCACCGGTTCAAGCAGTCCCATCGAATGGAAAAAGCGCATGCCCGCTCCGGAGAAGACATCCCATGTATCGCCGCCGACCCCGGAGACACCTTGAATGATCATTTTTGAAGGGTCGCGGTTGGCGGTATCCAACCGCAATTCCATATCTGGGTGTCCATGCTTAATAAGCCAGTTTTGAAAAATCGCAACTTGTTCCATACGTGCCGAGTTCATGCCCGTGACCCAGTAAATAACAGGGCGGCTTGTCGGCGCATTTGGCGACATAAGCCAAGTTGTCACCGATGCTAATACCAATATGAAAAATACAAGTGCGATCAAATATTTCACGGAGTCCTCCACCTAGAGCATGAGCAAAAACAGGGATAAGAGTAAACAGATAGCGTTATATAATAGCGTTTTTGTCTCCCGATGGATAACGTGGTTATTTGTGGAATCGTTTTTACATTAATCTTTTAAGCCTCAAGGTGTTTCTGCTAACCAGCCTTGGGCGAGGTAATAAGCACGATAAAACGGATTGCGGATCAAATGCACAGGGACTTTTTTCCCGGCCTGACGTAACGCGTCAATTTGTGCCTGGTCAGCAGTTAGTTGGTCATATCGTTTTTGTAAATTAGGGTTTTCAGACAAAGTCCGCTCAATTTCAGCATTGATTTGTTGTGCCGTATTGTGACTGGTCTGCTCGGCAGTGGCAAGATTATTCATAAAAGTGGAGATGCCTTTGCGCGTAATCCGATCGACCACGTTGGAAACCACAAAGGGCGTATTGGCGGCTGCAATGGCGGTGTGGTCCATCGTTTGTATGAATTTTTCATGCAAACCCCATTCACTGCGATAAACAGGCAAAAGTGCTTCATATTTTTGATCAAACAGAGCAAGTGTTTTTGCGTATTGTGCATCATCCATATGCTTGGGCTTGGGGGGGCGTGGCAATTGTGTGACCGACCAAGGACTGCCGCGGTCCACTTCGTCGAGTGCTTCATAAAAACGAATGCGAAAATTCGAGACGGTCGTTTTTTCTGATGGCTCATACTCAAACAAAAGCGTCAGGTTCGGCAACAACGGCAGCGGTTTGGAGAAGGCTTGTGTGTGCGTGTAAATCGGATTGGGGGGCAACGCATCAGCATCTCGCACCACTTGCATGTTGTAATCTTTGCTGGCGAGAAACGCTTGAAAATAAACCGCGAGGTCTTTCTGATGGGAGCCCACGTACACCGCCGCGGCACGGGTGCCTGTGTTGGTGTTGGGGAATCCGCCGTGAGGCTGCTCGACAATATCCAGCTCCATCATTGGCAGTTTTTTTTCGAGCCGCTCTCTTTGCTGATCTCGCAAGCGAATCAACGCATAACGTCCCATGCCGAACATGGCATAATTGCCCTTGTCAAACAGATAAAGAGCCGGTCCGCCATAGCCTGCATCGGTATCAAATGCGTCTACGTCCGATGCCGTGGGCAGGATATGGTCTTCAAAGGTCCACTTGTGCATCAGCGAGAGTGCTTTGGCATAGCGAGGATCATTGTAGGTGCAGCTGGTGAGGGTTTCATTAAAACGACTGAGTCCCAAACTTCGCATCATGACGATGGGGTCTACCCGATTGGCCATGAAATATCTTCGGCGTTCGCCCGGGGTATTGGTTTTTTTGACAAACTCTTTGCCGATCCGTTCAAAGGTTTCAAAATCCCAGCGTGTGGGAGGAGACTGTACGCCTGCTTTTTGAAACGTGCTTTTATTGACCCAAAAAACGGTGGCATACACATTGCACGGAAACATATATTGTTCACCATCAAGTGCCAGTTCCGGTCTGATGGGGGGATAGGTTTTATCCAGGCCATAGCCGAGTCGTTTGGCTTGTTCGGTGACTGGTTCAAGAAGACCCATGGAATGGAAATACCGCATGCCTGCACCGGACGCGACGTCTATGGTATCGCCGCCGACGCCGGAGACACCTTGGATAATCATTTTGGCGATATCTCGGTTTGCTGAGTCAACCCGCAACTCCATGTCCGGATAGTTGTGTTTTTTTAGCCAACGTTGAAAGATGGCAACCTGTTCCACGCGGGCGGGGTTTGCATCGGTGACCCAATACACCACCGGCCGGGTGGTTTGGACGTCAGGCAAGCTAGACCAAGTGCCGATGGATGCCAAGACGAGCAGGATTGCAATGATAAAAATTATATATTTCATAGTAAGGTATCCAAAAAGAGAATGTCTATTTTTAAGGGTTTTTCAGATGAAGGGGAATATCGTGAATACCGGGTTCTTCTACCGCGTTTCATTGGACCTGTTGGTTTGATGTGTTGTTGTCCGCATTTTGGCTCAGAGAAGCGTTGTTTTTCAGGGGCAATGTGGTGGCGATGGCACCGAAATTACGCTTTCGCTTGGCATAAGAGAGAATTGCTTCGCGCAAGGTCTGGACCCCAAATTCAGGCCAGCAAACTTCCGCGACGTATAGCTCTGCATAGCTGATTTGCCAGAGCAGATAATTGCTCAGTCTCATTTCGCCTGCGGTGCGAATCAGCAGGTCCGGGTCAGGCAAGCCCGCAGTGTACAAATGATCCGTGACGGTTTGTTCGGTAATTTGATCAAGCGACATTTCGCCAGAAGCCACTTTTTGAGCAATGGCCCGCGTGGCATCGGTGATCTCGGTTCGAGAACCGTAATTAATAGCGAGTGAAAGGGTCAACCCTGTGTTTTTTGCCGTGATTCGTGTGGTTTCATCCAGTTGTTCAAGGACCGGGCCGGGCAAGCCTTCACGTTGTCCAAGTTGAATGAACCGGACATTGTTATCCATGAGGGTCTGGCGTTCGGCTGCTAGATATTCAACATAGAGGTCCATCAAAAAGCCGATTTCGTCGGCAGGTCGTTTCCAGTTGTCCGTGGAAAAGCTGTACAAGGTCAGTGCCTCAAGTTTGAGTCTGGCACATTCGGTGACGATGGATCGAACGACTTTGGCGCCAGCTTGATGGCCGAACAGGCGAGGCTTGCCTTGCTTTTGAGCCCAGCGTCCATTGCCATCCATGATGATGGCAATATGGCGGGGGATCGCTTTGGGGGGCAATCCCAGTTGGTCATAGGCTTCAGCGGTTTGCTGGGCGTGGATGTCAGATTGTTCAAGCTGCGACTGGACCATGCATGGAACCTATTTATTGGGACAAACCAGGATTTGATCCCGACGGCGACCGACACAGACCATGGCAATGCGAGTGCCCAAAAGTTCCTGCACACGTTCCACATAGGCTCTGGCTTGTGGGGGAAGGTCTTCGTATCGTTGGCATTCACCGATGGGATCGGCGAAGCCTTCGAATTCTTCGTAAATGGGTTCTGCTCGTGCCAAGTCACCGGCATTGGCGGGAAGGGTGTTGTCGATCACTTTGCCATCAAGGCGATAGCCGACACAGAGTTTAATAGTTTTGAGTCCAGCGAGGACTGCTAAGCCTGTACACGCAAAGGTGGTCACGCCGCTGAGTTTGGAGGCATACCGAACGGAGACGAGGTCCAGCCAGCCGGTTCGTCGGGGTCGTCCGGTGGTGGTGCCGAATTCATTACCTTGCTGGCGGATGGTTTCGCCTGTTTCATTGAGTAGTTCTGAGGGAAAGGGTCCTTCACCGACGCGGCTGGTGTAGAGCTTGACGATGCCGATGATATTTTTGATGGTCCCGCCAGGAAGGCCCGATCCCGCGTAGATGCCCAATGAAGAGCAGTTGCTGGAGGTGACAAACGGATAAGTTCCGTGGTCGATGTCCAGCATGGTGGCGTTGGCGCCTTCACAGAGGATCTTTTTACCATCGTCCATGGCATCGTGCAGCAAGACGCTGGTATCGGTGATGTGTGGAGCCAATCGGATGGCTTGATCTTTGAGGTCTGCAAAGATGGCATTGGCGTCGAGCTGTTCAAACGGCTGATCGCAGGTTTTGGCGAGTGCTTCGAGGATGGTATTTTTGATTGAGACGATGCGTTGGATTTTGGTTTCCAGTTCGTCGATTCGCAACAGTTCGCCCATGCGGACGGCCGTGGTTCGCAAGGCTTTGTCTGCATAGCAGGGACCGATGCCTCGTCCGGTGGTCCCGATGGGTTCGGAGCCTTTGGCTTTGGCCATGGCCTGATCGTAGAGGACATCTTGGACTTTATGGTAAGGGAGGACGACGTGGGCTCGGTTACTGATTTTGAGGTTTTCGCCGATGGCGATGCCGCGTTCAACGAGGCCGTCGATTTCTTTAAGGATTTGGGCGGGGTCGATGACCACGCCGTTGCCGACGACGTTGAGCGCGTCGGGGCACATGATGCCTGAGGGGATCAGGTGCAAGGCAAATTTCTGGTCGCCGATGATGACGGTATGTCCCGCGTTGGCTCCGCCGTTGTATCGAGCGACAACGTCAAAGTGGGCTCCGAGGACGTCGACGATCTGTCCTTTGCCTTCGTCGCCGTATTGGATGCCGATGACTGCACTGTGTTGGCCTTGGAGATTTAGGCTAGCGAGGGCATCGGGTTTCGTACTGGTTTGTGAGCTTGTCATAATGCGAGGGTTCCATGGTAGTTGGCAGGTTCACTGGGTTAGACCGGCCATTGTAGCATGGTTGCCCCTTGCCGTCAGATTGGCAGTTAATCTCCAAATTGGACTCCGACATCCCTCGCAGCTTTGACGAGGGGATGGTCTAGTGGGATTTTGCGTTGTTTGCCTTCTGCGGCCAAAAGATCGGTATCGGTGACGGTGCGTCCTTGCATGACAATGAGTCGATTTTTCTTACCCGCCATGAGCGCTTCGATGGCTGCGTGGCCGAATTCCGTGGCCAAGACGCGGTCTTCGGGGACCGGGGTTCCACCGCGTTGGACGTGTCCGAGTACGGTGGTTCGGGTTTCGATGCCTGTTTTATCTTCGATTTGGGTGGCAATGACTTTTCCCACGCCGCCGAGACGGATGGGGTCTGGGCTGGTCGGGTCATAGTGATCGACCACTTGTTTGCCATTAAGCGGGGCAGCTCCTTCAGAGATGCACAAGATGCTAAAACGCTTGCCATGTCGAGAGCGGGCGAGGACCGCTTCACATATCTTGTCAATGTCATAGGGGATTTCAGGGATCAGGATGATGTCTGAGCCCGAGGCAACGCCTGCGTGAAGCGCGATCCAGCCGGCGTTTCGGCCCATAACTTCGACGATCATGGCGCGGTGATGGCTTGCGGCAGTGGTATGAATTCTGTCCAAAGCAGCAGTTGCAATAAATCGGGCTGTGGCGAAACCAAAGGTCACATCGGTCCCTTCGAGGTCATTGTCGATGGTTTTGGGTACGCCGATGCAGTTGACACCCATGCGTACGAAATTGGCGGCACAAGACATGGTCCCGTCGCCGCCGATGACGACCAACGCATCAATTTGATGGTGCTTGATATGCTCAAGGCAGCGGTCGGTGACATTCTTAAATTGGGGATCTGCATCCCCGTTTTCAATGGGATATCGGGTCGGATCACATTTGTTACTGGTTCCCAGAACAGTTCCGCCGAGTGTGAGGATATTGCTGACATTGTCAGAGGTGAGGGGAGCAATGCGATTTTGGACCAAGCCCAAAAAACCGTCTTCAATGCCGAAAACCTCCAGTTTATGGCGATATAAGGCCGTTTTGGTGACGGCTCGAATCACCGCGTTTAAGCCCGGACAATCGCCTCCGCCAGTTAGAATGCCGATACGTTGAAGGGGGTTTACCATTCTGAAGCCAACTCCATGGTTACTGCAAACAAAAATCTCATAAAACTACCAATGTGTCTCTAATTTCGGTTATACTGTTGCAGATCAACCATTTTTTGCATTCATCCCGCATGGATTTTTTACGATTTATTTTTGAGGTTGCATAGATTATGATTTATTCGAACGCATGCGCTTACGCGATTCGTGCTTTGACTCGCTTGACGATGGTTCGCCCCGAGGGCTATGTACTTTTGGACGAATTGTGTGAAGGGACAGACTTGCCTCGGCATTTCGTCGCGAAAATTTTTCAAGACCTCGTTCGTAACAACCTGTTGGTCAGTGCCAAAGGACGAGGCGGCGGATTTGCACTGGCAAGACCGGCTGCGGATATCCCACTCATTGATATTGTCGCGATTGTCGATGGCAAAGAAGACCTTGAAAGCTGTGTCGTCGGCATGGCCAAGTGCGATGACCTTCAGCCCTGCCCTCAACATGATCAATGGAAAGAGCTACGAGGCGAAATTGAAACATTCCTCGAAGATACCACCCTCTCTATGATGGCTAGAACACTAAGCTCGAAAATGGAAATGATCGGCGAACCTTTGCCAGTCTTCAAAAGCAAATCCAAACAAGTTCGTGGAACAGCCACCACAGGATAACCCACCCCCGGAAGCATTTTTCTGAATTTTCCTTGAATGCCCCTGGAATTTCCAGACAAAGGGGATTCTTTAGGCTTGGGTGATGCTTTGGATTTTTCCAGTTCCCCCCCCGGTTTTCCCCCGGTTTTCCCCCGGTTTTTCCCCGGTTTTTCCCCTCGTGCCTTTGATGTTGTCAAAGAACCCTGCTTTTTTGCAATCGTACTCCGTCAGCCATCAATTGACGGATTGATACCAATCCTGTTTAGAGTACCTCACCCTCAAGTGCCGCGGCTTGATGATCAACAATCGCTTTGGAAACCAAGTTCATGCTGTTTTCCCTGTTGCAGGCCCGCTACACATGGCTGTACGCAAAAAACAACCCTCGCAGTCGGCGGGAAGTCCAAAGCTGCGAGGGTTGCTATTAAACTATTTTCATTACAAGCGTGTGGCTTGCATATTGAAGGAAAACTTCAGGACTTGGTGTCTGAAAATTCCGGGGGCCGGGGGCCGGGGGGGAGTTAGAGGGTTTCGTCACCCTTTTTCCAGTTGCATGGGCATAGTTCATCGGTCTGCAGCGCATCAAGGATGCGGAGGACTTCGTCTACATTGCGGCCGACGGTCAGGTCATTGACCGAAGCCCAGCGAACGATGCCGTTGGGATCAATCAGAAATGTGCCGCGAAGGGAAACACCCTTTTCAGGGAGCAGCACGTCGAAGGCTTCGCTGACTTTTTTGGTGGTGTCAGCAAGCATGGGGTGCTTGAGGCTGCTGAGGCTTTCAGTGGCAGCACACCAACCCTTGTGGACGTAGTGGCTATCGCAAGAGCAGGTCAGCAGTTCGCATTCACGATCTTGAAAATCGCCTAGAAGGTTGTCAAAGGCAACGATTTCCGTAGGACAGACAAAGGTGAAGTCCATTGGGTAAAAGTAAAGGCAAAGCCATTTTCCTTCGTAATCCTTCAAGGAAATTTCCTTGAACTCGTCAGAGCTGGCCAAGTAAGATTGTGCTTTGAAATCTGGTGCAGGGGTGCCGACTTGAATTGCCATTGGTTTGATTCCTTGGGTTTGGCGTTTCGTAAATTCTGTTTAATCCCAAACATTGGGATTGGAGTTCGGCATTGTACATTAGAATCATTCTAGTGTCGAATTGGCGAGAAGCTGAAGTTTGGAATTCAATTCTGTAAGTAGATTTAAAGTGCTATTTGAGAAGCACAGCCGTGTGGTGATAGATCAACAAGCCCTACAACCCGCTCTTTTGGAAGAGTGGTCGACAGGGTTGTTTTTTGTTTTAAGATATGTTTTTAAATATGTTTATGATTACGATTCGTTTTTTTTGCTATGGGTTTTGCACTCTGGGTTGAGTATGAAGACGCAGATCAAACAAATTGGGCTAGGTTGTGGGTTGCTGTTTTTGCTGGGCATGGTGGGTTGTGAAACTGCCTCGTCTGCGTTGGTCTATCGTTGTGTCGATTCTCCCGCGGCAACTCAGTCTCGGGTTTTGTACACGCCTCAGCACCGTGCATTGACGCTGGGTGTGACTTCGCAGTCGGCTTGGTACGCTTCGCGTAACGATCAGCAGCCCAGCGTTTTCAATGGCTATCGCACCGCATCGCGTGAGCAGATTGTCATTGATGTCTATGACCGCCAGCAAAGCTACAACGGCCGAATTCAGAACCATTACAACCAACGGACCCGTATTCGCCAGACGACCACCATCGTGCGTTAGAGCGATTGGCGTGATTGCTTGGGGCCCTGTCAAACAAATCGCAATGCAGACGCGCACGCTGTAAGCGTGCGGCTGATTTTCAAAGAATCATGCAAGTGGTCAGTGATAACGCAAAATGACTTAGTCCGAGTCGGTATCATGGGAAAAAGATGCTGCGAACAATTGTTTGAAGGCAAGTTTTTTCCATGCGTTTATTAATAGATTTACATTTGGACTTGAGCTGGAATGCGTTGGCATTTGATCGCGACCAACGTAAAACCATTGCTCAATTGCGGGCTGCTGAGGCAGGCATGGACCAGGCTGATCGCGGAGGCAATACCGTTTGTTTTCCGGAATTGCGTCGTGCCCGGGCGGCGGTTTGTTTGGCAACCGTCTTGGCCCGGTCGGGGCCGATGCAACGGCAAACCATTTCTCTCACACGTGAAGAAATCGACTACACCGATCCAAGCATTGCCTATGCCGTGGCTCGCGGCCAAGCTGCTTATTACGAACAAATGCAACGCCAAGGCCACCTCCAGAAAATTACCACACGTGCCGAATTTGATGCCCATTGGAACCATTGGCAACAGGAAAATCTTTCAAGAAAAAAACTGGGCTATATCTTGTCGATGGAGGGGGCGGACCCGATTGTCCATCTAGACGAGGTGACACATTGGTGGGAGCTGGGACTACGAGCGGTGAGCTTGGCGCATTATGGACAGGGTGTCTATGCCATGGGAACCGGCGGCGACGGTCCACTGACCCAGGCCGGTGAGCAACTGGTCAAACAGCTCGACGAGGTCGGCATGATGCTGGACCTGTCGCACACAGCTGACGAAGCGTTTGCCCAGATTACAGAAATGTATAGCAGCCCGGTTTTTGTCAGTCATGGCAACTGTCGCGCCTTGCTGGACAATGACCGGCAGATCAGCGATGAACAAATTCAAAGCATCGCCCAACGAGGCGGCATCGTGGGCGTGGTCTTGTATACAGGGATGCTCAAGCCCAAAGGACAGATCGCCTCACTTTCAGACGTGGCTGACCACATTGACCACCTTTGCCAATTGACAGGCAGCAGTGATCACGCAGCCATCGGGTCCGATCTCGACGGCGGATTTGGTACAGAATGCAGCCCCAGCGACTTGGATACCATCTACGACATTCACAAACTGGAAGAAGTCTTGGCCAATCGAGGTTATATCGCTGAGGACATTGACAACGTGTTCTTTGGCAACGCAGCTCGGTTTTTAAGACAATCTCTACCCGTGTGATCGACGGCCAAGCTCTTTTTCATAGCGTTGACTCACATGAGGACAGCTTTCATAAACTAACAAGGGCATGAAGGTTCGAAAAGTCAGCAAACAATTTTCTGTCTTCATGTTAAAAAAATCGGATGTCTTTTTTCGTGTCTTTTCGTTTTTTTTGTGGCGATTTTCTCTTTTTGAGGCCCTTTGTGGTCAAAAATGCTTGTCCAATCCCATGAAATGGGACAACTTTAGATGCGATGGCCCTAGGTACTTTCGGGGGGTACTTCTGGGGGCTACTTCCGGGGGGCTGACAAAATGGGGCTTGTGCGGGTATAATCACTTTTTGTTGACCTGGCTCTTACTTAACTGTCTTTCGCCCAATCCGCAGGAGGATTCGTTGGCTAAACAAACTCCCCCCGAAGCCCGCCCCAAAAAATCTTCGAAAGCGGCTTCTAAAAAATCTTCAAATGCGAAAAAATCTTCGCGATCTTCCAAAGCTGAAAAAACGCGTACTTGGGAACAGGTCGTCGAAACCGGCAAGCGGACTGATATCCCCGAAGGTGTCTGGATGCGATGCCCGGTCTGTGCGGCCATGGTTTATCAGAAAAATATCGAACAGAACCTCCACGTCTGCACCGAATGTGAACATCACCTTCGCATCAACGCAGATCAGCGGGCTGAGCAATTGTGTGACCCAGACAGTTTTGAACCGCTGTGGGAAAACCTTGCTCCGGTGGATTCACTGAATTTTTCGGACCTCAAGCCTTACAAAGATTCTTTGGCCTCTGACCGTAAAAAAACAGGACACGCGGATGCTCTGGTTTGTGGCAAGGGATTTATCAAGGGTCGTGGCGTGGTCTTGGCGTGTATGGACTTCCGTTTTCGCGGTGCATCAATGGGCAGTGTGGTGGGCGAAAAAATTACCCGCAGCATCGAACTCGCCACTGAGTTGGATTTGCCTTTAATCGTGGTGAGTTGCTCAGGCGGAGCGAGAATGCAAGAAGGTAGCCTCAGTTTAATGCAAATGGCTAAAACCTCTGCTGCGTTGTCCCGGCTAGATGACGCGGGCGGGTTGTTCATCAGCGTTCTGGTCGATCCCACGACCGGCGGCGTGACGGCCAGCTTTGCCATGCTCGGCGACGTGATTATCGCAGAACCCAAAGCTTTGATCGGCTTTGCGGGCCCACGCGTGATCGCCAATACCGTGCGTGAGGAATTGCCTGACGGTTTCCAACGCAGTGAACATTTGTTGGAAAAAGGTTTTGTGGACCGTGTGGTTCATCGCAAGGACTTGCGTAGCGAAATTAGCCGCGTGATTGACTATGCTGGCAAATAAATCCATACCCCATTGGTGGGTGATTTTTCTATTGGCCTTGGGCATTGGCGGGGGGATTCCAGGTTTTTTACCGGGGGATATGCCGGGGGGCATTCCGGGGGTGCTTCCGGGGGGGGTGAAGGTTTATGCGGGGCGTTTGGCCCAGTTTAAAACCCGTCACTATGTGGTTTATACCAATGCCGGTCGTCAGCGAGCCAAGTTTTTTGCTCGCCATATGGACCGCATTTTCAATGAATACCAAAAGCGGTTTGAGCAATCAGACTTTAAACGCGACGGCTCCAATAAGCCCATGGCCCTGTATCTGCTCAAGACACAGCAGGACTACATTCAGCAGCTCGCTCAGTTTCAAGTCAATGCCACCAACTCCGGGGGCATGTTCGTCGTCAGCGATCAAACCAAAGGCCTATTTACGTTCCTAGAAGGTAGACCGGTGGGGCAGACGATTTCGGTTTTGCAACATGAAGGGTTTCACCAGTTTGCTTACCGCTTTATGGGGCCTCATTTACCCATCTGGGTCAATGAAGGGCTCGCTCAGTATTTTGAAGATGGCATTCTTGTGGGCAAACATTTTTACCTGGACATCGCCAATGCCCGGCGGGTGCGGACCATTCGCCAAGCGTTGAAGGATCGCCAAACGCTGCCCTTTGATTTGATGCTCAGTATGTCCGATCAGACGTGGAGCACCCAAGTACGCCAATCGCCCGCGTTGGCGGCCCTTCAATATGATCAAGCGTGGTCGATGACCTTTTTCCTGATCAATGCAGATCAGAAAAAATACCGACAAGCGTTTACCCATTATCTTCTGGCAGTTGGCAAAAAAACGCCCAGCAAAGAAGCTTTTGTCAATGCGTTTGCCAGGTCGGATGTTTCGTTTGAAAATCTCGTTTTGTCCTTTCAGCGTGCCTGGCAACGTTATAGCAGTCAGATTGAACCAGACCCATTAAGCGAGGCCATTGACCGTATGAAGTTTTTGGCCCAAGGTCTTGGGTCGATTTCACGCAGTGGCGTGAAGATGCCTAAAACCACCCGTGCGTTGCGGACCATTCTTCAGCAGGTCGGCTATCAGGTCATGCGCAAAACCCATAGCCTCGAACAGGTTTACATCGCGGCAGATGAGTCGATGTATCGCTATCAGCCCAACGGAAGCAGTGGCCCACAGTTTTTTGAAATGTTAACGCCTTCCCAACGCGGCTTGCCTCCGAGGCTCAAAGCGCCAGGCCTTCAACCTGTGCCAACGTTGGTTTGGTACAAGGACACCGATGGGAAGCTTTATCATGATGTGATCTATCATTGATTGGGATACGGATATGGGGTGAGATAGAGTGAATTTTTGAAATCAAAATAGTAGAGGTGTATATTGGTAAAAGAGTCAGCGGTGATAGGCAATATTTTTTTTTATTGAAGCGGTGAATTTCATCTTAATGATTGTTCAAGGAAGAGTTCCATTTCAAAAGACAAGTTATCAAATCAATTGGCGAAAATTTCTCATTTCGTCTCGCAGCTCCCAGACATTCGTGTGATGGGTTTGATGCAATTTGACCCTTTTTGGGCGATTCAAGAACATCAGGCCAATCGCTGTGAATTATTACATGTGGTTTCGGGACGGATGGACCTGGTGGTTGGAGACAAGCGTATTGCCGCGGAGAAAGGGCAAACGCTCATTGTTCCTTCTTCTACCATGCACCGTGATGAGTTTGATCTAGAAGAAGGTCTGGACATTTTTTATGTTTCTCTTTACTGGTCTGCCGAGGAAGATTATTTCAAGCTTTTATCCCTTGAGAACCCGGTCAATCTCGAAGACCGTGCTCGAGCGGATGTGGCGGGGTTATTCGAGCGACTGCGTAGGGATATTATTGGTTTTGGTGTGGAAGACAATCTCGTGGCCCGTTCGCGTGTGTTGACTATTTTGCTGTTGATTTTGCGTGATGCTTTGTTGAAAGGCCAAGTTGGCGAGGCCGAAAGTCAATCCGCTACTGAAGCCTCTTATGCCAAGCAGTATCAAACACTGACTGATCGAGCCAAGAAGTATCTTCGGGCGAATTTGGCCCAAGTGATCACGCTTGAACAGGTGGCGACGCACCTGAAGGTGAGTCCTTACCATTTGTCGCATGTGTTTAGTCAGGAAAGCGATTTCTCAATGTTTTCACACTTGACCATGCTGCGCATGGAAAAGGCAAAGATTCTTTTAGCGTCTCAAAAGCAGAATATTTCAGAGATTGCTTACAACGTCGGCTATGTCGATCCGAATTATTTTTCCAAAGCATTCAAAAAATATGCAGGCACGTCTCCGCGCGATTACATGGCAGCCATGAAATAGGCGTTTTGTATTTTCGTTCATGTAGACTATTTTGAGTCAGCTTTTAATCAACGTGGGGTTCGACCTGATTCAAGGCTGCCGTGAGAAAGCTTTCGAGATAGCGTTCGGTAAAGGACTTGACCGCCTCGACGGTGGTCTTGTGGTTCATGCCCCAGATGCAGGCCCGCAGATCGACAAATTCAGGATCTAGTTGAATGATTTGCGTTCCGTCTTGCACCAACGCAGGGGTGAGTTGTTGGGTGAGGTAGCCGCTGAGGCCGTTGACTCCGGGACCGCCGATACTGATCGTGGGACGGGTGTGTAGCAATGTTTGATTGATGTACCAGATGTCGCTGCAAACCAGAGGGTCCATCAATGCTGCGATATGTTGAGCGTGACGCTGCATCCACGTTTCGATATTGCTTTGGAGTTCATAAGCCAGCGGGCGGTCTGCAACCTCAGCTCGCAGATGGGATCCGGTGACGATGAGGATCGCATTGGTCACATCAGGCGAAGGTGTTTCTTGCGGGGAAGGTTCAGTCATAACAACCTTATCATAACGCATTGCGTATTTTAATTGCTCGGTGAGAGTTTTATAAAGTATTGTCAATTCAGTCTTGGTGAATCACAAAACGCACGAGTTTTAAACATGATTGGTATAGCCAACAGGTCGTTGGGTTACTGATTACCTAGCAAGACGGCAAGCAAGCCTTTTTGGGCGTGCAGTCGGTTGTGTGCTTGTGGGAAGACGCGACTTTGTGGGCCGTCCATGATCTCGTCGGTGATTTCCATGCCTCGATGGGCTGGTAGGCAATGCAGGACAATGGCATGATCCGGCGAATGTTGCAACAGAGCGGCATCGAGTGCAAAGCCATCAAACGCGATTTTGCGGGCGGCTGTTTGCTCTTCTTGTCCCATGCTGATCCAAGTGTCGGTATAGATTGCATCTGCATCATGCACTGCTTGCTTGGGGTCTGCGGTGATTTCAAAAGCCATGTTCGGCTGCTGCGCCATGATCCGGTCGACCACGTCCTGTTCCAGTTCATAACCCGGAGGACTCGCAATGACGAACCGAATCTCAAGCTTGCCACAAATCGAAGCCAAGCTCAACGCCACATTGTTCCCATCGCCCACGTACGCCAACGTGCGGCCAGTGAGGTCAGGACCAAACTCATCAATCATAGTCATGATATCCGCCATCGCCTGGCAAGGATGCGATTCATCGGACAACGCATTGATCACCGGGATTGACCCATGCTCTGCAAGCTGCAAAAGCTTTTGGTGTTCATAGACCCGCGCTGCAATGCCATGGACCATGCCGCTGAGAACTTTGATCACATCGTGAACGGATTCACGCTGCCCCAGTCCGATGCTGCCTTGGTCGAGAATAATCGCGTGGCCGCCCAGCTCGTTCATCGCCTGTTCAAAACTAACACGCGTGCGCAAGCTCTGCTTCTCAAAAAAGACCGCCAAAGTCTTACCCTGCAAAATCGGGTCATTGGCCTTACCCGCTTGTCGCTCAGCCCGCAGGTCAAACGCCACTTGTAGGATGTGTTTCAGTTCAGCAGCCGAGGTGTCTGCAATGGAAACAAAATGTTTCATAGTACGATCTCCGTACCAATGCCAGTATCAGTATAAATTTCCAGCAGCAAAGAGTGCTGGATGCGCCCGTCCACAATATGGGCCTTGGCAACGCCGCCTTCAAGGGCAATGAAGCTCGCTTGAACCTTCGGCAACATGCCGCCCGCGACCACCCCTTGAGCGATCAGCTCTTCAATCTGACTCTTGGTCAAATGCGAGGTAAAGCTCTCCGCATCTTCGCTGATTCGGATGCCATGGGTATCAGAAACCAAAATAACTTTTTCAGATTGAACCGCTGCCGCCACATGGCCCGCCACGCTGTCGGCATTGACATTGAGCTTGCCGCCGGCCTGATCCCGAGCAATCGGAGCAATGACCGGAATCTGATCCGCATCCGTCAAAGCATTGAGGAGATCTGCATTGATGGTCTCAATTTCACCCACAAAGCCGATGTCTACCTTGCGGCCAGGTTCATCGCCTTCTTGGATATCCAAAAAAAGTCGCTTGGCAAAAGCGGCACAACTACCCAAGCTATGCAGTCCCATGGCCTTGTAGCCTTGCTTGTGGATCTGGTCGACAATCCCCACATTGATATCGTTGACCAGCACATGCTCAGCAATCGCCAGCGTGCGTTGATCGGTGTACCGTCGTCCCTGCACAAAATGGGCTTCGAGACCCGCTTCGGTCATGGCATTGGTAATGCTTTTCCCACCACCATGCACGATGATCGGCCGCATGCCCACAGCCTTCATAAAACAGACATCACCGATGAGTCGCGCCAGTGCGTCTGGTTGATCCATAATGGACCCACCGACCTTGACGACGACCGTGTGGCCGGCAAATTTGCGGATATACGCATGTGCCTCGACGAGGACAGCTGCTTTATTGATGGCTTGTTGCATCGGTTGAAGCTCTCTAGGCAATAGGGGAAAACGAGCTAGTGTACCTTAGGCTGAGGTTGCGGGCAAAAAAATAGGCCAAGCGTAAGCGTGAATCATCATGGGTATGAGGTAGAGGTGATAACCTTGATTCTAACGTGGCCCCACATGCGTGCGATATTTCAGAAGCAAGGTCTGGAATATTTTTATAAATCATGACTATGTAGTTATTTGGGTTTTTGCATGCGGCTGCGATAACTGGTCCGAACTTCTCGCATCAGCGGGCTATTTTTAGGCCCTCTCATGGCCTTGGCAGCTCGCAAAGTCTTTTCAAGTGCATTTTTAGGGAGCGAAGGCTGCTCGGGTTTGGCCGGTGCGGGGCGGGTTTTCCCCAACTTTTTGATCAGTTTTCTTTTTGCGATTTTTTTCTTTGAAGCTGCCATAAAATAGGATTCTCTTTGTTGAGGATGGAATAGAGCCCCTCAGTTTACTCCAAATCTCGATTGTTCGGAGAAAAAAGTTCAAAGGGTTCATTTTTCAGGTGTTTTAATAGCCCAGTGCGGTAGCCCACGAATAGCGGATTCCAAACAGAACCGGGAGAATGCCCGGCAGAAAGGAATCCATCATGACCGATTTACCCTTCATTCGGCACAGTAATCACTTCGCCGGGCTCAAACGTTTTATGGCCTGTGATGCAATCACAAATAAGCTGGCCGATGTCTTGGGGGCGGAGGGTTTTGTCGGCTGGGATGACACTTTCATCAAACAAAGCTCGTAACATCCCCGTTTCCACCGCACCAGGGGCGATGGTGACGGCTTTGATGCCTTGGGATGCGCCCTCTCTTGCAGTCACAAGGGTAAAAAGATTCACGCCTGCCTTGGCGGCTCCATAAATACTAAATCCGGGGAATGGGTCGATGCTTGCCAAGGAAGAGACGTTGACGATGATGCCTTGCTGTTGCTGTTTAAAGGTAGGCCAGGCAGCAGAGGTCAGATGCACAATGGCAGAGAGGTTGGTATCGATGTTTTTTTGCCAAAGTTCTGCGGTGATGTTTTCGATGGTGACGCTGGGGGCGCATCCTGCGACGTTGGCGAGCGCATCAATACGGCCGAGCCTTGCGAGGGTTTGCTCAATGACCTGCTGGCAATTTGAACGGCAACTCAAATCCGTGGGATGAATGGTACTTGGCCCCTCAATAAGACTCGCGGTCTTCTGAAGATTTTTAAGCGTGCGACTCACCAGAACCGTGTGATATCCCGCCAAGGCCAGTAATTTGGCGGTTTCGCGTCCAATGCCACTGCCCGCGCCGGTGACAATGGCCACGGGGGTCTTGCCGGGGGCGGTTCCGGGGGCGGTTCCGGGGGGGGGGGCGGGAGTTTTGCGGGGATTGTTGCCGGGGGTACTTCCGGGGGTACTTCCGGGGGGATTTCCGGGGGGATTTCCGGGGGGGTGTGTCATGGCTTTGGTTCCTTCTTGGTGGAGATACTCTATACTGCGGCTCATGGGACCGAATCAATCTGGCAGTGTACGGCTTTTTACCTTGTTTGGCATCAGCGTGTTCATTCATTGGACGTGGTTGTTGGCTGCGGTGGTGATGTATCAATTCTATGGTGAGTCATATACTTTTTTTGTGACATACCCAGCCTTGTTTGGCATTGTCTTGCTCCATGAGTTTGGCCACTCGCTTGCTTGCCGATCTGTGGGAGGCAGGGCCGAGAAAATTACGCTGTTTCCGCTTGGCGGGATTGCCTATGTGCAGCCGCCACATCGGCCCGGCGCGGTGTTGTGGTCGATTGCGGCTGGGCCGTTGGTCAATGTTCTCTTGATTCCGGTTTCGGCGATTGCCTGGGTTTACTTGATTGGCGACACGCCAGGGGATCAGTGGACGGTGACCCAGCAGGTGGTGGAGCACTTGGCTTATGTGAATGTGATTTTATTGATTTTCAACATGCTGCCGATTTACCCGTTGGATGGCGGGCAGATTGTCCAGGCGTTGCTCTGGTTTATGGTGGGCTATCGACGTAGTTTGTTTGCGGTGGCAGTGTTTGGCATGGCAGCGGCAGGGGTCTTGGGCCTTTGGGCGCTCATGAACGGGCGGATTTATATGATCCTCATGGCGGGCTTTATGGGGATGCAGGCTTGGCGGGGGTATCAACATGCCAAGCTGTTGGGGCAAATGGAGATGGGCTTTGAGCCGTTGAAGCGATTTTGAATTTTTTCAATGGGCTGATGGTCATTTGAAGTTTGCGTGCTAGCTTGTGGCAATTCTGATAAAATATTCGGTTGGCCTGATACCCGATCCCGTACTTTATCAAGGAATCGCCATGTTTCGTTGTTCTATCCTTTTTCGTGGTCTTTTTTCACTATTGACGCTGGCGGTCTTGCTTGTCAGTGGCTGCTCGGCTCCTGCGGCTCCCAGGCCCTCTGCATCGGGCGGCAGCCCCGAACGAGCCTACATGGAATTCCGCGCGAGCCATGCAGGTATCAAAATCCCACCACGCCAGACAATCACCACCGCCCAAAAACCCGCCACTACCGTGGCAATGGCCCCCCCGGAAGTTTCAGAAGTTCCCCCGGTTCCCCCGGTTCCCCCAGTTGCGTCGGCTCCGAAGCCTCGCGTTGTGGAGCCTGTGAAAGTGGTTGCCCCGGTGGTCAAGGGCGCGGCTCCAGTGGTTAAAGTTGCCAAGGTAGCCCCGGCTCCAAAACCAAAACCGGTCAAAATCGCCAAGGTTACCAAGCCCACGCCACGTCTTGGCGTGAAGCGTCGTCCTTCTTCCCAATCGCTCATTACACGCAACCGATCTTTGGTGGCTTCCGACGGCTACTTGGCGAGCAGTCTTTCGGTAACCGATAAAGAACGGAACTTTAAACCAATTCGTTCCAAAGCAGTTCCCAAGCCATTGGCTGCGGTTGTGTCGTTGGATGAACTGATTCGTGGCGGGCGTGCTGGCGATGCGGTGAACGTGCTTCGTCAGATCAATGACGTGAGTCTTCCCGTGGCTGCTGAGGCCATGCGTATTATTCTGAAAACCAAACCCACCGGCGGTGAAAGCCGCCTCTTTGCTGTGGTTCGTAACGCCAAGGCTGCAGCACTTCGGGCCATGGCGATTGATACCTTGTTTCGAGCCTACCCAGGCAAGGCAACCTATTCCGCTCAACGGCTCCTGCATCAGACTCGGTACAACCGAATTGACCGTCTGGTGGTGGGAGATCGAATCTTGCAACACCGTGTGAGTCGTACCTTCACCGCGGCAGTGACCAATCTGGGCTATGACCATTCAGGCAAAGCCTTTTTTAATGCTCGGCGTTCGGTGCTTTCAGCAGACAAACGCATCACCCGTGCTTTGAAAAATTATCAGACACAATACACCGGTAAACACAGTTCTTTTATCGCCCGACGACTGTATCATTGGATTCGCAATGACGATTCCATTGAAGAGGCTTATACAGACACATTTAAACATCATCCCTCTGCGATGGGTGTGACATTGTTTCAAGAGCGCTTTGGTGACGAAGCGACGGTCTTGCTTCACAAAGCACTTAAAAAATCGAAACGTTCGATTCGTCCTGCGATTAAAAAAGCGTTGGCTGATCAAGAAAGTGCTTCAAGCCGTCCGGGCCTGCGATTGGGTTCGAAGCGATTGTTTGTGATTGAATATCAAACACATGCTCAGCAATTGCGTATTTTGACCGACCGGGCTATTGGTGCAGACCAGATGCCTCATCAGACGGTGACTTACGTGGGTGGTGATAGCCGTATGATTCAAAGCGTGATCACACTGGAGCGATCTGAAGTGACCAAGCTTAAAAACATGAATGTCCAATGGCAGGCAGGCGTGCAAGTCGCTGGCCAAACGGTTGACTTCATTGACTTGAAATAAATGCCTTGCAGACGGTTTTTCCCATGACGACATCGATTGCCCCGCCGATTGAAACGATTGCTCTTGTGAGCCTTGGCTGTCCCAAGAATTTGGTCGACAGTGAAAAGATGCTAGGCCTCTTGGCTGAAGATGGGTTGATCCCCATTGGGGATGAATCCCAAGCCGATGCCATCGTGATCAATACCTGTGGTTTTCTCGAAGCTTCCAAAGAGGAGTCGATTGAGGAAATTCGCCACGCGCTACAATACAAGCAAGACGGCAACTGCCAACGCGTGATCGTCGCTGGCTGTCTGGTGCAACGCCATCGCGCTAAAATATTGGAATGGTGTCCGGGTGTCGATGCCATTATTGGTGTTTCTGACCGGGATCATATTGTCGATGCAGTGCGTGGCGGGGGCCCTTTGCAACAAGACGTGGCCATCGAATTGCCGGTGTATACCAGCATTTCCGCCAACGCCACCCTTGCCCGTCAGCATGCCAAACAATATGGATCAGAGAGAGCCGAGTCTGAAACTTCCGGGGGTTCCGGGGGGGGGTATTTTGAATCGGATGCAGCACGTTTGAGGTTAACGCCCCGTCACTATGCTTATTTGCGTATGAGTGAAGGCTGTAACCAGAACTGTGCGTTTTGCACCATCCCTTCGATCCGTGGAAAAATGAGAAGCAAGCCTGTCCCTGCGATTTTATCAGAAGCCCAAGAGCTTTTTGCCGACGGCGTTTTTGAATTGAACCTCATCGGGCAAGACACCACCAGTTATGGACAGGATATTAACTATGCTGCGGGCTTGGCAGGCTTGCTTGGCGAATTGGATCGCCTGAGTCGTCAGCAGGGCGGTGCGTGGCTGCGGTTGATGTACGCTTACCCCTCTTGTTTTACCGATGAGATGATCGACGCGATGGCGGCATTGCCCAACGTCTTAAAATACATTGACATGCCTTTGCAGCACATCAATGACCAAGTGCTAGATCGAATGCGTCGGCGGACGAGTCGGCAATTGATTCAAACGCTGTTGCAAAAGTTGCGTGACCGTGTGCCTGGCATTGCGATTCGGACGACTTTTATCAGTGGCTTTCCCGGCGAGACTGAAACGCAACACCGCGAGCTAGTCGAGTTTGTCGAAGATTTTGGCTTTGATGCCATGGGTGTGTTTGGTTATTCCCCTGAACCGGGAACGCCCGCAGGTACGTTGCATCAGGCCCATGCGGTGGAGCAAGCCGTCATTGATGCAAGGACTGAAGATTTGATGTTGGCTCAGCAAAAAGTTGTGTTTGATCGCAATGAAGCGTGGGTCGCTCTGCAGCAAGTCTTTGATGTTTTGATTGATGAAGTGGACCCAGAGAATGGTCAATACATCGGCCGCACCTTTGGGCAGGCTCCGCAGGTGGACAGTGTGACGTACGTTCAATCACGTGAAGCGTTGGTGCCAGGTGAATTGGTGCGTTGTCGTGTGATTGAAACTGCCGATTATGATTTGATTGCCCAGCCGTTGGCGGAATTGGAAAAACGCATTTCGTTGCCGTTGGCTTGAGATGAATGGGCATTGATTAAAAATTGAAGTGTATAAAAATAGCCGCGAGCATGGCAGCTCGCGGCTATTTTTTAAGCCGCATTCTGAGGTCTACCGAAGAGTCGGATTCTTCCCAAACGTGACAGATAAATGCAAAATGCTTTAGCCTTGGTTACAAATATCAAAGGCTTCCTGTAGAGCATCCGTGCGATCACCCTTGGTGAAGAACTCATGGCCAAGGTAAAGGTCATAGTCCGTGGCGGCAATGGCTTTGCAGATGCCGACGTAGTTGATCTCCTGCGTATCGTTCATGTCATTGCGACCGGGATTGCCCGCGGTGTGGAAATGGCCGATGTACGGGAGGATTTTCTGGATGTTGTGGATGATATCGCCTTCCATGATCTGCATGTGATAAATATCAAAGAGCAGTTTCACGCGTGGGCTGTTGACCATTTCGCACATCGCTGCGCCCCAGTCACTGTGGTCGCATTGATAACCAAGATGATTGACTTTGGAGTTAAGCAGTTCCATGTTGATGTTGACGTTGTTTTTTTCTGCATAGGCTGATACGCGGCGAAGGCCTTTGGCACATTCGATGGCACCTTCATAATCACTTTGTCCATCAAGGCGGTTGCCGCTGAAGGCAATGAGGCCGGGGACCTGATTTTTGACAGCAATGTCGATGGATTCGATAAGTTCTGCTTCGATGCGGTCATGGTTTTCTGGGTTGTTCAGACCGTCGGGCAGAGTTCCGTGTCCCAGCATGCTCGCGACGACGAGGCCGTGCTTGTGGGCGGTGGCGACGATTTCTTCGAAATCATCAGGTCGTTTCCACAGTTCAGCAGCTTTGTAGCCGGTCGCGGCTGCACGCTGGAATAGTTCGTTGACATCTGGTTTTTCGGTATCGAGAAAAAGGGGGTAGCAAAAAGATTGTTTGATACGCATGATTAAGTTTCCGTAATTAAAATTAAAAAAAGTAGGGCACACAAGGTCCACCAGGGCCTTGTATTTTGTTTCGTCGCTGGGTTAGAGTTTGACAACTTGTCCGGTTCGGATGGATTCGTCAGCAGCACAGGAGATCTGAAGTGCTTTGTAGCCGTCTTCATAGGTCGCCAAAATAGTGGAAGGGTCGCCTGTCTTAATGGCATCGACAAAAGCTCGGTCTTCAATGCTGAAGATGAGTTCTTCGTCGACGATTTTTTGCGTTTCCTGGTCGGGTTGTTCGATGGTGGCATCGTGAGCCCATTCGACAAAGGAGGCTTTCATGTCGGTGCCATACACCGTCAGGGAGATTTCAGGCTTGATGCTCATGCAGCAGGAGCAGTACAGGTTGATCGCTGCGCCATTGGCACATTTCATCTGGACCATCAGGGCATCTTCGATGGAGAAGAAGTCTGGCCGAGGTTTCCGATCATTCACGCCGACGGCATAAACTTCAGTGACATCGCCAAAGAGATATCGAGCGAGGTCAATGGTGTGTGAAACTTGTTCGGTGAACTGGCCGCCGGACTTGTCCTTTTGAACCCACCAGTTGTACAGAGGGGCCGTTTCTGGCGGTCCCGCACCGAGCCATCCGCCGTGCATCAGGACAGGCTTTTGGGTTTCGAGCAGTTTGCGAACCGCTGCGACACCTTTGCGGTATCGGGTCATGTAGCCTGCTGAGGTGATGAGGTTTTTTTCTTTGACATGTTTAAGGATGTTGCTTGCGGTTTTCATGTCGATGGCAACCGGCTTTTCGATAAAGAAGGGCAAGTTTCGGTCGAGGACCAGTTGTTCGGTGGGGCCATGAGCAAAGGGAGGGAGCATGATATAGACCGCATCGGGTTGGGTCTCATCAAGCATTTTTCCCACATCGGTGAAGATTTCACCTTTGCCGCCGGCTTGTTCACGCCGGGCTTGGCTGTTGGCTTCGTTGGGGTCGCACCATCCAACGAAGTCCACATCGTCGAATTTGGCTAGGCCGTGGTCAAGGTGAATTTTGGTAATTCCACCGCAGCCGATGAAGGCTAGTTTGATTCGATCTTTCATAGGAGTTCCTTCTGTAAAAATAGTTGATTTGGTTATTCCAGATTAAACGATAAACTATTGATTAGAGTTGTGGAATCGTTAATTTGGTAAAAACATGTCTGAATTGGTTTTTAGTTTAGAGGGGTGGCATTGGGCGGACCTGTTATCGGGCAGTCGCTTGGGCGCCTCGGTCCAGCAGGGAACCAGTGGGGCTGTAGGGATGGTAGGTGGGTGTGGGTTGGCTTTTAAGCCTGATTTGGGCATGTCTTATCGCCAGCGTGTTCATCCTTCTTTTGTGATGGTTTACATTTTGCGGGGGCAAGGGCAATATGTGGATTCTCAAAAGAATGTTTATGCCGTTCGAGCGGGCCATGTGATTTGTATGTCGCCGCATGAATTACATTCGGTGGTGCAACAGGCTGATGGCCAATGGGCTGAATGTTTTATTTCACTTCATCAGGATTTTTACCAGTTGCTCGTAGAGTCCACCACACTGGATTTGACGCGACCGGTCATAGACGTTGGGGTAGATCGTTCGGTGATCGGCGACTTCCAAGCAGTCTATGAATGTCTCACGCGATCCGTCGGCCAAACACCCAGCCAAGTATTTTTCCTTGCTCACCAATTATTATTCCACATGACCCAGAGAATCCAACAGCAATCGCTCGGCGACCCACAAGCCCGCGCCATTGAAGCCACGCGACAATTGTTAACCCGAAACCTCAATCAGCCCGTGGACTATCATCTCTTGGCGAAGCATTGTGATTTGAGCTATGAACATTTTCGCAAACGCTTCAAACAATTGGTCGGCATGTCGCCAGGCCAATATCGCATTCATCAACGCATCGACCGCGCTCAGGCTTTACTCGCTCAAGGGGGCAAAAGCATCAAAAAAATCGCCTACGAGTTGGGATACTCAGACCCCTTTACGTTTTCACGCCAATTCAAAAAAGTGCAAGGCATCTCACCTCGAAAATTCCAACAAACCCTCTACGCCCGCCAAGACTAACCTCCCCCCCCGGAAGCCCCCCGGAAGCCCCCCGGAAGTTTCCCCTGGGATTTCCACAAAAAATTAGGGAATTCTTTGTCAGGAAGTTTCGTTCTTTCCGCTTTGTTTGAAGGTTGTTTTTAGAAGCGCCATTTACAAACCGAGGGTGATCACAACGCCGAGCCCTAAGGGCCTCTGGGCCGCAGGGCCGGATTCCCCTTGGGCGAAACAATGAATCAAGCCCCCATATTCAACGCATCAACTGCACCGTGAGCATACAACGCGCAGGCACATGAATTTGCGAGAGATCCGCTGAGTTCATCGGATAGTTGGCCGTGGCAATGGGGCGTTGTTGAGCAGTGTTGTAGTCTGACATGTTCGAGGCGGTGAAAATCCTCGCCTTGGCAGAGCGGTATTGTTTGTCCGTGGTTAATGTCATGATTCGTGGGTATTCACTGCGATTCACCAAAATTAACCGAAGGCTCTGGTCGTCACTAGTCATCGCTGAGGCGGTGAACGTAAAATCGTCCTGGGTTGCTGTTCCAGTAAGTTGTGTTTGCACGACTTGTTTGCCGAGGCTGTGGCCCAGTTGGACAAATAAGTCATAGATGCCAGTGGTGTAAAGTTGTTCGCTTTGTTTGTCACGATAGAACACACCCCACGGGCCGCCTGAGAAGCTGTGATAGGCTGCGGCTTCTATTTCGGGGCGTTGCAGACAGCGGTTTAAAAATTCTGCCGCAGCCAAAGAACCACTTAAATCATGGGTGGTTTTCCAGGTGGTTGACCAAGGTTTATTTTTAGGTCTTGCAGGCCAGCGAGCGTGTTCGGAAATATAGACTTTGATACGGTTTGAGCCGGTGATGGCAACAATGTCATCACGAATCGTATCAAGGTATTTTTCGACATAGGCTGTGTGATGGCCATGGTAGTAGGGGTGAAAGGCAATCCAGTCGATTTGATCGCCTAGTTCTTCGAGTACTTTTCGATGCCAAGCCTTCCAGCCGCCTGGGGTTTTCTTATGAACGTTCGACCACGCTGCCGTCGAAGCAAAGGCGGCAAAGCGAGCCTGCGGGTGGACTCTGCGGACCGCGGCAATCACCTCACGACAGGAATTGATGTATCGCTCCACAGGCCATTCATCACGACCTCGTCCCCAGTCCAGTTCGTTGGCGAGTTCCCAGATTACGACGGGGATCGGTTCGACGATGCCGTAGTCCACACGCTTTTGAGCCCAGTTCATTCCACCGTTGGCGTTGACTTTGGGATCGCCCACCATGAGTTCTGCAAGGTCTGCATGGTCTTGGGGCGTTTCAGTTTTGAGATTAAACGTCCAGGAAAAAGTGGCCTTCGGATCAATCTGTAACGTGGAGTCGACCCATTCCAACGGGCCAAGAGGTTTTTTGCTTAGCGTGTCGTGGCCGACTAGTTTTTGAGGCTGACGCTCGGACATCGGCCCCATGGCCCATTTCCAATGATACGTCTGGGAAATGGAGCCAGACATGCGATTCAACGGCAAGGGAAGTCCCTTAAGCAGTTTAAGAAACTCTGGTGAAATGACCGGTTTCTCCGTATCAGAATTTTCCATGGCCAACCGATTAGACCAAAGCCAATTATGATTAAACCCAAATAATTTTGGTGGAACCGGTTGAAGAATTTGCCCTTCATGGACCCTCAAAAAAACCTTGGGGTCATCCGCTTTTACAATGGGCTTTTGTTTTAATGCAACGCCATCGTATTCTTCACCTGCGCCGGATTTGGTGCGGGTTTTTTTTGCATCCTTCGCAATGTCGACCAGTGAAAAGTTTCGCAATTGGACCGACGTTTGGTTGCCTAGAAAAAGTCGAATCGTGGGTGTTTGGCCTTGGGTGAGACCTTTGACGGCAAAGGTGAAACTATGACGTGCCCATGCGTTGGAAAAGGTGGCGGTCTGGTTTAGCCCATAATTTTTATAGGGTTTACCCAGTTGCAAGCAGGCGATGGCTGTTTTGACTTCTTTCCCGTCTTGTCGGGCTTCAAAAGAAAGTCGGTATTGTTGGCCTTCGACGAGCTTGACTTTGTGAATTAATTGGACGTGTTGGTGTTTGCCCGCTTCGTCGATTTGGATGGACAGCACGCCGTCTTTGATGCTGCGTTGAACCTTCAGGCTTTTGTGAACGTGGAGTCCCCAATTGGTGAACCCCTCGCTGAAATCAGCATTGTTAAAATGCTCCGCGGCAAGAGCTGAGAAGCAGCACAGTCCCATGATGAGCCAACCTTGGAAAAGGCGATGACAGATTGTTTGCATTTTTAAGTGTTGTTGAAAATTTCGCATGCTTTATTATCTACGCGATGCTTTTTATCGCAATCAGTTTGTGGTACCGCCCATGTTTTTTTCGAAACGAGGCCGTTTAATACCTTCGCCTTGCTTAAGCCATATTTGCATACTGCGAATTTAGCCAGGCAATAACGGCCATGTCTGCGTACGATTGTTTGTGAAGCGTTTGAATTTCACGCCCAATCCCAAGGGCGCATTTTCGAAGCCTTCTTTTGAGTGAGAGGGGCCCTCTCATTATTTTTGATTGTAGCTAGTTATGGTTTAACAGCATTCTCTTGGAGGATTGCTCGATACTCTGGGTTGGCAAAATCATGATGCCAGAGTTCCAAAAACAACGCTCCCCGTTCACGGGCAAATTGGATCATGTGTGTGAGATAGTCTTTGGTGGAAGTCCCCATGGGGCCTTGATAGGCAATGGTTGTGTTGGGACGGTAGGAGAGAAGCGTTTTCTGAAGCGGATGCGTTTCTCGGAGCATGGGATAATCATGAGTATTGCTTCTTTGGAGAAGTTGGTCGGGGTGTTTTTTGCCCCAATGGCTGTCGCCGGCTCCCGCACCGATCCAAAAGCCTTGGGCGATGAGTTGGACGTTTTTGAGTTTTGCTTGTTGGACAGCGTAGTTCATGATGGCTTTGGGGACGGCTATGTTGCGACGGGGCGAGCCGTTGGCGTTGCGGCCGTACACATCGGTGAAGGCCAAGCCCAATGGGATGTCTGGGAAGATATCCATGAAAATATCCACGCAACGTTGCCAATAGGCGATGAGAAATTGATCCTCCTGCGGTCCCCAGGCAAAGGTCGAGCCGTCAGCCATTTTGTTGACACCCCACATGATTTCTAAACCATTGGAGTAGGGTCCGCCGGTGATCGCAATATAGCCGAGAGTCTTTTCAAAGCCCGGCTTCTTGCGGATTTGTTGTGAAAACTGCTCAATGGATTGACGCCAAATTTGAAGCATGGGTTCATTGAGAACCCGCTCGCCATCTTTGATCGTCCAAGGTAGATAGTTGCGACGGGTGCTATTGGTTTTTACGTGCAGGTACAAATAAGGCGGGCTTTGAGATTCTTCCAAAGCCCAGTCAGGCACATGGCTGCCTGCGAGCAGGGCAATGTTTAGTTTTCGATTGGCTTTGAGAGCTGCGGCAAACCAGTCTTCAAAATTGCTCAGATCCCATTGACCCTTGGTCGGTTCGCATTTTCGCCACGTGTGATAATACGTCACGCCCGCTGAGCCTGGGGTGTTGAGTAAATCGACCCCTTGGCCATCAACTTCAACGGGGTAGGCCTTGTTGGTTAACGCATAAATGCCTTCCCATTGAGGGGGGGCGAGGGCTTGGCCTTTGTCTGTTTGCGTAGCTTGTTTAAGGGCCAATACGGGGACCAACGAAAAATTCCTCAATTGAACCAATCCCGTCTGATTGCCTAAAAACAATCGGATGGTGGGCTGATTGTTTGCAGTGATATGCTTGGCTGTAAACGTCATCTCGTGACGGGACCAAGTCTGTGAAAATTGGACGGTCTGACTGAGGCCACAATTGCGGTAAGGCTTTTTTCGTTGCATGCAATAAACTTGTGTGGGCACTTCTTTTTCGCTGTCACGTCTTGCTTCAAAGGAAAGTTTGTACGGCATCCCTTTTTCCAAATTCACACGTTGCATCAGTTGAACATGGGCAGAGCGGCCTGCTGTTGTGATGTTCAGATTGAGGATGCCTTTGGAAACAGAACGTTCGGCACGTACATCTTTATGAATGTGAAACATCCAGTTCGCCAAGCTGTATTTGAAATTTTGGTTTTTAAGAAGCTCAGCTCCAAGAACCGTGGTGCTGAATAATCCTGTTGCCAGACAAAGACAGAAAAAAAGATGTGAAATACGATTCATATAAAAAAACCTTTGCTAGAGTTAGATGCGTTGTGTACCGATCACGATTGAGTTTTTCCGCCCTTAGTTTGCTTGCGTACGTGATAACTGACTGATCGCTGCGGTAGCCCACGAATAGTGGATTCCAAACCGGGTTGATTTTACGCCACTTGTTTTTCTTTGCAAGCCTGGGCGTGGTCGGCTGCATAATACGCTGCTTCATACTGATCTGGCGTCTTGTAACCCAATGTCTGATGAAT
>JAJRRC010000025.1 GCA_024279865.1 Planctomycetota bacterium | reverse complement strand
TGGACGATTGGGGTCAAGTTTTCCACATGGCCAAATCTGCCACCGAAAAACAACGACTTAGGCGTATTCTTGGGGTAAAAAAGTTTGGACAGGGTCGCAGACGCTGGGATACAAGGGTTATATGAAAACGCAAAAGGCTCAAAACGCTCAAAACAAGACTACTACAATCATTAACACAATCGAGCGTTGCGGTCCCTCTGTATTGGCTTGAAATTTGCGAAAAGAAACAATCAGACCTCTCCCCTTAAATTGCGAAAACCCTGCTTTATCATCTTCATATAACAAAAGACGAAGACAATCAGCCTTCTCACCATCCTTTCCAAGAAACAACCATCATTGCTCTGAACGATGCAAAATGAACCAGCACGATCTCTTTTTTTCGACCTTGCCAAGACACTTTAAACTTGTTGCCTCTTTCTCTAAAATGACATAACGACTACAAATCAAGTCATTTTCAATCATCTTGCGATCAAGCTTGCCCTCGAATTTGACCCATCTGGATCAATCCACTAAATTACCTCGCTTAAGCGGGCTCATAGCTCAGTTGGCAGAGCGCACCCCTGATAAGGGTGAGGTCGTAGGTTCAAGTCCTACTGGGCCCATTTTTTCTTTTTCGATCCGCGAAACCACAAATTGTGGGCTGTCCGTTCTGGACAAAAACGACGCGAAAATTCTACAAAAAAAAACACTCCGCAATGAACCGTTTTCCCGCAAGAAATAATGCGGACACTCCCTAGCGATGCCTCCTGAATATATGCGAGGCCATGCATCTTAAAACCTCTCAAAATTAAGAATCCACCAACTTGCCATTCTAAGAAATGAGAATATCTTCATCCACAAAACAGCTTTAACGATCACTGGGCCCCTTTTCGATGCTTTGGCATGGCTTGTGTTATACCTCTCCAGTGCCCTCCATTGGGCCCGATTCGTTCTTTTGTACCAATCGTGTCATAACCCATAGCATGTTTTTTCTTTCGCGTTGTAAATGTTTCATTCAATTTTGCCAGTCCAGTTTCCAGCCAATAACCATTGGCGTTCGTTTTCCTGTGAAGATGTACTAAAAAAGTCTGTATGAAAGTTTCCAACACTTCAAACAGCGCTCCTGCCGCGAGCGTCTATTGATATTCAAAACGTTTAAGATCGAATGCGAGAAACGATCTGTCATGGGGTTTTTTTGCATCAAAACCAGAGTTTTCGTTCATTAGGGATACACCTGCATGAAAAACACCGCTTTGTGGAAATGGAGAGCCTTGGGATGCTCGCTATTGATTCTGGAAAGTCTTGTTTTACCGATTTTCGCGGAGAGTCCTGCGGGGAGCATCTCTGTCAATGAACATTCCCAAGGAGAACGCGCTGAGGGGGTTTTATTGGTCAAAGCCATGCGTCCTGACAGCCAAACACCGCAATGCGCCAATCAAACGTGCCACACTGACATTCTCGCTCGAAAAGTCCAACATGGCCCAGTTGCACAAAAAAAATGCATGGTTTGCCATCAATACGAAGAAGTCCGCGAACACAGTTTTAAGCTCGAACAAAAAGTAAGTACTTTGTGTACCAGTTGCCATGCGTTGAGCCTTCGCAATTATGTTCATGAACCCGTCCAAAAAGGACAATGCACTGGGTGTCATGACCCACATGGCTCAGAGCAACGTTTTATGCTGTTGGCTGATCCGACGACCGGCCTATGTTTAAAATGCCATCAACAAGACATTGCAGATAAAAAATATGTCCATGGCCCGGTGGCTTCGGGAGCTTGCATTCTCTGTCACGAATCGCATTCATCGTGGGAAAATAAATTGCTGACCAAAAAACCCCATGATTTATGCCTCGAATGCCACAGTGAATTAAACCCCAAGGGCGCCCAAGGCCGCCATGTCCACCAACCCATCAAAGACGGCCAGTGTTCGGTCTGTCACGATCCGCATGCGTCAAACAAACGCTACCAATTGCGTGCTTCGGGGAAAGACCTTTGCCTAGACTGTCATACGGAAATAGAAAACAAGCTCGAGCGTTCGCCCGTGATTCATGGCGCGATTGACGCAGAGACTGGCTGCATGGGCTGTCACCGGCCACACTTTTCTGCTCTACCTAAATTACAAAAATCAACACAACCTCAATTGTGTCTGACTTGCCATGATCGACCCATCAAACTAAAAGGCCAGAAACCTTTAACTGACATGGCCACTTTGTTAAAAGAGAACCCCAATCATCACGGCCCGATCCGTGAAGGCAGTTGTACGGCATGCCACGAACCACATGCCGGGGCACACTTCCGTCTATTAAGTGAAGAATATCCAGCAGGCTTTTACGCCCCCTTTTCGCTGGATCGTTACAAACTATGTTTTTCCTGCCACATTCCTGACATGGTGTTAAAAAAGAGTGGCCAGGGCCTCACGCAATTCCGCAGCGACGATGTCAATCTTCACTGGCTACATGTGAACCAGGAAAAAGGTCGCACCTGTCGTGCCTGCCATGAAGTCCATGCCTCGCGTCAGCCGATGCACATCCGCGATTCGGTGCCGTTTGGCGACCGGGGGTGGAAACTCCAGATTAAATTCAGCAAGACCCCCACAGGCGGCAGTTGTTCCCCGGGCTGCCACAAACAGCGTGATTACAACCGTGCCGCTTCGCTTCCCTCGAATCCTGCCTCGCCCGAATCAAAAACAGGAGTGTCGCCATGATTGGCATTGTGAACCATCCTCATTTTTCGCGTTGGCGTTTGGGCTTTAGAGTGATTCAATGCAGTTGCATTGTCTTGCTTATGGTGCTATGGATCGCAACGCCCGCCAAAGCGTTGACCGTCTTAAAACGTGGGCAAGCAGCTCCCTCTTTTGAGCTGGAAGATCTTTCAGGCAAACACCACACACTCCAATCCTTTGAAGGCCAGTGCGTGGTCTTAACTTTTGGCGAGCTTTATCATTCAAAGACACTCAAGGCGATTCGATGGATTGAAGACTTTGCACATAATCCGCGTTTAAAAAATCACCCGATCACCCGTATCTTGATCGTGGCTGAGAATCGTTCTTCATCGGCCTTGGAAACCATCGCCAGCCAAGAAAAAATTAAAACAATGGTTTTACGCGACCCCAAACGTCAAGCCTTTGGGGCATACCAAGTCACCGTCATGCCCAGCGTGGTGGTGCTTGACTCGACGGGACACATCGTGCATGTGGAAGCTGGGTTGACCGCTCGTTTTGAAGACGTGATACTCGATGCCATGCTCGTGGCTGTTGGGACGTTAAAAGAAAAACACCTAGACAATACACTTCATACGCAGAATGCAGGGCCAGAACACGGGCCACGTATTCGAGCAGATCGGCTTACAAAACTGGCTTATCAATTGGGGCAAAGAGGCATGACCTCCTTGGCTGCACAAAAATACCGCGAAGCCCTCAAGGAACACCCCCAACAACTCTCTGCTCTGTTAGGATTGGGCCATTTGTTTTTATTCCAACACCGCTTGGCTGATGCGGAGACTCCTTTTCGCGCGGTCTTAAAGATCGAACCCCAATCGATCCAAGCCAATTTGGGACTTGCTTATATTCAAACCCAACGCGGCGGCGAAGAGTTAACAGACGCAGAAAGTCGACTGCGACAGGTCCTCACACGCCAGCCCACACTCGCACGCGCCTATTACCTACTGGGCTTAATCAATGAACAGCGTCAAGAAATCGAGAAGGCTTCAGCCAATTATAAAAAAGCAGCTTCATTGCTATTAGAACAACAAAAGCAGGAAGGATCTTGATGAATAACAGCCCCTCTGATCAAGATAAACGCAGGACATTCTGCAAAGTGTGCATCGGCGGATTCACCGTCGCCTCTGCAGGTGCAGTGACGTATCCGGTGGTCACTTTTATGGGGCAGCCGGTCCATTTTTCCGCCAACAAACCGTTAGAAGTCCCCTTGGAAGAATTAACTGTGGGCCAAGCGCATTACGCAGAATTCCAAGGTCAACAAATCATTTTACTCATGACCGAAAAAGGACCTGTGGTCTTAAAAGCCTCCTGCCCCCACCTCGGATGCAATGTCATTTGGAATGCAGCCGATTCGATTTTTCATTGTCCGTGTCACGGGGCGGTTTTTGATGACAGTGGAGCCGTCGTCAGCGGCCCGGTCAGCAAAGAATTGGCTCAGTTGCCGTTTGAAATCAAAGACGGAAAGTTAATTGTTACCTAAGCGTTTTTTAAAGGATTCACCCATTATGATTAAACGATGGTTGCAAAACATCTACGAATGGTTTGACCAACGGTATCACATCACCCCGCTGCTGGAAGAAAACGTCACCAAAAAAATGGTCCCCCGCACACTCAGTTGGGCGAGTTGTTTTGGAGGCTTGGCACTCTTGATTTTTCTGGTGCAAGTCTTCACAGGCATGTTGTTGTTGATGTATTACAAGCCTCACCCTCAAACAGCCTGGGATAGCGTGACATTTATCCAATCCAATGTTCCCATGGGATGGCTCATTCAACGAACCCATGCCGTCGGTGCCAATCTCATGATCGTACTGGTATTCATGCACATGGCACGCGTGGCCTACTACAAAATTTTTCGAGCACCTCGGGAATTACATTGGGTCAGCGGCGTGATTTTGGCCCTGCTAACAACCACTTTGGCCTTTACAGGCTATCTCTTGCCATGGACACAATTAAGTTATTGGGGCGCCAAGGTGGGAACAGAAATCCCCGGCGCAGTACCTGTGATCGGAGAACAGATTGTGCTTTGGGTGCGACGGGGCCCCAATATCAGCGGTGAAACGCTGGGCTTTTTCTTTTCTCTGCACATATGGATTCTGCCTGCGATGATTAGCGGCTTCATTGCGATGCATGCGGTCATGATTCGTCGCACGGGAATTTCTCGTCCCCTCTAACAGACACAACGCAACTTTTTTAAATGCGTTCAATTATAGGCTTTGCATTTTCAAGGATTTGTAAAATGGGTGTGGATTATAAAAAACAATATCGACCGGACCAACTGGAGCCGTTTTGGCCTCATGAAATTATTAAAATGGTGGTGGCGGTCTTGTGTACCTTGGCTTTGCTGATGCTGTTGGTCATTCTTCCTGTTTTGCTAGATGCGATGGGAATCCATGGCATGGGGCATGAAGCCCAACCAGCCAACCCACAAGGTGCGACACCAGTGGGCATCAAGCCTGAATGGTATTTTCTGGCAACCTACCAATACCTACGTGTGATGCCAACACAGTTTCTAGGGATCGGCGGAAAAACATGGGGGGTTTTAAGCCAAGGACCGATCATGCTGGCTATCCTGCTGTTGCCGTTCTGGTATCGACGCTACGCCACACAAAAGCCCTGTTGGACCTATCGACTTTTCATCACCGCATGCATTTTCGGGATGCTGCTATTAACCATTTGGGGAGGCTGGCCTGAAATCCAAGTCGATGGGCATGAGCAAATGATGCCCTTGGGAGAGTATCTCAAAGAGCAGCGTCTTTTTTTCATTCTTATGGCTTTGAGCTTAACTGTTTTTTATCTCCTCATTTCTCGTGAGCGTAAAGTCATCCGTACGATCCTGTCCGATCAAGACCCCGCAAATCCCAAGGGAGATTCGAAACAATGAAACGAATCTTGCCCCTTCTTTTTATTTGGTGTGTTGCAGCATCCCCCTGCTTGGGCGAAGCTGATGAAATTGCAGAAACATTTAAAACCAACGCGTGCGTTCAATGCCATCAAGATCTACCCGGACGGCTAGGCCAAATCGTCCAACTAGAATGGAACCAAAGTGTTCACTACCAAGCCAAAGTCGGCTGCGAAGGTTGTCATGGCGGAAACGCTTTGGTGCAACGAGAACAATTTGATTCAGACGAAGCCTTCAAACAAGGCTCTCACTTACAACGACATGCGGACTTTCTGGTCAAACGGCCCGACCGCCAGGCTTTTGTCCGAACCGTCCGAGGACGATCCGTGTCTTATCTCTGCGGCAAATGCCACGCCAGTATCAAAGAAAAACATTTGGGCAGCCCACATGGCAACTTCGGCGATCCGACATGCCTGTATTGTCATGGCCAAGGTTCCCACCGCATCACCAAACCCTCGATTGATCTAATTGATACACGCAGTCGTTCTGAACAGGGCCGATGCAGTCCATGTCATCGCGCCGCCACCATGACGGCAGTCACAGAAATCAAAAAAATTCTGCTTCAAACACAAACCAATATCGAAAATTCACAAAAGTCCTACCAACAACTCAAAAAGTGGGGCTATCACAATCTGGAACTCGAAGAACTCAATGAACATGTCGATGAAGTGCAATCTCGCTTGCGTCGCATTTTTCACAGCTTCAACATGCGAGAAATTAATAATTTTGCGTCTGAAATCCAAGATGTGGCCGACCGTACGGAAGTGACCTTCGAGATGATCGACCAATTGCAATCCAGACGCTTGAACCAGGCGATGATCGGCGTCGGGGTGATTGCCATGATCGTCGCTTTTGTCACATTGCTTCTGTACTACAAAAAGACCTTCTTGAAGCATGACGACGACGAACCGCCCCATTTGTAAACAGACGCGTTTTGCATGTCGCATCGTTGGCGTTTATCCTGATCTACTGGTTTCCTCACCCAACACAGGATGGTGTATTGAATGTCCAGACGATCTGAAAAAAATAAACTCGACGAAGCCACCCGCAACAAAGTCAGCAAGGCCATCGGCTGTATTCCTGCGGGCTTATTTATCCTGACGGCAAGATACGAAGACCGCGCCACAGGCATTCTTGCAAGCTGGGTCCAACAAGTCTCCTTTGCACCGCCATTGATTTCCGTGGCAGTGGCCAAGGGACGCCCGATCATGCCTTTGATTAGCGAGTCCCGCCATTTTGGGCTATGCCAATTGCCTGAAGATGAAAAAATCATCCTTCGTAAATTTGCTTCAGGCGTTGACGCTGCAGACGACCCATTCTTGGGGCTGGACATGAACCATGACACCGTCACAGGCGTCCCCATCTTCAACAAAATCCTCAGCTATCTTGAATGTGAAGTGCAGTGCCACGTCGATGTCGAAGGGGACCATGACCTTTTCGTCGGTGTCGTTCGAGGCGGACGCTTCATCGACGGCAAACCCTGGGTTCACCTCCGAGATGATGGCTTCCGCTATTAAACAAGCTTTTAGCTTTCAACTATTCAGTTCGATTAAAACCACTTAAAAACATCATGTCTTTTCACTTACCCAAGAATCGTAAAACACCTCTATGACTTCTCCCATCACTACCATTCCCGCCAACTTAGACGACCCAATCAATCGCCAGATCCTGACGATCTCTGAAGACCAGATCCAAGGTTTTGTCTCAGACCCCATTGAACAAATTGCTCAACAAAGTGGCGTTGCTATTGAAGTCGTCATTGAACGTCTCAAGGCCATGCTCACCGCGGGGACCATTCGACGCATTCGCCAAACCCTGCTTTCAACGAGCCTGGCTCCGGGCGCGTTGGTTGCATGGGAAGTTGAACCTGACGAACTGAACAGCACCTTTGATTACATGTTCGGGCAAGACCCCTTCTCAGGCCACGTCGTCATTCGCACCTGTGACACTACCGGGGGAGCCAGTGACAATGGGGGAACCGGGGGAACCGGGGGAACCGGGGGAGCGGGGGCCAAATATCGCTTGTGGACCACGATCAAAGTGCCCAAGCCGTTTAGTTTGAAAAAGCACTGCCAATGGCTTTGTAAGCAAACAGGCGCAACGCGGTTTCGCATGATGCCTGCGTTGAAATTGTTCGTATTGGGCGTGGGTCATGTCCGTCGGCGTGATCTTGAACCCGGCGAACGGACCGAAGAACCTGCCGTCGTGCGTGACACAAAAGTGGTGGACATGTCCGAAGCAGATTGGCGTGTTTTGACCGCGTTGAAACGAGAATTTGAGCCTGACGAATTGTGTGCCAATCTATGGGCCTCCCGCGCTGCTGAGGCTGGCCTCTCGACTGAAGATTTCTGTGCTGCTGCAACCGATCTCAATGAGCGTGGCGTGATTGGTCGGTTCTCCACCTTCCTCGAACACGTCAAAAAGCACAAAGATGGAAAAACCGTCACCCGATACAACGGCCTGTTTCACTGGGCGGTCCCCGCTGGCAGCGAACTGGCCGCTGGCAAAGAGCTTGGCCGCCACTTGATTATGACCCATGCTTACTGGCGTGAGGGTGGCCCGGAGTTCAACAACGTGAACATCATGGGCGTGGCTCATGGCATGGACAAAGACAAAGTCCTCGCCCACAAAGCAGCCATCGACCAACACTTTGAAGAAGGTGGTTTCCCCGTTTCGTATACCAATGTTTTCTGGGGCGGCCGCAGTGAAATCAAGCCCTCGGAAATCTCCCCCATTGCCTACACCCAATGGTGCAAGGACAACGGAATCGACCCAGCGACGATGCATCATCAAGGGTAAAGGGGCAGAGGTTCAATCTAATGCAACAATTTAATGTTTCATTACCAAATATCATAAAGGATTCCCTTCAATCAACTGGAAGCAGTATACCTTCTAAAAAATCACGGATTCACATTTTAACTCACAGTGATTATCGACATTGTAAATACTTTTGATATTGGTGGATTGTGTGCGTTTAATACGTTGAGTGATTTTTCTAAAATACTCTGACAATGCAATGACATCCGCTCCCACGCAGATCAATTGATATCCCATTTCAACAAGCGAATCAAAATTGTCAAGGCTACCAACCGTACCCGCAAACTTGCCATGTTTGTGAGCCAACGCTGCGACATGCTGTCGCATTTCCGTAATTTGCGGATCGTCCCATTGCCCTGGTTTTCCGATGCCTTGGCTGAAATCACCGGGTCCAAAAAACAACATGTCGATTCCTTCAAGACCCGCAATTGCGTCTAGCTCATCAAGTGGCTCAGGGTCTTCAATCTGCACGCTCACGAACCGTTGATCGTTGGCTTGAGCCATGTATTGATCAGGCTCAATCATGCAATAAGCTCCATCGGTGTAGCCGCCATCCCAAGGCCTGCGCCCAATCGGATGGAACCGAGTATCGTATACAATTTTTTTTGCATCTTCCAAACCCATCAAGTGTGGTACCATGATCCCTGACGCGTCCATTTCAAGCGGCCCAATGAGATCACTATAACTACCACGCTTTACCCGCACCATGGCATCTATGCCGTGCATCTTCGCTGCCCGGATATGATTTTGAATATCCTGGGTTGTATGAGGCAAATGCTCCATATCAAGCCAAACACAATCAAACCCACACAAGGCTGCGATCTCTGTGGCAACCGGGTCAGACAAATTCAGTTTAACGCATATTGCTACTTCGCCAGCCCGCATTTTAGCCAAGACATTGCTCGGCTTCATCTTGAGTATCATCTTTATTTCCTTTTATTTTGGGTGCATCCAGCTACAACCTCGCTTGTCATACCCAATAGTCTTTACCACGAAATTCTGGAAAACAATTCCCTGACAAATCTTTATGCCAATAGCCACCTACCGTCTGGTAACAATCATGACGAATGGCAAATATTTCTGCTCGGTCCACTTCAAGCCTAAGTCTGAATGGCTTTTCCTTCAGTTCATCCAAATTGTTTTTATTTTTCCATCTCAATGGGACATCTAAATGATCCCCTTCAAATGGGAGACTGTTTCCCATTTCATAGCCCTCGATGGGCTTGTTCTCTGGGAGGCTTAATAACTCTGCTCGAATACTGCCAAAAGATCGTGTGCGAGCATTGATACTTAGAGAACCGCCAAGGCTTATTAAGGGCCTCAAAACAATTTCGGCTTTATCCGAATAAGAACTCAGCGAACAAAAACCATCTTTTCTCATTCTCATAACCTGTGTGCCACATGCGGGTTCATTTCGTGGCAATTTCGACACATCCCCATGTTCAAAATCGTAAACTGTGCAATAAAAACGTATCCACTCGTCAGTCATTGCAACACCGCATGGATAGACCATCCCCGGCCTTCCACCATCAGAAGCTCGTACATTTGAAGTGATATCTGCTCTGTTCGTTCGGTTCCAGTTAATCCCATTGATGCTATAAACAAGCTCCGAATCCACTCGTCCATGCATACGATGATCCTTCGAAAGGTCATTGTGTGTGGTGTGCATTTTCCAGAGTAGACCGATAAAATAGCCCTCGTAATAAAAATGGGGCATGCCATAAAACTCCATACCGCACGGATCATTATTGTCAGGGTATAACACAACAAGGGGATCTTCACATATTTTCCAATCTTGTGTCTGATAGATACATATTCGTCGGTCTCCAGCAATTTTTCGTGTTGACCATTGATATTTTTTCGTACAGGGGTTGTACAGAAGGCTGTGATATGTATCGACATGAGGACCACACCAGATAAAAGAAGGATCCCACTTCCAGTTAATGCCGTCAGGAGACACTGCTAATCGGGATTCCGCTGGTTGATTGTCGATACTTGAGGGATCTGAATAGAGAATCTTGAATCGACGCGATGGATCTTCCTCAAGATTGTCTATAAACACATTCCCTGGCGCACAGAACTTTTCTCCCGAAAAAACTTGGCGTGATAAACCTTCTCCCGATGTTTGTATTGGTGTGAACGCCAAGCCATCTGATGATTCATAGTGATAAAGAGATATGTCACTTGCTAAGTCCGAGTCCTTACAGCCCGATGCCCACAGACGCCATCTGCCATTTTCTTTGTCTTGATGCACGGAAGTCATCGAAAATGAGGACTTCAAGCTTACGTCTCTTATCAAACCCGTTTTGGGCCATGGTTCAAGCTTGTGAAAAATACGCTCCGTATTTGTACGTGATTGAATCAGCCAGTCGTCAAAAAATAAAATTGTATTCATGATGTACTTTTAAAATCTATGTCTGAGTCTAAGGAACGAGCTGAATCGTAGCACGATCCAAAGGTTTGCCTGTTTTATCAGTCAGTCTTACCATGATCCCGTGGCCTCCGATATCATTTGCAACTTTGATAAGTACCCGATGTTTGCCTTTACCCAGCTTCAACTTGTATTTTTCCTGATCGACAGCTGCTCCTCGATAGACAAGTTTTTTGGCAAAGAGTTTGCCGTCGATCCATATTTTGTATCCATCATCGCTTCCAATGAGCAACCATCCGTCCACATCTTCGGGCAATACAAGGTAACACGCTGCATAAGCAATACACTGTTCTACAAGCTCGCCTTTGGGTGTAATGACCTCATTGAGCATATATTTGCTTAAGTCAAGATAGTTGGTGGATGTCAGGTGGACCGGCTGCCAGGCAACTCGCACCGTTGCAGGCTTCCACGGCACACCCTCGACAGCAGGGAACACTGCAAAATGTTCTTTATCTACCATAGGCTTAATATTTTTCTATTTATCACCCATGAACCCATAAATCCAGCATCGCTTAAGAAAATCCACGTCCCATCCCCCTGGCGTTTTGTTCTTGCCATAGCGAATTCCCTGTGAAGCAAACGGACCACACACCAGCCAATTTTTCACAAACCCCTCTTCAGAAAGGGGAAAGTCCTTGTTCCATATTTCGGGCATTTCCTTGACTTTGGGAGTTATCCTTGGCGCATGCCAAGCATTGAAACTGGCCACCTGGGCGGGTTTGTTCTTGGGAGTCTGGATGATCAGTCTCAATTTCTTGGTCGTGATAGAAGCTGGAAAGGTGTAATTTTCAACAGGTATCTGTAATTTGCGCCACCGAGGTGTTGCTGCGCAATTCTTCCAGACGGTTCCATCGTGCCATTGAACCATATATGGATACAACGCATTGTTATTAAACGCCACTTTGACACGGTTGATTCGCACGGAATTTTTCCAGCGATATTCCAGCCAGTGTGTTGTTCCATGTGTACCGGACTTCCATGTATCTTTGGGTGTTCCAGTGGAAATGGTTTGTTGATTCTGGACCACGCCGGTGGCATAGCCAGGCGAGGTTGAATATGCAAGCAACTTGGGAGAATGGTTCTGGCCTTTGGCGGTCAAGGGAATTTGCTCAGAACGATGCGTCTTGGTCTCAACAATTTCCACACGAACTTTCAGGCCATCAAGGCACTTCTGGACAGCTTCCTTGTCACCGACGATGAACAGTGGATTCATGGTGGCTGGGATCTCGTCACGGGCATCAATTGGATTGAGGAACATATCCATGATCTTCAAGTTGCCTGGCTTGATTGTGAGATAGCGTTTTTCGCCAAGCTTGGCATTAATTGCCCAAAAGGTGGCGATGTACTGTTTATCCTTTTGAAAGCCAAGTCCCCACAACCCTTGGGGCAATGCGGGGCGATCCGCGGGTATCGTTTTATCCAAATACCGAATCAACTGAGACATTACCACCGTAGCAGGCAGTGGATTGCCATCGAAATCACACAATGACCATGAATTACCATAGGAAATGCCCGTATGGTAATACATCCATTTAATATCATGCCAGAAATGGAGCATCAGATAGCGGGCTGCCATCGCAGTTCCCGTGGCATAAGGAACAGGCCTGCGACGTGTAAAACCCTTGCTGCCCCACATGCCGTATGAAACAGGCCTGCCGATATAAAAACTCTCCATCGGGCAAAGCCCTGATTCTGTATCCCAAAGTTCTTTGCCTCGCGTTTTGGGGGAAGAATCCAAAAGCTTTTTAAGCTCCAGAACATAGGCGTCTACTCTCAAATCCTGATCCAATGGATACGAACCGCCCCCCCCCGCATAGAGGTGCATTGAGATATTATCGACATCATCAAAGAGCCCTGCTGCATGCATCTTCTTCCACCATGTTAACCCAGGCGGTACTTCTTCAGGCGGACCACCAGCCATCGTTCGGGCATTCGGTGCATACTTTCGGATTGTTTTTACCGATTCCTTGACCAGATTTACATGCTGCGTGCAAAATTCATCCGTCGGTTTGTGGTACGGCTCATTGACAATCTCAAAAACTTTAATTTCGTCTTTATATTTCTGAGCTACCGCGGCAACATACTTTAGCCACTTGGCCAGATTGTTATAACGAGACCCCTTTACCCATTTAGGAAGCACATCCAACACGCCTAAAGACTTCAGTGGTTTATCTGCCCAACCGGTATTTGTCCATACAAATGGACCGTCCTGAGTTGGCTGCACACGTCTCCAGTGAATCTGGCTCCCGCCCGAGTCCCACATACGATTCCAGCCAGCTCCCATCCGTTTAAGCAATTCATAATTACTATGCCCGCCAAACCTGTCCGACGTATATACCAACGGCCCCATGACACGCGCAACTGCTTCCTGATATTCAAAAACCGGATGGCCAGGGATTTCCACAAAAAACCGTAGTAGATAAGGACCAAATGTGTTTGGAACAGGAATGTCTTGCCTTTGAAATACTCGCTCGTCCAGTGGCTGCTGCCAACTGACCTCGCCGACTTTTTTGTGTTCGTAATTCAGAATGACGCATTTAATATTAGCCATTGTCTGGGTGAACGAACTCGCCCGCAGACGTATCTTCACAGGCGTGTCAGGCATGTACCATGCGGGATATGGCTCACAGTCCAACCAAACTGTTTGAAAACTGTCAACTGCCCTTGAAGGGACTGCCTCCTTAAGTTCCTCTGGACCAGCCACCGACCTCGGCAAAATCACGATGTTGCCGATAGAAGCAACTTTTGTACCCTGTATTTCAATCGCATTGAATGATTCGCTTGGCTGATACGAAACGGGGCCGATCCATGTCTTTCGTTTAACAGGCATGTAGGATATCGGTTTAATATTATCACCCAGAGCAACTTCCAGACATCGTGGCCCTGGCTCCTTTGAGGCATCAGGTCCAACCTGAAGATACAATTGGTACTGACCTGCCAATAACGGTCCGTCTTTCAACTCGATATTCAAAATATCTTGAGGAACAAATCCGATTCGACTCATTCTCGAATTCATAAAATAATATCGGGATGACAAGCCTTTAATGCCACCGATCGATGACACCACTGTCGCGGATTCGGCCGTGTTCGAACGAACAGCCTCGGTCGGTTGTCGACTGGATACCAATTCAATCGTATAACCCTCTAAAAAGTTCGTATTGTAATTGGAGTTTCTATTGCTGGTGCGATACATGATACGGTCACCCGCAACAACATTGGTAGCGAAGTCAAAAGTTTTCGATGACGGATTCGGCGGCGACTGATAGGTTGTCAGAGAAAATTTCTTCAAGGTCTCAGCCTTGGTGCTGTTTGCGGGAATTTTATAGATTTCCACGTCGTTCCATACAGCCGTTTTTGTAGTGGATTTTCCCGAAATATAAGCTTTCCCATTGAATCCCTCTGGAACAATAAACTCAAGCCCTCCCCACTGACCACTGGCCACTGCATTGGGCCATGTAAGAATACTTACCAACGAATGGATATTTGATTTGACAACGACCCCAGTCCCCGAAGTTGTATGTGGGGTTCCCCAGCCCGCGTAAGCTACGGTCTTGACAAAAATACCTTGGGAATGGATATCCGTTTGTGATGCACCCGCCACTTGATGGATGACTTTCCACTGCCCGCTAGGATTCGTGTCTGGATTCTTGCCCTTGGTTCCCCAAGAAGCCGGGGGCACATAAACTTCCGCAAATGTGACCGATGAGACACAAAAAATCACAAACGATATTACAAATAGCTTCATCATCATAATAAAATCCCTCTACCCATGTTCCAATCAAAAATCCAACTTAAAATCTGCACGACTATAAGACTTAGAGCGTATGACGCCCTTTTACGCGAGCATATTTATTTCCCTTGGTGTCTTGTACTCGACGACGCGACAGATCACCTGCGCCGATCCACAAGACGGCAAAACACGAAAAAAACAGCGTCTCACAAGACGAGAAAGTGTATCATACGCTCTAAATTAGCCTGAAATATTCATATTTACTTAGGTTTATAGATAGCATTGTTCGCATCTGAAATCTGGTCTTCATGCAGGTTGCTGACGTGACCATCTAGGAATGAAGCGTTTGCAAACAGATTTTTTCTGCCGCCATGTCTGCCGGTATATACCCTTACTTGCTTGACCGGGTAATACCACCCGTCATCGGGTGGATAGAAAGCACCCGCCTTAACCATGTCTGCCCATCCAGCCAGTGTTGAAGGGCTTTTCATCGCTGATGGTGAAACAAATGGGTACCTAGGAGGATAAATAATCGAGGGACTATAGTTAAATCCACCAAGAACCATATTCCAACCATAAGGCAACGCTACGCCGGTATACGCTCCTCCTCCGGCTGTCTTTATAGCCGCTGGCTCTTCTGGACAAATATAAGGAGACTTGTTGACCGGCTGGCCCACGGGAGTAAGCCATGTATCAAGGGCTTTGGTTTTTCCAAGATAAAACTCTTTCTGAAGAAAATTAATAGGTGGAGTCCCCGTACGAGTCAGATAAGCATAGGCATTAAAATCGTCGCTGTATAAAATCTGAGCCAGCTGCAAAGTACGAACATTATTCGCACAGACAATGGCCCGGCTGGTCTTGCGGGCATTTTGAAGCGCGGGCAGCAGAATCGCAATCAGTAAACTAATAATTGATATTACAACTAAAAGCTCGATTAATGTAAAAGCTTTTTTCATTATCTGGTTCGTACAGGAAAAATATTTCATAGCCAGTTCCCTTTCTGTAGATTTTGTTTTCCATCTGTTTTTTAAAACGATCTTTGATTTTGAATTTGACTCATCTTTTTTTTAACGAATGGAGCCGGAAAAATCACGGGCAATCAATGCTCTGGTAGCATAATCTGCTGACACACGCATATCCATACGCATTTTTTGTTCAGCGCTATCACCATCTCCATTACGAATCAACGCAAGCAAGTCGCGGTGCTCCCTCGCAATTCTTTTCAGAGTCAGGCCAGTCTCGTAATCTACTGACTTGAACCTGTCACACAGAAATGGCTGCAGATAAAAAACATATTGCGCCTCGGCAAGAACGCTGGCAATCACATTGAGAAACCGCTCATTGTGACTGGCCTGAGCTAGCGTAAGGTGAAATTTATAATCTAACTCTGCCCAGCGTACGGGGACATATTCGTCAATATTTTGGTCCATGCTGTCACAGATCATCTGGAGTTCCAGCAAATCATCTTCCGTTCGATTGATTGCCGCTGCGTGGGCGATGCCGCCTTCGAGTACCTCACGTAACTGAAAAAGATTTCGAGCGTCAGATGGCATATACTCCCGCATGCGTACCCCTTGCCCCTTTTGACCGCCGACAAGAACACCTTGGGTAAGCAATTTAACCAGTGCCTCACGTACAGGGACGCGGCTGACACCCAGTTCCGTTGCCAGTTGCCGTTCGACCAATTGCGTGCCAGGCAGTACTTTGCCAGAGAAAATATAGTTGAGAATGCGGTTGTAAACCGGTTCGTCAAGAGACTGGTTTTTAATCATAAGAGCCCCTACTTTTGATTTAAAATCTTCTTACCACACACGACGCGCAACCATGGTATACCATACTCAGCCAATCTCCGAGAGTCAAGTGTTTTTCCATCAATGCCGTTAAAATTTCCTAATTAGAGCGTGTAACGGTCATGTGTAGCGGTCTGGCAACTGGGAAAACGGCATGAACTTGGTTGCCAAGGCGATCATTGATCCTCAAGCCGCGACACTTGAGTGTGAGGTGCTCTAAGGTTCATTGACCTGGTTTGCTCCCCGAAATTTGATCCTGTGCTCTGAGATTTTTGATTAGACGATCAAGTTGAAAGGAATTTTCAGAATAAAACGCAAACGGCACAGTTCACAGCAGGTCATCCGAAAGTTAGGTGAAGCAAAAGCTGCTTTGGTGTCAGGATCAACCCCCAAAGGTCAAGGGCAAGCCGATTGATCCCAGGGCAAACGCATGTAGCGATCTATAAAAAGACCTTTATGGGTTCTTTGAAAAATAGTCATTCCGCCACTTTTTGATAAAATGTCCCCTTGGCCCGTCAAGGATGGCGTGTGTCTCTTTTCTCTCCTTCCTTTTGCAAGGATGCATCCTATGTTCACCGGATTATTTGATCTTCAAATTCGACTTGATCGCCTTGATAAGAATACCGATCCGCTCTCC
>JAJRRC010000024.1 GCA_024279865.1 Planctomycetota bacterium | reverse complement strand
GTTTGCAGAATTCAAAAAAGCTTGTAAAAGTTTTTTTCGAAAACGCAAAAAATACTTGCGGGAATTGCAGAGCCTGATGACGGAAAACTTTCATATTCAGGCATCGTAAAAACGGGAAAAATCAACTGGAAGCAGTATATAAATAGAGAGACATTTAACCAAGGAGAATTAATTCTTGAACGATACAACTCGGACCGGTGATGCGTCAGGCACCAAATCTTTTGTGCTGGACACAAATGTCCTGCTTCACAACCCCGCCTGCTTGTTTATGTTTGATGATAACAAGGTAGTCATTCCGTTTACGGTTCTCGAGGAACTCGATAAGTTCAAAAAAGACAATGACGATGTCGGGCGCAATGCCCGTGAGGTGATTCGTCATCTGGACCGACTTCGCTCTCAAGGGCCGCTGCACAAAGGTGTCCAGTGGAACAGCCACGGGGGTTCGATTCGTGTGGTATTTTCGGCTGAGGACCGACCTTCTTGGTTGGCTGAGAACATCCCAGACAACCGAATCATCGGCGTGGCGTGGCATCTGATGCAAGAAGGCCAGCCCACCGTTTTAATCTCCAAGGATATTAATGTCAGGCTCAAGTCCGATGCCATGGGCATTCATACCGAAGACTTTGAAGCCCAAAAAGTCGATGCAGACAAACTCTACAACGGCTACATCAACACCGACACCCCCTCGGATCTGATTGATACGCTCTACGAAGAAAAACAACTACCACTCACCGACCTGCAAGAACACCTTGTTGAAATCAATGACGATGGTACGGAGTCTGCCATCACGCTGTGGGGCAATCAATTCGTCCAAATGCACGATGAAATGGATGATTCGCATACAGGGCTGGGCCGACTACTCGGCGACACAGGATACCTCATCCCCATCCACGCACCACGCAAGCCGATCTTTGGCATCATGGCGCGGAATGTGCAACAGACCATGGCCTTGGACCTGCTCCTTGATGACGATGTCAAACTCATCACCCTGCTAGGCTCAGCGGGTACAGGCAAAACCTTACTGGCTCTAGCGGCAGGCATGCACAAGGTCATCACCGAACAACGCTATGACAAATTACTCGTTGCCCGCCCGATCATGCCCATGGGCAAAGACATCGGCTATCTGCCTGGCGATAAGGATGAAAAACTTTCTGCCTGGATGCAGCCGATTTTTGACAATCTCTCCTACCTGCTTTCGACCCGGAGTGTCGGCTCCCAACATGCTGAAAGTCGCACGCCCGAAAACCGCGTCCAAGAGTACCTCGACACCGATCAACTGATCCTAGAGCCGTTGACCTACATTCGCGGGCGAAGTATTCCACATCAATTTATGATCGTGGATGAAGCTCAAAACCTCACGCCTCATGAAGTCAAAACTATTATTTCAAGAGCCGGTGAAGGCACCAAAATTATCCTGACCGGCGATGTCAGCCAAATCGACAATCCATATCTGGACTCCTCGTCCAACGGCTTGGCCTATGCTGTCGACCGGCTCAAAGGTGAACCGATGATTGGACACGTCACGCTTGCACGCAGTGAACGGTCCGAACTCGCATCCCTTGCAGCCGCCAAATTGTAGGTAAAGTAGGAATGTTCGAATAAAATAAAAAAGAAGGTGTCATCCCCCGAAAAAGTGATCTTTCACGGCCAAGCTATTTGTATGCCACGCTTACTCTCAATACAAAGAGACCTTCGTAATCGAGAAAACACCCTCGCAACTGGTACAATGTTCGCTTGCGAGTTTTTCGTTTTCTCTCTTAGCTGATAGCTGACAATTGATCCTTTAACATTGGTACCCACCATGAGCCAGCCCAAAATTAAATCCAAACGCCGATGGCTTAAAATCGTCCTCGGCCTATGTGTTCTCATTGCCTTGGGAACACTCCTAGTCCCCACGATCCTCTCAGGACCAGGCAAGCCCTTCGTGGTCAGCCAAATCAATAGCCGCCTCGGGGGAAAACTACAAATCAAAGAACTGTCCATCGGCTGGTTCAGCGGCCAAAAACTCACCGGCGTGACCCTCCTCGATGCCCAAGGCAATCCAATCCTCGTAGCCAAACAAATTGACCTACCCGATGCCACACTGGCCTCATTGGCGATGGGCAGCCTCAACCTCGGCCGCGTTGATATCGATCTTGAAAGTCTCACCCTCGAACAATTTGCCGACGGCAGCACCAACCTCCAAAAAGCACTCCTCCCCCCCGGAATTCCCCCCGCCCCCGGCAATTCCGGGGGCAATTCCGGGGGCGGGGGGAATTCTCCCAAACATCTCTCTGGAAACACCCCCCAAAAGGCTCCTTCGCAAACCGCCGCCGCGAACTCTGCGGAATGGTTGCCCGCGGGCTTCAATGCGTTTGTCCAAGTCAACATTCAAAAACTACAATTCCTCACGCCAAACGCCCCCGTACTGTCTCTCTCTGAATGCAATCTTTTGTTACAAGCAACCGCTGGCAAGCCGATGACCGGCAAGATTGTGACCGGGCTGGCCTACCGCGGTGTCATGGGTCAATTCCGAGCGTCGGTCGACATTGCTCAAGCAGTTGCGTTGTCAGACACCAACCTCACGCTGGACGTGACGCCTCAAGCATGGAAAACACTGGCTCCTCAAAGCCAGGCCACGCTCGTCAAACCATTTGCATTGGAACTGGCGGTGGACAAGGTGCTGCTTCCATTGACCGGGGGACAGACCCAGCTTGGCCAACTGGTCATGGACGCAACGATACGTCTCACCGATATCACGCTCCGCACCTCAGACCCACGCCTCGGCGATCTGATGCTGCGTGATGCTGTCATGACCGCCAAACGAGAATCCCCTACCTCCGCAGGTCAATTCACCCTTAGCGCCAAAGCGATCCAAGGCGGACACACAGGCACCCTTGATTTGAATGCCACGCTTTCAGGCCTCATGCAACAACTTGAATCAACCACCCCCAATTGGTCAGCGGTTCGCGCTTTGGTACATGGCCAAGTCACAAACGTCGGCTTAGCATTGGTCGACGAACTGGCTCAAACCGGGGGCTTGATCCGCGACGCATTGGGAGAAACATTATCCGCCAAGGTCGATGGCCAAATCCAACTGGTTTCCAATCAACCCATTGGGTATTTCTCCATCACCGCTCAAGCACCCCGACTGGAAATAGCCTTGTCATTAGCCTTGGATGAATCAGGTTTGTCCCAGCGAGAAGCAGGTCATCTGAACCTCCAGATCACACCCCAATTGGCCTCGCGTTGGCTCGGTGATGCCTCGCTTAAAAAACAGGTCGGCATATCACTGGCCATTGAGAACCTTGCATTGCCCCATGAGCAAGGTCAATGGCAATTTGAAAAAGCAAGCTTTCATCTCTCTGCGACCAGTGAGGACATTGATCTTAAAGCAACGGCCCTCAAAACAAACGATCCCTCCATTCGAAACCTAACAATCGACCTTCAAGGCCAATCATTAACCGACCCTGCCAAGCTATCCATCAACGCGAATCTTTTTTCCGGCACTTCCCAAGCAGGGAAATTATCCATCACCGCCAACTTGGTCGACCTGTTGGCCAAGCCTGCAAGTTCATCGGGAACCGGGGGAACCGGGGGAGCCGGGGGAACCGGGGGAGCCGGGGGAACCGGGGGAGCCGGGGGAGCCGGGGGGCTGGGGATTAGCGAAGAAAAACTTCCGGGGGCCGGGGGACTGGGGATTGGCGAAAGAAAACTTCCGGGGGGGGGGCCGGGGGTTGCGGATGTGCATGTGACGGTGACTCAATTGCCCACGTCCTTAATCGACTCACTGGCCAATCAAAACCGACTCGTCGAAGCCTTGCTAGGCACACAAATCACACGGATCGGATTAACCTCCACCGGCCGACTGGATCGACAAAGCACCTTTACCTTGGACTTACAAGCACCGCTGCTAGGCCTCCAAGCCCAAGGCCAGCTCACACCCAATGGCATTGCCCTTGCCGACGGCGCCACGGTCAAAATGAAAATTACGCCCTTTTCACTCGCTGCGACGCGATCCGAAACCGCTCAGCCCATGACATGGTCCCTGGCCTCGCCCACCATCATTAAACTGGTCTTGGGAAAAACCTTTATCCCCTTTGCCACTGAAAAATTACTCCAAACCCGAATCAGCTCACGCCTCACAGCCACGGACATCACACTCATCAACAACCTAGACAAACAACCACTCACCATCCGCAATATGCAGCTACACATTGAGGCTGCCAAACTCACCGAACCGATCACCCTCAACATAGCTGCCACCATCATCAACAACGGCCAAGCAGCCTCTCTGCAAAGCAACACCACCCTCAAACATCTCATTGATGCAGACGGCCAAATCAATCCTCTCAACGCAACCATCCATACCCAGACCCATGCACCAGCGTTTCCAATTGCCCTTCTTGACCATCTCCTAAAACAAGAAGGAAAAATCGCAGACATCCTCGGCCCCCAGGCAGATATCTCCCTGGCAGGGGACTATCCGGGCAACATGGATTTAACCATTCAAAGCCCCACCGCCCAATTGAACATCCCTGCTCATGTCGATCAAAAACGTGTTCTCACATTACGCGAAAATGCAGTGGCCCTGCTCGAAGTCAATGAACAAACCGCCCAAGGACTTCTCAAATGGGGTAACCCCCTGCTGCTCGATGCCACCGAAGCACGCGAACCGATCAAAGCAGTCATTCACGCCAAGGGCTTTTCCATGCCACTGGAATCGTTTGATATTCAAAAAGTCACCGCTGACATTGACCTTGAACTCGGCACCATCGTCCTGCAAGACAGTTGGCTGCTCGGTGCTTTGGGACCCAAGCTCAAAACACTCGACCGACACCTAAATCTAAGCAAACGAGAAGAAGCCCAGTTCACCAAACTCTCCGTCTCACTCAAACACGGCATCGCCACCACCAATGACCTCTGGATGCTCACCAAAAGCTCCGTCGTCGGCACACAAGGACTCGTCAACCTGCAAACCGAACAAGCCAATCTTACCATCGGCATCGCCGCTGAAACCCTCTACCAAATCGACGACCGACTCCGCCAATACATCAAACCCGATACCATCCTCGAAGTCCCCGTCCGAGGCCCCATCAATAACCTCCAACCAGACCTCTCCCGCCTATTCATCGACGTTGCCAAAGCACTCGCCCAAGGCGCCCTCGCAGAACAAGCAGGTAAGTACGGCAGCCTCCTTCAAATGGGACTCAACGCCATCGATGGTGGGTCCAAAGGCCTAAATAAACACCAAGCAATCCACACTTGGCCCAACCGCCCAGCCCCCCCGGCCCCCCAACCACAAACCACGCCCACAAAAAAAGCAGTGCAAGAACCTGCCAAACAAGCCCCCAGACCCCCCACCGTCGAAGACCTGCTCAATCAGTTTTTGAGATAGTGTGTGATGGGAATTCATAGGAATGAATATGCAATACACGCACGCATCACGCGCAAGCAAGGATGCTTGCGGCTATAGACAAAGCCGAACTCTGAAGTCTTCTGAAGAGTCGGATTCCCCCATCCATCACCCCCATTATTTTCAGACAGATGCTGGACGTTCCACCCTCGGCGATGCATTGATATCCAGCATCCGTTGCAAAGCAACCAATGCCCCCTGCTGCACATCTTGATGAACCTTAATCTCGTTGATGACTTTACCCTCAGCCAAATGATCCATCACCCACAACAAATGAGGCATATCAATGCGGTACATCGTTGAACACATGCACTGACAACCCGAAAGCATTTTCACTTCCACGCCACGCTTGGTAGCCTCGCCAGCCAAACGGTTGACCATGTGAATTTCCGTACCCACAGCCCATCGTGAGCCGGGTTCAGCCGTTTCAATGGCCTGTTTAATGCGTTCGGTCGAGCCGGTGAGATCAGCCTTTTGGCAAACTTCATAGCTACATTCAGGATGCACAATCACCGTCGCATCAGGCCACATCTCTCGGCTCTGATCGACATGCTCGGGCTTGAACAATTGATGCACCGAACAGTGACCCTTCCACAAAAGCAACACCGCATCATCGATAGCCTGTTCGGTATTACCCCCAAGATTATTTTCTGCGTTGGGGTCCCAGACGACCATTTGCGTCACGGGATCAAACCCCGCATCGGCGGCCGTGTTGCGTCCTAGATGCTGGTCAGGCACAAACAAGATTTTTACCCGTTCGCCCTTTTTGAGCGGTTCATCGCCTCCGGCCATGGCCCAGGCAAAAACTTTGTCACAGTTGGAACTTGTGCAGACCGCGCCGCCATGGGTGCCACAGAAATATTTGATCGCAGCTGTACAGTTCATGTAACAAATGGGAATGATCCGCGTGTGGGTTCGAGCCAAGGTTTTTTCAAGTGCGTCCCACGCGTCAACGGTTTGGTCATAGTCTGCCATATCTGCCATGGAGCAGCCTGCTGAAAGGTCAGGCAAGATCACCGTTGTATCATCTGGCGTGAGAATGTCCGCCGACTCTGCCATGAAATGAACGCCACAAAACAGGATATATTTCGCCCCGGTTTTTTGGACCTGTTCAGCGGCCAATTGGCTCAGCTTAAAACTATCGCCCGTGAAGTCAGCAAACTGGATCACTTCATCTTGCTGATAGTGATGGCCCAGAATCACGACATCACTTCCCAACTCAGCCTTCCGCGCCACAATGGCCGCAGCAAGGTCTTCGTCGGACATTTGAGCATAATGATCCGGTAACAGCGGTTGCCAAAGCATGGCAGGTCTCCAATAGGTTCATCCAAAGCGAAGCATTATAGGAGAGACAACGGCGAACAGCCACACCCATTGTATACCGCGATTGACTTGCCCCTCCGATGACACATAAAAGCAAACAAGAGCGTGTGACCCTTGATTCAGACGCGCAACACGGCCAGGGTGATATCGTCTTCCTGGGGCTTGGTTCCACGATGGGCGGCCGCTTTTTTCAGCAATTGGCCAGCCAATTCTTTGGGGGAAGCTCCCAGATTCAGGTCCAGCAGTATCTCTGTAATGGCTTGTCTGCCGAATTGTTCGCCCGTGGCAGATTGTGTTTCAACTAGACCATCGGTCATCAACACAATCATATCTCCCGGATCAAGGTCCATCTGCACCAATGGATAAATGGAGTCGGGGTCCACGCCAAGCAGAAGTCCGGTGACATCGAGCAAGTCGATTTGTTTGTTTTTTCGGAGCACGTAACCAATTTCATGGCCCGCACTGGCGTAGACCAAGGTTCCATGACGGCGGTCAATGATACCCATAAACAGGGTAGCAAAATCGCCATCAAGGAGGACTGCGTGAAATTGCCGGTTCACTTTCTGGAGGACTTTGTCGGGGGTGGCGTGTGGGTCGTGTTCTTGTTCGAACAGGGTTTTGAGCATACTTGCGCCCATGGCGGCCGGTACGCCGTGGCCTGTGACATCTCCCATGTAGAGGACCACGCGATGCTCGTCTAAAACCTTCACATCGAAAAAGTCGCCTCCCACATCCTCAGCAGGCAGATAGGCGTGATGGATGCCTCGGTTTTGAAGGTCTTTTACATGAGGCAACAAATTGTGTTGAATTTTTCGGGCTTTGGCCATTTCCCATTGACGGCGTTGGTTGGCCTTGGCTAGCGTTTGGCTCATTTTCCCAATTTCTGTGGCGAGGAAGTCCATTTCGGTTGTCATAAAGCGAGGGGGGGAGGCCCCCATTTCTCCCTTGCCGATCTGGCGTACCGTCTGGACTAGACGGTCAATCGGCTGAGTCACCAATCGCATCAGGATCAGGTTGATGAGCAGTGTGAGGATCAGGCCGACCATGCCGATCCCGATGGCGTGAGATCGTAGCTGGGTACTTGCTGCCTTGCGTACGTTGGTGGTGAATTCTGAAATATAAACTTGCATGGTTTCATTGCTGCGCATTCCGACGAGGATGGTTTCGCCATCGACTTGAGCTTGGCGGTCCGGGGCGGCAGCGGCTTCCTGCATGGCCAACGCAAAGGCGGGTGACGCGCGATGATGGGTATGTGCCTGAAGAACGGTTTCTCCAATTTTCACCGCAATATGATGGCCCGGCGAGGTGGTCTCCTGCATCTGGGCACAGGCACGGTCAATATAGTCTTGGATACGAGGCCAATCCCGTGGATGCTGAAACATCATAATCGTAGCCAGCACAAGGGTCGCCTCTTCAGCCATGGCGACCTGCTGGCTATTGATACGCTCTGCGAGGCTACGTTGATAGTCCACCACCAGCAACGACACCAACCCAACGAGCAAGAGTGTGTTCACCGCGAGCAACAAGGCCATACGAATACTAAGGCGAGGCGATTTTTCAGGGGAAGGTTTTGTCATGAGGCGAGGTGTTTCAAGTCAGAGTATACGAATCGTGATCGAGTTTTTCCATTTGCTTGCGTACGCGGCATTTGTTTCGTGCTCAATTATCAGTTATCAGTAAGAAAAGATCACGATCATGGTTCCTGTTGATGCTGCTCCAGACTCAGTGGCATCAACCTCCGCATATTATAGACCATTATGGAATAGCGCCCGGAGGGGAGGGGATTGAGAAAGTCTTAAAGCCGCAAAGCCATCGCATACGGCTTCGTCAGTTAGCCGGAAATGAGCTTTCACAAAAATTGAGGCTCACATGCGACATGCCATACGCGTAAGCCTTCTGATTTGCCTTGGCCAACTAGGTGTTTTGTATTACTTGGTAATGCTTTATAATCAAACACCAACACACCCGAAGCGCAAGCTGTTCAAGTGCTTCTGAATCATACCCCTCGCAAGATCGCTTGATATAAGCTTGCGAAAATAACATCTGAGAGTAAAGCCATGAGTACACGCTGGACTAAGTTTCGATCACGCATGTGGCGTTTGGGGAAATTGGTACTTTTAGGATGCGTCATTGCCGGGGGAATTTATTGGGTCAAGTTCTCGCCTTTGACGGTGATACAACACACCATTGAACAAGGGCCGATCATTGCCGAGGTCATGGGCACAGGCACCATTGAGGCACGGGTGTCGGTCATGACCAGTCCCAAAATCTTCGGCCGCATCAAAGAAGTGCTCGTCGACCAGGGAAGCAGTGTCAAGGCCAACGATCTACTCGTTCAACTCGAAGATGCTGAATACCAACAGCAAGTCGCCATTGCCATTGCCAATTTAGATGTCGCCAAGGCAGCCATTGCCCGCCTTGGGGCTGACAAAGGTCGAGCCCAAACCATCACCTCCCAGGCCGACCGGCGTAATCGAACGAAACTGGCGTTGCTTGCTCAAAACGTGGCCACGCAAGATGAAGTCGACACCGCCGCGGAGGCCTTGGCGGTCGCCGAGGCAGGCTTGTCTCGCGCTGAAGCTGCCATCATCGAAGGACGCAACCAACTCATTGCGGCTGAAAAAACATTGGAATACCATCGGGCTCGCCTCACGGATACACAAATTCTCGCGCCCTTTGATGGGCTCGTCGTGCGGCGACGACGCGAGGCTGGAGACATCGTCGTCCCAGGCAGTGCGATCCTGACCCTCATCTCCACCAAAGAGCTTTGGATCAGCGCGTGGGTCGATGAAACAGAAATGGGAAAACTCGAAGTAGGCCAACCCGCTCGGGTGGTCTTTCGCTCGGACCCGGAACATTCGTATCCGGGAACGGTTGCTCGCTTGGGAAAAGAAACAGACCGAGAAACCCGGGAATTTATCGTGGATGTCCAAGTCTTGGATTTACCCAAAAACTGGGCGGTTGGGCAGCGAGCTGAAGTCTTCATTGAAACAGCCCAGAAACAGTCCGTCCCCCTACTCCCCGCAGCGTATGTACAGTGGAAGAACAAGCATCCAGGTGTTTTTGTGAACGTCCAAGGACGTGTGCAATGGCGAGAGATCACACTGGGTCTGCGTAGTTTGGAAACTGTCGAGATTATCGCGGGCCTGCAAACTCAGGACATTGTTTTAATGCCTCCAAAAGCAGGAGCAACTTTACCTCAAGGCCGAAGGGTGAGTTCCCCATGAACCTGGCCATCAAAGACATTCAACACAGCTTGGGACGGTTCGCGTTAACGGCCCTGGGCATCGGCATGCTGCTCATGGTCGTCATGGGCATGGGCGGAATCTATCGAGGTATTGAGAAAGATGCCACCCTTCTCATTGACCGCCTCGGAGCGGATCTATGGGTCGTGCAGCGAGACACACGTGGCCCGTTTGCAGAAGTTTCACGCGTGCCAGCCAATTTAATCCACCGCATGCTGGCGGTTCCGGGCGTAAAGTCTGCCAGGGAATTTGTCTATCACACGGTCCAACGTGAGCACCAAGGCAAGCTTTTTCGAATGGCGATTTTGGGTTTGAGTTGGCCAGAGGATAACGGAGCCTGGTTGCCGTTGACCTCGGGCCGTCCGCTGGGGGCCAGCCATTATGAAATGATTGCAGACAAATCGTTGGGCCTAGGGCTTGGTCAGCGGGTCCGCCTTGGCAAAGAAACGTACACCGTCGTCGGCATCACGACGAGCATGATGGGCTCGTCAGGCGACGGCCTAGGCTTTTTTACCGTGGCCGATTCTCAGGCCATTCAATTCAACACCAGCAATGAAGCAATCCGCTTAGAACGCGCAGCCCGCCTCGCTCGCGGCGAACGCAGTGAACTAGGCACCAATCAACCCTCACTACTTGAGCAGGCGATCAAACCGGCCTATGAATTACCCTCCACAGCCAAGCCTCAGATCAGTGCGGTGATCGTCCATCTGTCGCCGGGAGCGGATGCTCAACGCGTGGTCGAGATTGTTTCGGGCTGGCGTGATGTGACGATCTATACCCAGCAAGGCCAGGAAACACTGCTATTAAGAGGTACAGTTGAAAAAGTCCGAAAGCAAATTGGTTTGTTCCGGGTCCTGCTCACCGTCATTGCCGGGATTGTGATGGCGTTGATTTTGTACACGCTCACGCTCGATAAAATTCACTCCATCGCCCTGCTTAAACTCATCGGCGCACCAGACAGGATGATCCTGGGCTTAATCATGCAACAAGCACTTTTCCTAGGCACCCTCGGGTACGCCGTTGCCTACATACTTGGGCGGAAGATATTTCCCATGTTCCCTCGCCGCGTGATTCTGACCAATGAAGACCTGTTTATGTTGGGCTGGATTGTTTTGGGGATCTCGGTGGCTTCGAGCTTTCTGGGAATATGGAAAGCCACCCAAGTCTCACCCAACGAAGCTGTCGCCTAATACCAATCCCACAAAAAACCCGTGCGAATGGTTATTCGCGAAGACTGAATTGATAAGGCTTTATAAAAATCTCAACGCGTACATAATATATGCGATGCATATAAGGTGTAAAGAAAAATGGACCACAAATTCGCCATCGAAACACATCAAATGACCAAAGTGTACGGCAGCGGGAACACCGAAGTCATTGCCATGCACGATGCCACCATGAACGTCGAACGCGGCGAAGTGGTGGCTCTATTAGGACCCAGCGGAGCAGGCAAATCAACCTTCCTCACCGCCATCGGCCTGATCAACCCGCCCACCTCCGGACAAATCTTCATCGGCGGGCAACTCATCCTCGATGGCCCTCAATCCCACACCAACCTCCGCACCTTTCGCAAGCAACACATTGGCTTTGTCTTTCAAAAAGCAAACCTGATTCCCTTTCTCACAGCAATTGAAAATGTCCAGGTCGCTCTAGAGATCAATGGAAACAGTCCCAGAGCCGCTCGCAAAGAAGCGTTGGCCTTGATGGACTATCTCGGCGTGGCAGATCGAGCGAACGGCTTGCCCAACACCCTTTCCGGCGGTCAACAACAACGCGTCGCCGTCGCCCGGGCGTTGGCCAACAAGCCCAGTGTGATTCTAGCTGATGAACCGACGGCAGCTCTCGATGGCCATCGCGGCCGTCAGGTCATGGAACTGTTCGCTCAAGTCGCCCATGAACGCGGCGCGGGCGTGGTGGTGGTCACCCACGACCACCGAGCCTTGGACGTGTTTGATACGATTTATGAGATGGAAGATGGCGCGATGGGCCCCAAAAAACGCCAAAGTGATCTGATGCCAAGCCATTAAGGCAACTTCGTTTCGCCGAATCCAAAAACAATTCAGCCCCGCATGGGAAACCCTCCTCATGGCCACGGGATTCATCGCATTGGGACTCTTAATACTCCTATTTTGATGAAGCAAGCTGCCTCAAATGACTAGATCCCATTAAAAACTGTTCTTTGAGAGGTCGATCCCTAGTACTTCGTCCCATCTATAGGGCACCTTGAATTATACTCTTTTACAAGTTCTTGAGACCTTACGAAGGGTCACAAACAGGGCCATCGCATCTAAATCATGCCTTTCACAATTTTGAGCAGGTAATCGTGATTCCATCCACATTGGAGGCGTTTTGATTGAATGCCCACCTTCAACGTCTTCTCGTTTTTCAATAAATTCTGACTGAATCGTCGCATG
>JAJRRC010000023.1 GCA_024279865.1 Planctomycetota bacterium | reverse complement strand
TCAAAGGCTCCCGTTGGTTGTTGCTTCGTCGTCGCAAGCGGCTTGATGGCAAGAAACGTTGGAAGCTGCGTCAGTTGATGCAATGGAATCTCAAGACGGTGCGTGCGTATATTTTGGTCGATATGTTTGATCAACTTTGGTTTCGGTAGCCCACGAATAGTGGATTCCAAACCGGGTTCTTGACGGAGTCCTAAAAAGACAAGTCATTGTTAATCCCTTATTCTCTGCGTCGGCGGGCAATGACTGTTCGCCCAACAGAGATTTTACTTATGGCACACAAACAGGTCGACCTTGTGATCGTCGGGGCAGGAGCGGCTGGTTTAACCGCGGCTATTTTTGCGACTGAAGCTGCTCCAAACAAGAAAGTGTTGATCCTCGATAGCGCTTCCCGCATAGGAACCAAAATCCTTGTCTCAGGCGGCGGGCGATGCAATGTGACCCATCAAACCGTCACTGCAAAAGATTATCAAGGCTCACAAAAAATTATTCGTAATGTGTTAGCAGGCTTTAACCAAAAACAAACCATTGACTGGTTTGCTTCCTTGGGCGTTGATCTTAAAGAGGAAGGCACGGGTAAACTTTTTCCGGTGACGGATTCAGCTCAAACGATTCTCGATGCACTGCTGGACCGATGCTCTGAGCTGGGCGTGGTGATTGAACCTTCTTCGAGAGTTCGAACCATTCGGGCGACCACGCAGAATGAAGCAGGCTTACCCGCGGGGCCGTTTGAGATTGGACATGACCAAGGCGAGTTGGTTGCTGGCCGTGTGATTCTGTGTACTGGTGGGCGGTCGTTACCTAAAAGTGGCAGTGATGGCAGCGGTTGGGCTCTTGTCAAACGGCTCGGACATACGGTGACGCAAACGTATCCGGCATTGGTCCCTTTGGTGTTGGACTCTGCTTGTTTTCATGCAAAACTTTCAGGTATTTCGCATGAGGTTGTTTTACATACGCATGTCGATCACAAGCGGGTGGATTCACGTCGTGGGTCGATGTTGTGGACGCATTTTGGGATTAGTGGGCCGGTGGTGATGGATGCGAGCCGTTTTTGGGTGATGGCTCAGCAGCAGGGCCGTCAGGCAGAGCTGTTTTGTCAGTTGTTGCCTGAGATGAATTTTGATCAATGCCAGCAATGGCTCATGGGTCAGACCGCCAAACAGACGGTGGGAAAATCACTTGCCTCGCATTTTCCTGCTCGTGTGATTGAGCAGTTGTGTTTGGCGGCAGCGGTGTCGACGGATCAGTCGATGGGGCAACTGAGCAAGGATTCACGTCGCAAGCTTTCGCATGTGTTGACGGAGTTACCGTTGCCGGTGGTGAAGGATCGGGGCTGGAACTATGCGGAGGTGACTGCCGGGGGGATTCCCATGTCAGAAGTGAACTACCGGAGCATGGTATCTCGGTTGATTGAAGGTCTATATTTTGCGGGCGAAATTTTAGATGTGGATGGTCGCATTGGTGGATTTAATTTTCAATGGGCCTGGGCCAGCGGACATGCAGCGGGAGTCGGGGCGGTGAGTTGAAAACCGCGAGGCTTCGAAGGATTTCCCAGCTTAAAACCAGCAAGCGTTTTATCGTTACGATAGCGTTATAATGAGAGCCTTTTGCGTTGTCATATAACCCTTGTATCCCAGCGTCTGCGACCCTTGAAATCGGAACGGAAGTATTCATCGACAAAATGATATGCGCAACTGTAGTACTAAGACAAAGGGGCTTTGATGGATGGAGGGGGAAAGAGCTATTCTACGTTATCAAGCTCTTTTGGTATCCGTGTTTTTGGTGATTTTCCTTTTGACCACGGATGGGAGATGACTGCTTTGCTATTGAGGCGTTAGCGGGGGAGGTGGAATTTTCAGGTGGGGCTTTATGAAAGGCTTGCCGAGGGGGAACTTCCGGGGGTTGGGGGGGATTCTTTGCACGGTTTGGGGGTGGTTTGCCGATACAACTAGCGTGTTACGATTAGGACAAATGTTGCAATTGTTGGTCATGGCCCTGCTGGGTCTTGGCGTGGTGATGGTTCACTCGGCTGGTGGCCGGGTGGGTGTTGATTCCTCGCTGGGGTCTGTTTTACAGATGAGGCAGGGGATTTATGCGCTGGTGGCGTTGACGGTGATGATGGTGTGCAGCCGTTTGGATGTGCGATCCATTTTTCTTGAACGTCGCGGGATGTTTGGCCCGATGACGTGGTTTGTTTTGTTGAGTCTTGGCTGTGTCTTGGGCGCTTGGGTTCCTGGGGTGGGGCGGTCGGTCAATGGGGCTGCCCGTTGGATTTATCTGGGGCCTCGCCAGTGGGGGTTAAGTTTTCAGCCTAGTGAAATCGCGAAGATGATGATGGTGTTTGCGATTGCTTGGTGGTGTACTCGTCGTGGGGGGGTGATGCATCGTTTTGGGCGTGGGTTGCTTCCGCCGTTGTTGTTGATGGGGCTGACTTGCCTGTTGATTTTGCTTGAAGACCTTGGGACTGCGGTCTTGATTGGGACGGTGGGCGTGGTCTTGCTCGTGGCGGGGGGCGCACGAATTTGGCATTTACTTTTGATGGTTCCGTTGGCTGGCGCAGCGTTGGTGGCTGCGGTGATGCAGAGTCCTTATCGGGTGGCTCGTTTGATGGCTTTTATGGACCCGTGGGCTGATTCCAGTGGCACGGGGTATCATCCGATTCAGTCGATGCTGGCCATTGCGATGGGCGGTCCGTTGGGTCGAGGTCTTGGCGGGGGGATTCAGAAATTTGGCTATTTGCCCGAAGATACCACTGACTTTATCTTTGCAGTGATCTGTGAAGAGTTGGGTCTGGGCGGTGCTTGTTTGGTTGCGTTGTTGTTTGCGACGTTGCTATGGGTTTGTTTGGCCATTGCTCGTCAGTGCCGTGATCCATTTGGACGGCTGTTGGCATTGGGTATTTTGCTGACGGTGGGCTTTCAGGCTGTCATGAATTTGATGGTGGTCACGGTGCTTGTGCCGACGAAGGGGATCGCGTTGCCTTTGATCAGTGCGGGGGGAACCGGGTGGGTGATTACGGCTGCGGGGCTGGGGATCATCGCTTCACTGGATTATGCTTACGAGTTAGAGCATGATGAATACTTTGAGTTGGCGGCTGCTTAAAGTTTTTCGTTTTATGTCTTGTCATATCAAATCTTTACAGGTTTATTTTTAAAATTGCTTCTGCTGTCGGAAAATTTTCTTCTTTGAGTGTTGGTTTGGGCTTGGAGTTTTCGAAGATCGCGTTATACTCTGCACCGAATTGTGATGGCAGGTGTCTGCCTGAAGAATATACGCGAATCGAATGAACTACTTCTGAATAAAGAAAGAGCGCAAAATGAAGCTTTCATATGCACGTCAACTACTGGGAAGGCGAAGGTAAGCTTGATACGTTGTTCAAAATCACTGACAAATACGGCTACGATGGTATTGAGCTTCGGTGGAAATACGCTTTTCCGATATGACCCAAGAGCAGGATCAGGCCAAGGTAGCCAGTTTAAAGCAGCAATATCCCCATCTGGGAATCAGCATTGGCGGGATGGTTGATTTTATGATTGATGATCGCGACTAGGTTAAAAAGGAGACCCAGGCTTATTTGGCTTTTTTGGAATGGCCCAACCGTGAATGTGGCACGGATTTGATGAGCTTTTTTACAGGTGTCATGCTTCGGCCTGGGGCAGACTATTTTGAATTTGATCACTGTGGCAGCGGGATGGCCAATGAGCAGCATTATGAACGTTCTGCTGCGGGTTTGAAGGTTGTCGGTGATCAGGCAGCATCATTGGGGATGCGTATTGCTTTGGAAACGCACAATGGTTATTTGCATGATTTGCCGGGATCTTGCCGCAAGCTGTTGGACATGACGGATCATCCTGCGGTGGGAATCCATTACGATCAAGGCAATATTCAGATCAATAAGAACGGCAGCTCAATCAAAGAAGTGTTTGAGAACATCGGCGATAAAATTTATGACGTTCATCACTGCTGTCCGGTTGTTTGTCTTCATTTTCATTGTAACTTGTTCATAAATCAATGTGTTATGCAATAAAAAAACCTGCATCGATTTGAAATTGAGCGACAATTTCAGTTCCATTTTTACACAAGGAACTGAACATGCACGCTGGACGAATGATCTTTGCACAACTGACCGACTACCTTCCCAAAC
>JAJRRC010000022.1 GCA_024279865.1 Planctomycetota bacterium | reverse complement strand
TGGCCCGTCAGTGTCTGGATCGTCGCATTCCTGACATGGCAACGCTTGAGCGTGAGGTGATTGCTTGGCAAGACCAACGTAACGCTGAGAAAGTCACCGTCGATTGGCAATTCACAACCACCGATGCGAGGACCAAACTGAAAACTCTATACCCAGCAATTCATATGCAATAATGCACTAGTGCATTTTACAGACACACTTGCCGCCTTTGATTGGATTTTATTATTTGAAAATAGCCACACGCTTACAGCGTGCGCGTCTGCGTGCGTGCAATCTATCATGCACAGCAAGCAACCAAATTGATGGAACGCCCGCGCAGTACGCGTGCAGCTATTATTGATGTCATTCGCAAAAGCAAAAGCAAAAGCAACAAGCAGTGATGCAAACAATTTTAGTTTGCAGCCACTTCCGTCGGTGGGCTAAAGCGTGAACCGGTCAGCTCAATTTTGCGGTTAATCGCTGGGCCTGAAGGAAGGTAAGGCAAGATAAAGTAGACCAACGCTGCCGTCGCTACATTGCACACGGTGAGCCAGCCATAGCCAAAGTCCAGATAGACAATTACGCCGGTTTCGAGCAGCATCAAAATGGCCAAAGGGATCAATGATTGCCATGCGAGTTTCATGAGCTGGTCAAATCGCAAGCGAGGCAGCGTCCAACGGATCACCATTACCAAGGCCAGCACCACGGCAATTTTGCCCATGAAAGCGCCCATTTTGATGAGGACCCAACCGATGCCAGCGGTTTCGCCGATGATGGGTTCTTTGATGAAGGGCAGGTCCCAACCACCAAAGAACAGCAAGACCAAAATGCCTGCACTGGTAATGAGATGGAAATATTCGCCTAGGAAGAACAAGGCCAATTTCATGGAGCTGTATTCGGTGTGGAAGCCGCCGACAAGTTCTTGTTCACATTCAGCAAGGTCAAACGGAGCGCGATTACATTCAGCAAGGCTACAGATAAAGAACAGCATTGCGAGGATGGGTTGATAGAAGACGTTCCATACGCCGTTGGCTTGAAGTTCGACGAGGTAGTCTGCTCTGGCTGTACCGTGCATGAGGATGATGATCAGGACGCAGAGTCCTAGGGGGATTTCATAGCTGATCATTTGTGCGGTGGCTCGCAGTCCGCCGAGGAACGTGTATTTGTTGTTAGAGGCATAGCCGCCGAGGACGATGCCGTAGACTGCCAAGGAGCCAACGGCAAGGATATAGATAACGCCGATGTTGATGGGCGCGCCTGCGACGAGGACTTGTGAATCGCCCCAAGTCATGTAGCCGCCGAGGGGGAGGATCGCCCATCCGATCAGAGCAGGAACCAATGCCAGTACCGGAGCAAGGCGAAAGAGTCCTTTGTCCACGCCCAGGGGGTCATAATCTTCTTTGAGCAGAAACTTGAGGCCGTCGGCCAGAGGTTGGAACAAGCCCATAGGTCCGGTGCGATTGGGGCCGAGGCGGTTTTGTACCCACGAAGCGATTTTGCGTTCGAGCAGAATCAGGTACGACACAGCTCCTAGAAACACATTAATCATAATCAGGCAGGTGATGACGCTGGTGTAAAACTGTGCACTCATGACAAACTCGATTCGGAAACAGGTCTTCGTTGAAATCTTGGTCTCTTCGCATGGCAGCGTCTCCAACGGTGGAGGGCTGTGGTCTTTTACGGCGTTGCGTGTAAAAACCCGCTGGAACATCGGCAGACCAAACTATACTTTTAGCGATATTGACCCGTTTGAGCAACCCAGACACCCTCAAAAAGTGCATCACACGTCCTGAGTCCCCCTTAAATCGATCAGCTATGTACAATGCTCAGTTCCATGGCACAATCTACTTCTGCAAAATCGTCTGACACCGATTCGTTTAAAGAAACGTTCGAATCAATCATTATCGCCTTTATCCTTGCGTTCGTCTTTCGAGCTTATGTGGTCGAAGCGTTCGTCATTCCCACAGGCTCGATGGCTCCCACTTTGTTAGGAGCGCATCTGGACCTTTCTTGTAGCCAGTGCGGCTATCGCCAGAACATAGATTCACGGGCCGCCAATTCACGATGGGCCAACAACGGTCTCACGCTCATTTGTTCCATGTGTAATTATCCCAACCATGCGGACCCCAAGGTGACGCGTAAACCAGGCGACCGGATTTTGGTGCACAAATTCATCTATAACATCAGCGAGCCCAAGCGTTGGGATGTGGTGGTGTTTAAAAATCCTCAGCAGCCATACGATAATTACATCAAACGGCTCGTCGGCTTGCCGTCAGAACGTCTGTTGATTGTAGATGGGAATGTGTATGTCCAGCCGTTGGATGATCCCGATGGCCCGTGGCGTGTGGTTCGTAAATCAGATCGCTTAGAAGTGCAGCAGGCTGTTTGGCAACCAGTCTATCACAGCCGTTACTATCCGCTAGACCAAGGCAAGCCCTCGGAGCGACGGGGAATGGAATACGCATGGTCTTTCCCGTGGAAGGCTGACTCGGCAGATCAATGGGAACGTGTGGATCGGCTGCGTTTACGCCATGATTCAGCATCCGAGGCCGCCTTGACCTTTGACTTTCAAACGCTGATACAAGGCCAAATTAATCAGATCGGAAACATGATCGGTTGGTATCCCTATAGCCAGTTTTCAGGGACCCCATCACAAGAACCCATTGAAGAGATTCGTTTGGCAGTTCGGGTGATTCCCGATACGCGAGGCTTGGCGGTGACGATGCAGACCACCGCTCGGATTGATGGCGATTATCCCGTGAGGGTTGAAGCATCGATTGATGGGCAAGGCAACGTGCTGATTATCACCGATGGGCAGGTTCGAGCCACGGAACAAATTATGCCGTTGGCGGGCGGCCGCGCCAGTGAGATCGAGTTTTGGCTGGTGGATCAAGCGTTGATACTTTGGCTTGATGGCCAGGTGATTTGCCAATGGGCGTTTGAGGTTCCGCTAGAGCAGTTGATTTCACGTCCGCCGCCGCGACCCTTGCCTGTGGTGAAAATCATGGTGTCCGGTTCGCCGGTGACCTTGGCTTCGATTGATTTGGATCGAGACCTATTTTATTCAAGCACCAATATCATGCGGCAACAAGGGCGAGGTGCCTTGATCAAAGACGGGCGAATGCGCAAGGGGGGGCCAGTTGCCTTGGAGGCTGATCAGTTTTTCTGTTTGGGCGACAACAGCCCGCATAGTTCTGATGGGCGATATTGGACGGGAGTGAATCCATGGATTCACAAGCGGCTACTTGAGGGCAAACAGCAATATTTGGGCGTTGTGCCTCGGGAGTTGATGATTGGGAAGGCCTTTTTCGTCTATTTTCCTTCGCCGTATAGCTTGTCTCCCACAGGGGCAAATATCGTCCCGAATTTTGGGGACATACGGTTTATTCATTAAGCAATCGTGGTATTAAAAAAATACCCTATTTAGGGTATGTGCCCTCGTGTTGCGAAAATCGTGTTAAGACATTCATTTGTGGTTGGTTAAGTGGGGATTAACGAGGTCTTATCCACATCGGGGACGGTAAAAAAAGGACTTGCACGAAAAGGCCTGGCGTGTTAGGGATGGAAAAATTAAAGTCTTTTTTTTGGCTTTTATTTTTTTATAAGATAATTGTTTTCAGTATTTTAAAAAAATAAAAAGATATGAAAAAGATAGTTCTCTGTCGCAAGCAGTCTTTGTGATGTTCCGATAAGGCAATCTGTAACGAATCACGTTTTTGCGTAATCTACATGTTTTCCACAAAGACTAGGTATAAAGATTGTTTTGTCTTTAATATGGCTGAAAAAATCAGGCCAGCCTCGCTTCAATGAGCTGTTTGGGCTGGGTTTTGCATGGGCTGCACTTGAAAATATGGTAGCGAATTTGTTGGGGCAGCTCTTTGGCCCGGAGGCTTGTCTCGCGGTCCGAAGCAGGGCGTTTGGGTGGGTGGTGTGGCTGCGGTGGGGTGAGTGGGGGTGTCATGGCTGTATCCTTTATCCAAAGGGGGCATTACAACCTTATGATTTCAAATGGGGCAAAACCAATCAAAGAGCGATAAAAACAGGAATAAAGTCTTTTTTTTAGAGCCATTGCTGGAGTTTTTGCGTCAAAGTTTCAAAAACTTCTTCTGCTGGCGGTTTGGCGTTAATTAAAAGGTGGCGGGAGGGATCGGATTTGGCTTGATCCAAATAGCCTTGGCGCACCCGTTGGTGATAGGCTGATCCCTTTTGTTCCATGCGGTCTAGCAGGGGGTTGAGGCGTGAGCCGGCCGTTTTGGCATCCACATCAAACACAATGACCAAGTCAGGCCAGCACGAGCCCAGCGCAATTTGGCCCACACGCAAAATATCTTCAACCGCCATGCCTCCAGCGGTTCCCTGATACGCCAGGGTGGAACTGATAAAGCGGTCTGCAAGGACGAGTTTGCCTGCTTTTATCGCGGGTTCCACACTTTGAGCGATCAATTGAGCCCGGCTCGCCATGTACAATAACATCTCGCAGGTCACGTCCATGTCGTCATTGGCGGGGTCCAAAAGCACATGGCGGATTTGCTCGCCGATGGCGGTACCGCCCGGCTCACGGACTTCGCAGGTTTCAAGGCCCTGTTCATGGGCAAATTGCACAAAGCGGCGAAACTGGGTGCTTTTACCGCTGCCGTCGGGCCCCTCGAAAACGAGGAATCGTCCGCGAAGCTGATTGGTCCAATGGTGGATAGAAGAACGTGGCATGGACGGTATGGTAAAGGCTGTTGGCTCTCTCGCCAAAACAGCCTTAAAATTATCTTGCGGCAAGCCTTGGTTTTGACAGATGGCGGCTTGCCTTGCACAATGCCTCGGTCCGCTACGAATTCGATTAATTTTAGAAAATCCCGCAGGGAGATTAATGACGATGAGCTTGAACATTCGATCCGCAGAGTCATGTGAATTAGACCTTGTTGCACTCGGTGAATGTATGGTACGCCTCAGCCCCGAAGGCCACGGTCGCATCGAGTTCGCCAAAAAAATGGACGTCTACGTCGGCGGTGGCGAATTCAACGTCGCCTACGCACTGACCCGATTGGGCTTGCGAACCGGCTGGGTCGGCGGCCTCGTCGATAATTCCGTCGGTGCGATTATTAAAAACCACGCTCGCGGCGTGGGTATGGATATCAGTGAAGCAGTCACCCTTCCCTACGACGGTGTGGGACGTGAAAGTCGCATCGGCCTGAACTTCACCGAAGTCGGCGTTGGTCCGCGATCTGCCGTTACCCTTTACGACCGAGGACACAGCGCCACCAGTAAAATGAAACCCAATGATGTCGATTGGAACAACCTCTTCGCCAAGCGAGGCGTACGTTGGCTCCACACCGGAGGCATCTTCACCTGTCTGAGCGATAGCACCCAGGACGTTGCTCGTGAAGCGCTCAAAGCTGCCCACGACGCAGGCACCATCGTCTCCTATGACCTGAACTTCCGAGGCAAACTATGGTCCAGCAAACAAGCGATCGCTGCCACCAAACCCCTTGTGCAATACATCGATTGCCTCATCGGCAATGAAGAAGATTTTCAAAAAGTGCTCGGCTACGAAATCGAAGGCGCAGACGAAAATCTCACCGAACTTCCCATCGATAGCTACAAAAAAATGGTCCGCCAGGTCGCCAAAGATTACCCCAACCTCAAAGTGATTGGGACCACCCTCCGGGAAGTCATCAGTGCCAGTGAAAACAACTGGTCCGCCATTCTCTATTGGGCCCAGAACGATACCTTCTATCACGGCCCAGACTTCGAACGACTCATCCTCGAAGATCGCGTTGGTGGTGGGGACGGCTTCGCTTCAGGCTTTGCCTATGGCTTCCTTGCGGGCCTAGACCCTCAAGAGGCAGTCAATCTAGGCACTGCCCACGGTGCGATGCTCCAGACCACCCGTGGCGACACCAGTGAAATCACATTGCAAGAATTGCAACACGTCGCTGCCGGCGGCGGCGCTCGAATCGTCCGCTAACCCCCCCGGAACCCCCCCCCCGGAAGTTTTCGACTGTTTTTCTCTGTTCTCTCTGGTTTCCCCATCAGAAGCAGAGCAAACGCATCTCACGTGTGGGCCATGCCCTCATCTCAATACGTGAGCGTGCGGTCATCACAACGCCGAGCCCTGAACCCTCTGGGGTGAAGGGCCGGATTATTCTATTATGTCAAACACCCCAAGTCTCTATCCAAATCGGTATCGAGCTAATCTCTCTAATTAATCCAACCGATACAAACGGACATGAGACACTACGATTGCGCCGTTATTGGTTCGGGTCCCGCTGGTCAGAAGGCTGCTATTCAGATTGCAAAACTGGGTAAATCCGTCTGTGTGGTGGAAAAAGCTAAATTTGTCGGCGGCGTCATGGTCAATACAGGGACCATCCCTTCAAAAGCTTTGCGAGAGGCTGTCATGCATCTCACGGGGCATACCAAGCGTGCGTTGTTTGGTGGGAACCATCGTGTGAAACGTGATATTACCATTGCGGATTTGGCATCGGTGAGTCAGAACGTCATTCGCAATGAATGGAATATGATTCAGGATGCTTTTGATCGGAATAATGTGGATTTGATCTGGGGGGCCGCCCGATTTGAGGGGCCGAACCTTTTGGTCATTGAACGCGAAAGTTCGTCGGAAATGATCACCGCTGATAAGTTTATCCTGGGGGTGGGGACGCAACCGGCGAGGCCTGACTCTGTGCCGTTTACCAAAGACCAGGTGTTTACGTCTGATGGGATGATCGGACTCGACCGCATTCCCAAGACCATGATCGTGGTGGGCGGCGGTGTGGTGGGAACCGAATATGCTTGCATCATGGCCACGCTTGGCGTGCGGGTGACGCTTGTTGAGGGGTGTTCTCAGGTCCTTGGATTTCTCGATGCGGAAATTGCAGAAGCGCTTCAGTTTCACATGCGAAAAATGGGTGTGACGTTGCGGCTCAATGAAAAAGTCGATGAAATTACCCTTCAACCGTCGAACAATGGTGACGGCCCACTGGTGGGGGCGATCTTGCAGAGTGGAAAAATATTGACAGCTCAAACACTGCTTTATGCGGTGGGTCGGCAAGGCGTTTGCCGCAAGCTGGGACTTGAAAACGTGGGGCTGGAATTTGATGACCGAGAACGATTACAGGTCAATGAAAACTATCAGACGAGCATTGAACATATCTATGGCGTGGGCGACGTGGTGGGTTTTCCCTCCTTGGCTTCTGCTTCGATGGAGCAGGGACGCATTGCTGCGTGTCATGCGTTTGGCGCAGAAATCCACACGATGCCTGAGCTGTTCCCGTATGGCATTTTTGCAGTGCCTGAAATTTCCATGGTCGGCAAGACCGAACAACAACTCACCGAAGCGGGCATTCCTTACGAAGCTGGCATCGCTCGGTACAGCGAAGTGGCCCGGGGTCAACTCCTTGGCGACGACATCGGCATGCTCAAATTGCTGATCCATCAAGAAACCCGCAAAGTTCTGGGCGTTCACTGCCTCGGAACCGGGGCGACGGAATTGATCCACATCGGCCAAGCCGTCATGGCGCTCGAAGGGACCGTGGACTACTTCATCCACAACGTCTTTAACTATCCCACTTTGGCAGAAGCGTACAAAATCGCAGCCCTCAACGGCGTGAACAAGCTTTGCCATGTCTAAAATCGGCTGGATTTCCCTGATGAAGGCCCGGTGAGCAAGCTCTTTTTTGTACGTTTGGCGGGCCTTATTTTTCAAACGTCCATCAGGGCGATATCATGACCCTTCTACTCTGCTGATACCAAGCGGGGGTTCATAGAAGGATAATGATCAAATGAAAATTCATGAATATCAAGCTCGTGACCTGTTGGTCAAATTCGGCATTCCCGTTCCCGACGCTCTGGTCGTCGAGACGGCAGACCAAGCCAAAGAAGCCTACGAAAAACTAGCTGCCCAGGGGACCCCCCTTGTAGTGGTCAAAGCTCAAGTCCATGCGGGCGGTCGCGGTAAAGGCGGGGGCGTGAAGCTCGTCAAATCTGCTGACGAAGCTGGCGAAGTCGCCAAGGCCATCCTCTCCAAACCACTGGTGACCCATCAGACGGGGCCCGAGGGTGTGGAAGTCAAGAAGTTAATGGTTGCTGCGGGTGTGGAGATTGAAAAAGAATACTATCTGGGCATGGCGGTGGATCGCGCGACCGCGTCCCCGCTCCTGATTGCTTCAAGTGAAGGCGGCGTGGAAATCGAACAAGTCGCTGCAAGCAACCCCGAAGCCATCCTCCGCGAGCCGATTGACCCAGCGATGGGTCTGCAAGGCTACCAAGCTCGCAAAGTTGCCTACAAGCTCGGCCTCAAAGGCAAGCAAGTCAATCAGGCTGTCAAGGTCATGCAGCAGGTCGCAAAAATGTTCATCGACACCGATGCCAGCCTCGCAGAAATCAATCCATTGATCGTGACCCCTGCTTCAGAGGAATATCCCGATGGACAGGTGCTGGCCATTGATGCCAAAATTAACTTTGATGACAATGCCCTGTATCGACAGAAGGATATTGCCCAGATGGCTGATCCTGCTGAGGAAGATGCCTCGGAATTGCGAGCCAAGGAATTTGATCTGACCTACATCAAGCTCGACGGCTCCATCGGCTGTCTGGTCAATGGAGCAGGCTTGGCCATGGCGACCATGGACCTTGTGAAGCTTCATGGCCAAGAGCCTGCTAACTTCCTCGATGTCGGCGGCAGCGCCACCGAAGAAGCAATCGCCGAAGCGTTCCGCATTATTCTCGACGATCCCAACGTCAAAGGCGTTTTGGTCAATATCTTCGGCGGGATCATGCAATGTGACCGCATCGCCAGGGCGATCGTCAGTGCCGCTCAAAACGTGGGCTTTGAAGTTCCCCTAGTCGTGCGACTTGAAGGAACCAATGTGGATGCCGCTCGTAAAATTCTAGATGAAGCCAAAGATGCCATCCCCGCCATGGTCGTGGGGACGGATCTGACCGACGCAGCTCAAAAAATCGCAGCAGCCGTGGCGGCAGCCTGATTTTGTTTGGATGTCATATCCATCCTGTTTAGAACTCGTGCATTTTGTAATTCGCGGGGACTGATATGGACAAAACGGAATGAAACTCTCGCCGCGCAACTAAAATACACAATGCGTATAAGAGGAAAAAGACCGATGAAAATTGAGCCATTTCTTGCTGAATTGAACCGCTTGCGTCAGGATGCCCCCGATGATCCAACGGATATGGAAAAGGTGACCCTTGAGCACGTCTTTAAATTTGTAAGTTACAAACTCAACGATTTTCAAGCCTACCTCAACGAGGCTCAGGCCAATGGTGAATTTGACGAGGAACTTTTTAGTGACTGATCAACCAATCAAACCTTTTATCGTGAACAAGCAAGGCCAAATTTCAGTCTTGCGTTTAAAGGACCTGATGCACGAGCAACAGGCTGTCACACAACTCAAACATGACGTTCGTCAAATGATTGAGGGGACGGACAAGCCTCGGCTTATCTTGGACATGCAGGATGTCAATCGCATTTCATCGATGATGCTCGGGGTGATCATGGCTTTGAATTTGCGTGTGAAACGCCAGGACGGTGAAATGCGTATGTGTCATATTCAGCCGGACATCATGCTGGCTTTTAGTCTCGTCAAGCTCGACGTGATCGTGTCTTTAGACGATACCCTTGAGGATTCTTATGAGGCTTTTGAATCGGCATGACCACCACGTCTGTAAAAATTGGGTTGATCGGCGGATCAGGTTTAGGCGATTCACTCGGTGCTGAAAAAGGACAGACGGTTTGTCCGGATACGCCTTTTGGCAAGCCTTCGAGTGAAATTACATTGACCCAGTGGCAGGGGGTGGACCTGGCGATCCTTCAACGCCATGGCCCAGGCCACACGCTCAATCCCAGCGAAGTGCCTTATCGCGCCAATCTCTTTGCCTTAAAATCTTTGGGCATTACCCACATCATCGCCAGCGGTGCGACGGGTTCTTTGCGAGAAGAAATTGTGCCTGGCGATCTGGTGATTGTCGACCAGGTGATTGATAAAACCTATCGTCGCGCTAACACGTTTTATGACGACGCGGCGGTTCATGTGGAGTTGGCGGAGCCGTTTTGTCCGGTGATGCGGCAATGGCTTTTAGAAGCGTCTTCCCAACTCGACGGCCGCACCGTCCATGAAGATGGCACGTATGTGGTGATGGAAGGGCCTGGCTTTTCAACCAAAGCCGAGTCTGCCATGCACCGAGCATGGGGGGGCGATCTCATCGGCATGACCTGTATGCCCGAAGCCAAGCTCGCCCGTGAAGCGGAGATGGCTTACGCGTTGATTGGTTTGCCGACGGATTATGATTGTTGGCGGCCGCATGATCCCAATGTGGCGACGCAGGACTTGCTCGCAGAGATCATCGGCAATCTGAACAAGGCCAGTGCCGGCGGCATCGAACTGATCCACGCAGCTCTTTCTAATATCGCGTGGCTTGAAAATCACCCCAGCCCAGCACATGAGGCTTTGAAGCTGGCCATCTGGTCAGATAAATCCAAGATTGATTCGGCTGCCATTGAGCGACTTGCTCCGTTGTGGGGCCGGTACTTCGCCTGACTTGGCTTGGTGATCGGTGTATAATTAAACGTATGGCATACTTGGCAACCATCGTGCCGTTTGGCTTTGAAGATTTTTTTTTACCGACTTGGCTACCGGTTCTACGCCAACTGGGATGTGTGTCTTGTCAGTTTGCTCGCAACGAAGAGAATCCCCCCAAACCGGCCGAAGCAGTAAAAATCGCCAATGATGCAGGCTTGCCCTTTGACTCGATTCATGGGGTGTTTGGCCAAGAGTATGACCCTTCGAATCCAGACCAAACCATTCGTCGCAAAGCCGTAAAAGCCTATCAGGCTGAAGCGGAATTGGCTTTGAAACTCGGCTGCGCCAAAGTGGTCGTTCATCCATCGCCCAGCAGTCAGGCTACGCTTTTCCCTACCCCCGAGCCAGACCGCCTTGATGCGATGCGTCAAACATTTGAAGAGTTGGCTGCCACGGGTGAAAAACTGGGCGTGACGTTTTTGTTCGAAAATTTGCCTCGCGTGTTTATGTTAGGCCATGACCCGGTGGCCTTGGCGGACCTGTTGCGAGAGGCGAACCATCCCAATTTAAAAATGTGTTTTGATACAGGCCACGCACACATGACTTCCGACGTGGTGGAGGTCATGAACGCTTGTGCGGACGTGATTGATTACCTGCACGTTCACGACAACAACAGCAGACATGACTCCCATTTGATCCCAGACCATGGCACGATTCCGTGGGACAAACTTGGTCCCGCCATCGCGGCCTTGCCTTCGGGGACCGCTGCGATGCTCGAACTGTTTTCTTCCAGAGGTGCGTTAGAACGCGAATACAATTCCGGCCTTGCCCAGAAACTACGGCCGATGTTGGGGCTGGATTGAGACATCAAGCCGTGTGAGAGCCATTTGCATCACATCATTTCTTGCCGCCTTTGGTTAGGTGGGATGTTTGAAAGCAGCCGCACGCATACTGCGTGCGTGTCCGAGGGGCTGTAGGAAATAACGCAAAAGGTTTTAGCAACGCCAAATGCGGAGGTCCTTCTGAGGCCGAAGCGTCGGATTCTTCTTAGATTGTGACAGGTGGTTGTGTGTGGTTTAAACAGCCGACGCGTTTACCCGCACACCCGCACCGCAAACGCACAGGTAAGACTTACCAATTCAGCCGTGGCAGGGGGAACGTCATTGAGGTCCATCGGGTTCGGAGCATTGAATACGTGTGAAGCCTCAGCAATTTCATGTGCGGTGACAAGGTCGCCGCCACGCTTGGCCAATGCTCGACAACATTGCACAGGTACGGCCTGGTCGTCCTGTCCATGAATCAATAACACCGGGCAGGTCAGCTCTGCAATCCCAAGCATCGGGTCCACCGAATCAGGGTCTGATTCAATTTCTTCTAGCCACGCAAGACCAATCCGCAATTGCTGACCGGTTCTGCCAGAAGGGGAGACAATAAAACCATCCTCTTTGAGAATGGCCACGTGTTCTTCTAAAAGATTGCAAGGCTGATTCACCGCTGCTGCGGTCACGACGCCTGCAAACGATTGATGGGTCGCTGCCATCAAAACAGACAACCCACCGCGGCTATGCCCGAACAAAACCATGGGTAAACCTTGACCCCCAAGCGTTTGGTCTTGCACAGCATGGGCGACGTGGCGGATGTCCGCAATTTGTTTGCCCCAGGTATCTTTTTCAAACAGGTCCGGTCGCTCAAAGGTTTCAGTCTGATGGGTCATCCCGCTATGACTGAAATTAAAGCGATGTACAATCAGCCCCGCCTCGGCAAGGCATTGAGCGAGATAGGGAAAAAGTCCATAGTCTTTGTAACCCTTAAAACCATGGCATAGCAGGATCACACCCACAGGGGTGTTCAAGGGCAAATGGGTATTGCCGAAGATCGATTCACCATCAGATCCGGGGATTGACCAACTATTCGAGGACGCACTGTTCATGTGGATTTTCCAAGGGCGGGGGTTAGAGTAACCCATATTAAAAAATTTCAGCAGGGCCAGGCAAGCCCGATCTTTAACTTCCGGGGGGGGTTATCCGTTGAGGCGTTCGATGACTGCATCGGCAAATTGGCTTGTGCCGAGGTCGCCGCCGAGGTCGCCTGTTTTACATCCATCGACGAGGGCTAGGTTGTAGGCATTTTTAATTTTGTTGGCTACGAGCTTGAACTCATTTTTTTTGGTCTTTTCCGTCAGATGGTTCAGCATCATGACCGAGGACATGAGTAGGGCCAGTGGGTTGGCGATGTTTTTGCCTGCGATATCTGGGGCTGAGCCGTGGACCGCTTCAAAGACGGCGTAGTCGTCACCGATGTTCGCACCCGGGACCACACCCAGTCCGCCGACAAGGCCCGCACACAGATCACTCACCACGTCGCCGTAGAGGTTTTCCAACAGGAGAATGTCGAATTGGGTCGGGTCTTGTACCAATTTCATGCAGCCTGCGTCGATGATGGAATCGTCGTGTTGAATGTTGGGATATTCATCTTCATGGATCATGCGAGCGGTATCTAAGAACAGCCCATCGGTGATCTTCATGATGTTGGCTTTGTGGAAGACGGTGATGCGTTGACGCTTGCGTCGGGTGGCATAGCGAAAGGCCCACTGGGCAATGCGTTGGCACCCCTTGTCGGTGGCGACTTTCATGCTCATGACAACGCCTGGGGTGATTTCATTTTCCACGCCGCTGTAGAGGCCTTCGGTATTTTCGCGGACGATAATCAGATCCACATTTTCATATCGCGTCGGCACGCCTGGCAGGCTGCGGACAGGTCGGACAGCCGCGTAAAGATTCAGCCGTTTGCGAAGCTGGACATTGACCGAGCGAAACCCTTTGGCCACTGGGGTGGTGCAGGGGCCCTTAAGAGCGATGCCATGGTGTTCGATAGATGCGATGGTTTGGGCTGGCAGCACTTCTTTGGACTGTTCCAAAGCAGCAAGGCCTGCCTGATGCTCAACCCATTGGAGAGGAGCCTGAGCCTTGTCCAAAATTCGTTTCACGGCATCGGTGACTTCAGGGCCAATACCATCGCCGGGAATTAATACGACTGTTTGTAGATTGTTCATGAGGCAAAGTATAGTCAGAGTGTCTTTACTTCGCACCTTGAAGTCTTTTTCTCACTTGTTTTGTTCGGAAAATAGCCACAAAAAACACAAAAAGGCACAAAAAACAGGAATTTAGAGAAGAATCTTAATGAGAGGATATGTGTGAGGCAACTTCCGGTGGGTTCAAATCCTTGTTCAAATGAGAGGCAGCAAGAGGTCTTCCAACAAGCGGTAAAAGGGTGATGTCTTTCCCTTTTTTTCGTGTTTTTTCGTGTTTTTTGTGGCTATTTCTTCTTTCACCTGCGTTTTTTACATCTTTTTTTAGGTACAGTGCCATTTTATGGATCAATCAGAGCAGATCATCGTGGATTTGATTATTCCAGCTCACAATGAGCAGGAAAATATCCCTGCGCTTTGCGAAGCATTGCCTTGGGGACTCTTTCGCCATGTGATTGTGGTGAACAACGCATCGACGGATCAGACTGCTCCGTTGGCGAAGCAGGGCGGGGCTGTGGTGGTCGATGAGCCGGGTCGTGGGTATGGCCAAGCCTGTTTGGCAGGGCTGGCATGGATCGCCGACCAAGCCGAGGCTGAGGCTGATGTCGAGGCTTCAAAGCGGTTGCCTGACATGGTGGCGTTTTTTGATGCAGACTTGGCGGACGATCCCAACAAGCTCGCAGAGCTGTGCCAGCCGATTGCCGAGGGCCAGATGGATATGGTGATTGGTTCACGTCGCAAGCTTGCTCAGCGGGGTTCACTGACATCCACGCAGCGGTTTGGGAATTGGCTCGCCTGTTTTTTGATTCGTCTTTGCACGGGCCGTGATTACCATGATCTGGGTCCGATGCGGGTGATTCGCTGGACAGCTTTGGAGCAGTTGAAGATGCAGGATCGGACCTGGGGGTGGACGGTGGAGATGCAGTTTAAAGCCGCGGTGCTGGGGATGCGGACGTTGGACGTTCATGTGCCATATCGGCCGCGTCATGCAGGGCAAAGCAAGATTTCGGGGACGATGATGGGCAGCGTCAAAGCAGGCTACAAGATCCTAAGCACCATCGGCATTTTGTGGTGGGATCAAGTGATCCGCAAAAAAAGATGATCAAAAATAGCTGGGTATGAAAACCGTTGTTCTGCGGTAGCCCTTCGAGCATCGGAACTTTACCTCCTAATCCATACCATCTAGAAGCCGCATGCAAGGGTGCTTGGGCTTCCAATCCATATAAAAGTAAAGCAATTTGCTTGACATGCGGCAGAACGTGGCTAGAATAGATATATACCGGTTTATATGCGTTAAGATATTGCTTTTTTGAAGTAGAATCAAAATTATGCCAAGACAGGCACCCACCATGGCGGATATCGCGAAAGAGGCAGGCGTCTCCAAGGGTGCGGTCTGGGCGACGTTGTCCAAGCGAGTGAGCAACATTGGCGTTGCTGCTGAAACCCGCAAAAAAATTATCAGTGTGGCTGAACGAATGGACTATCGTCCGGACATCGCGGCCCGTGGTCTTACCGCTCGCAAGTCCTATCTTGTGGGTCTGCTTTGTCGTGAGGCCTATGAATTCTTTTCACTGGACCTGATTCGAGGCCTTCAGGATGTCTTGCTGGAGCATGAATACTCCTTGGTGGCTTATTTGCATGGCGATAAAGTCGAAGATGAATCTCGTCATCTAAGGTTCAGCCTTGATCGGCAAGTTGATGGCGTGGTGGTGATTCCTGCCTTGGATATGGATGGTCGGACCAATGCGGAGCAGTTCGCCAAATCACAAGAGCGTAAAGTCGCTTGCGTGCAGGTCTTTAACCATCTGTTGCCAGGGATTCCCCATGTGGGCTTTGACAATGAAGCTGCCGGCCGCATTGCCACGGAACATCTGCTGGCTCAAGGGCATCGCCGAATCGTTCACTTCACACATGCTCACTACCGCAATAGCCAGTTGCCTGTCGTTTTTCATCTGGATGCTCGTCAGCGATGGCAGGGCTATGAACGGGCGATGATTCAGGCGGGCCTGTTGCCTCGCGTGGTGACTCATGATCCGGTTGATTGTGGTGGCCCAGAGTTTATCGAGGTTGCCAAGTCTGCGGTGGATCGTCTTTTTGAAGGGGCTGAGGCAAACCCGACTGCCGTGGTGGCTTACAACGATTATGAAGCCACCGGCCTGTTGTGCGGATTGTTAGAACGAGGGATTTCAGTACCCGGAGAAATCTCGGTGACCGGGGTTGACGGCCTATTTTTGCAGAGTGTCGGCCTACCTGAATTAACCACCCTCGCTTGGCCTGTCCGTGAAGTGGGACGAAACGCGGCGAGAATGGTGCTTGACCAGATCGAAGGCAAAGACGTAGAAAATATCCTGCTGGCCCCGAATTTAAAAACATTCGCCAGTAGTGGACCGGTGCCTGGGGCATGAAATATCAAACTTGTGTATTGAACGTGATAGATGAATGACTGAATGACCTTAACCAAAGGAGCATTGATATGGCTCAAAGGACCTCTGATATGAAAGCTGTGAACCACACTGGCCGTCGATTGCACTCGATTGCGTTTACCCTGATCGAGCTACTGGTGGTGATCTCAATCATTGCTCTTTTAATTGCCATTTTATTACCTTCTTTGCAAGGGGCTCGAGAGGCTGCACGCAAATCGGTCTGTCTCTCCAATTTACGCCAAATCAATGTGATGTACGGTATTTACGGGGCTGATTTTAATGAAAATATCGCTGTTTACCATGAAACATGGCCTTCTTACTACGCATCTGGTGGTCCTAAAGGTGCGAAATTGGTATGGACATATGTCAATCGGGGAATTGGTGCATCGGTGTTGTATTGCCCCAATGCAGGTAATTACAGAACATTTAACGGCCCGTTCATCGGACCTACTTGGGATTGGCTTGGTGGGTACACGAGTAGGCCCTTTTTTGCCGGGGGCGGAAGAATGTATGGCTTTCAACACGGTGGTGGCCTAAAAACCTTGGGCGATCATGAGGTGCTGCGTCCCAATCACCTGACCCTGGTCAGTGATTTGATGCGAGACAGCTCGGCGATCCTTCATGTGGGGGGATGGAATGTCGCCTTTGTCGATGGTCATGCAGCCTTCGCGGCAGATCAAGGCAATCAGGTTCTGACACAAATCACGAGCCAACCTCCGAAGAATTCAAAATGGTGGACACGGGGCGCTTATCTCACTTTGGAAAAACTGGCGGGATCTCCCTCGAATCAATATTGATTCTATACCAATCGCGATTGAGTTCCCCCGGCCCCCCCCCCCGGTTTCCCCCCGGTTTCCCCGTGTACGCGACAGCTTGTTTTTTTCAAGTATCGCATTCAAACGACTTTCATCGTGGGGAAATTCATACCCGATGGGTATACCTTAGAACTTTGAAATTTCGTGATTCCCTATTTAAAAATAGATTTAGAAAGTAGAAAACAATTGGTGCATAGAAAGTCTTTTTATCGTTTGGCGTGTTTGGCGTGTTTGGTGTTTCTTTTTGGAACGAAAGCTTTTGCGGACGTTCAACCCAAACATGAAAAAGCGTCTGTTTCGCCCGCGGCCAGCCTCGACATTGACCACGTCAATCTGCGGATTGACCGATATCCGTTGGATGATGAACAATGGGTATGGACGGAAGGTTGGGGCCACTGGCAACAGTATTTTCCCGATCATTTTAAGTTAGGCGCAACGGTGCACATCTTCGTACGCAATACGGGCAGCGAGGCGATTCTGATTCAGAAAATTCATCTTGATGGCGTGCCAGTCGAAAGTTTGACGACCTCGCCCCAAAAGGTGGGTCCGGTGATTTGGCATCGTGTGAACCCGGAGGTGATTGAGCCGGGTGCGATGGGAATGGTCTATGTGCGATTGCGTGAGGTCCCCAAAGCCTCGATCACATTGACCTTGACCACCGCAGTGGGCCAGAAGTTGTCCACCGTTGTTTCCGCTGCGAATCGAGAACGGATTCGTCTGGGGCATGTCGGATTCAATCATGCGATGGATGTGGCTTATGTTTATGTTGAGAGCGACTCAGAGAAGCCGTTCACCGTACAGAAAGTCTATCTGGATGGTATGGACCTGACCCACAAAAGTGAAGTGCTTGAGTCGCCATCACATCATGGTTTGCCCACACTCATTGAAATTTCTTTAGACGAACCGTTGGCCTTTGGCAGCTATCATTGCTTGAAGGTGACCACGGAGCAGGGGGCTTCGGCCATGCACCAAATTCGTGTGCGGGACGATCAGTTCCGCATGGGAATCATTTCGGGCCAAACACCGATTGAAGAATACCATGCCAAGTTTTTCAATTTGTTGTATGCCATGCACGGGCATCACAAAGCATGGGACGCAGATAGCAAGTATGCCAAGCTTGGTTTTTCGCTTGTCAGGCAAGCGCCCACTGCCGAGAAGGTCAAGGCCATGGTCGATGCGCCATCAGGGCGGATTATGTACACCAACATCGATGAAGCGGACGCCAAAGATTACAGCTATCGAAACTTGCCAGTTTTTGACCGGCTGGGGACCAGTGTGATGGCCAAAGTTGAGCCTGTGATGAAGATGCAGCGAAAGCTGGATTCACATCATGAAACCACTTTTATCATTGATCGCACCTATTCGCCGCGAAACTGGTTGGATTATGGGGAGGTGGCTGATGTGCTGATTCAGGACACGTATTTGCCGACGCCTTATCATGGCTATGACATGGCTGTGTACCCCAACACTTTGGAGCCGCTTTTGGCTGCGGTCAGCCCACGTCCTGCGCATATGATGTTTTGGGGTACGATGAATACGGGGACCTTGCCGCGTCGGGCACCGACACCGCAAGAGAATGACCTGATGGTTCACTATGCCGTGGGCAGCGGCATCAAAGGCATTCACTATTTTCTCGATTGGAACTCGTTTCCCATAGTGTTTGAGGGGGGGTACTACATTGGATCGCCCCGCATCAAAATGCTCTGGAAGCAGATGGGACGCGTCAACGCGAAGTTGTCTCGTATTCAATCGCTGTTGAGCATTGGGCATCGGTATGATGCGGTGTCTGTCGACAATGACAAGCTTTGGGCTCGTTCGTTGCTCTGTGGTAAAGATAATATTCTTGTGGTTCTCGTCAATCGGCGTCACCATATTCATGCCAACACCGCGACAAAGGGAGCGATTCCCCATATCTATCCGGTTAATGCCACGGTGTCGGTACAACTGCCCCAATGGTTCAGTCATGCCAAAGCTTACGAAGTAAACTGGGATGGTATTCGCTCTCTGGAGATGGGTAAGAACGCCAAGCAACCGTTTTTTTCAATTGAAGGTCTGCAAACCGCCCGCGTGATTCTTCTGTCACGGGACAAACAGATTCTCTCGAAGTTGAAGTTGGACCCACAGCAATTTGCAGCCCTGATTGAATCGGAAAAGCCCGATTTGGACACGAATACACCTTCTCTTTCAAATGTGATGCGTCCGGATGCTTCGATTACCCTCACCGATGTCCAAAGTGGTCAACTGGAGCTGGATGTGACCCGCGCCGAGGTCTTGGCCCAGGCGAGTCGCATTCACAGCAATGGCTCACTGCGTTTGGGTTTGGGTGGAATCAAAGGTCCCACACGAAAAATATCTGAAGGACGTTGGCTTGGATTTTCCCCGCCTCTCTCTGGCGGCGGCGAGGCTGAACTGGTGTTTAAATTTCAAAGTCCCGATCCTCTGACCCAAGTAACCGCGACTCTGATTAGCCAAACGCCGAACTTTACCTATCGAGCGCACAATGTGCTGGGTATTTCCGTGAACAATCAAAAATACATCGAAGACAACAGCCTCCGTGTGAAATGGAACGGCGGCGCGTTTGGCGGCGAAAAACTTCAAGCAAGTATCAAGGCCCAAAAGGGGCAGCTCATCAAAGAGTTCTATGTGCGTGTGCAAATGCGGGACCCCAGCATTGTGACCTCAGATCAAGCAACCAACATACTCCAGAGTTTGCGTTTGAACTGGGAAACCAAGAAAAATTGAACGCGTTGGCATCGTGGCTCGTGATTGATGTAACCCGCATTTGGCAAGGACAAAGTAACGTATGCAATTGGTACAAATAGAAAATATTTCAAGATGGAAATCGTTGAGCAGTCTTTTGGTTTTATTGTTGGCGGTGCCTGCGTATTGCGAGATATTTTCAGACCATGCCGATGACCCCGCCATGGTGTCGGGTGCTCCACGATTGGATGCCAGGCATTGGGGTTTGTTTGGCGGGGATTTCAAGTGGATGGATATGGACGTATCAGTCAGCGATCTGCCCATTCATCCCGATGGCTGGGGAGCGAAGAAAAAGTTCAATGATTCCCAAGCCAAGCAGCGATATTGGGACAATATCCGAGAATGCCGGCGTAAGGGAAAGTTCACACTGCCGATTCTGGGACTCAAAGGCAGCTTCGCAGAACGCGTTGAACAATTGGAACTGATGTTCAGTGAAGAAGACGGTTGCCAGGTTTATGAGGATGATCTGGTGGGGGTGTCACTGGGGCATGAAGTGACCACCTCAAGTGATTCGATGGAGAACCGTCTTTACGATTACATCAAGTCACGCTGGCCTAAGCTTCAGGTTTACAAGTTTTACTCTGGGCCGATCAAGCCGTATTCCGGGTTGGCCAAAGCGAACCACGAACGTTGTGATGGCTATCTTTACGATATTTACAATGAAAACGCGGATACTTTTCGGCGTACGGTGCAGAAGTTTGTCATCACTGGTAAGCCTGTGGTCATCCTGATCTATGCGACAGAGCCTGGGTGGGGTGGGTTTTATAAAGAAGACCTTGTGAACGACTTTGATGAAAAAAACCTCGTTCATGAAGGACCCGCCAAGCATGCCGAAGATCAGGATGGCATGATCCGCAAAGCTCCGAATTCGAAACTGGAAAAATACTTCAGGCATGCCAGTGGAACACTCCGCGAGTTCGGTTTGCCTGTGATTCTTTTTGGTGTGGCCGGGCCAGGCAGCATCAATCATTGGTACAGCGGCTCCCAAGCATCCCCGAACCTGCGGTATATCCGCCAGAACATGGCCTTTCGTTTACGCGACGAAATGCGAAACAGTCAATACACCGGCCCACAGTCCTCGGCAGACTATTCATGGGGACTGGGTGTCGAGGTGGTCCCCTTCAAGGGACAGACTGCTTTTGATTATGGGCTTCAGCAGTCGGCTTTTCGCAAAGAGATGAAAAAGGTGCCGCGTCGCATACGCAAGGGGCCTTACGTGGATCAGTTTTTGCCTGATGATTTATACCTCGGCTTGCGAACAATCGATCACGCAACTATCCGTGGATTTACCCATCTGGTTCATACGAATGATTCCGAAGGCTATCTGATCACGCGGGACGATTCCGGTCAGAGTGGTGTCGTTGAATTGATGTATCGATTTTTTACACATGAAGGTACGTTAAGCAAGATTCGAGTAGAGTTGACGGGGGCCATCAATCCCACAGGCCAAGGTATGACCTCCCTGGCGTTGTCGCCTGATGGCGTGATATGGCAATCCATCGTCACTTCTGCTTCAGATACCACACAACCTCAAACCATTCAGGCGGTCAGTTCTGACCATTGGCAGCCTAGACAAGCGTTCTATGTCCGGGTGCGAATGACTTATGCTCAGTCACCCACGGGGAACCCCGCAAACACGCTGGACAAACTGGTGGTTCATGCGGCTCTCCACAAGCAAGCTCCATGAAAACACAGAATGTGAGGTATTAGAGCGTGATTCATCCAAGTGTCGCGTCTTATGTCTTTTTGCAGACGCACCCCCGGCCCCCCGGCCCCCCGGCTCCCCGGCCCCCCGGAGCAACGGTTTTCACACCCAGCTATTTTTAAACGACAAACGCAATTAAAACGGGAAATGATTGACGTGAAGTGGGATAGAGCATTTTGCATCATTTCTTACCGCCTCTGACCTAGGTGGGGCATTTGAAAAGCAGCCGGACGCTAACAGGGTGCGCGTCCGGGGGGGCGGCAGAAAATGATAAAAAATGCTCTAGGCCTCTGCTCTTACTGATAACGGGCAACTTCTTACGCCGCTTGAGAGCGTTCGAGGAGCAGGGCGATGTCCTGCCTGCCTGCATAGCCTGCATCGGTTTCATGCCATGCGAGGAGCTGTTCTTCGCCGAACTGCCAGCAGAGGTAAATCTCGCGGCCCTCATGGATCGATGGGAAGTCAATGAGACCCCGTTCAAAATCCTTCAGTTCCACACCCGCATAATGCAACTCATCAACCAGATCGCTGAGGCGATCCATTGTCTTTTCATAATGAGTTTCAAGCTGTTCACGGCTATCGCCCTCATTGGGCTGCTCAATGCGACGGCGAATATTCACGACTTGCGTGTAACAACTCATGAGGTCATCAGTGACCGGGCTGATATACGCCAAAGAGCGATTGGCTTCATCGGCGGTGAAGTATTTTTTGCCTGGCTTGGGGGATCGAGACAACGTTAATGAGGCGTTTTGCGTGGGCATGTACCGTCCTTTGCACGACGAAAAGGAAAAACGTCTAGTACACATCGGCATCCATCGCTCAATGTGCCTCCCCCTTGACACTGATTTCATCGGCATTTTTGTCAGAAAACTTATACAAAGAACGCCATCAAGTTAACATTATTGGACAGAAACCCAGCCCTGTCATGCGGCCAATGAGATTAAATCATCTAAAACAAGGGGAATTTGTTGGGTATCTAAAAAAACAGACGAGCCATTGAAAGACTCGTCTGTTTCTTGATATTTAATTGTCAGTGGGCTTATTTTAGCTACCCACAGCATATCGGACGAAGGACTGAAGGGTTGAACCCTGTGGCAAAAAATCTCGAACAGGCTTTTTGGCGTCCATTTCGCGGAGATAAATCTGGCCGAGCAGGGTGTTCTCGTCGACCCATTTGCGGAGTTTGCCGGTGGCGATTTTCTCAGCGATTTCCTGAGGCTTGCCAGACTCTTTGGCTTCGTTGATGGCAGCATTGCGTGCCGCTTCAACTTGCTCTTGAGGCAAGCTGTCCTGATCAACACCCAGAGGTGTTGGGGTGGATGCGGTGATGTGCATGGCCACGCCGGTGAGCAGTTCATCGCTCAGTTCACCATCGCCAGCGATGATGGAACCTGTTTTTTTATCAAAGTGGACATAGCTACCGACCTTGGGGCCTGAGATTTTGAGGCCTCGGGCGAAGCTGATGTTTTCTTTGATGGTGATTCGCAGTTGATCGACCATTTCAGTAATTTCAGCATTGGCTTCGGTGGTTTCACCATCATCGCCAGCAAGAATAATCTCGGCTGTTTTCTGAGCTGTTGCCAGGAAATCATCGTTGCGAGCGGTGAAGTCTGTTTCAGATCGCAGTTCAATGATGGCAATGGCACCGTCGGTCTGAGCGATGGCAATGGCACCTTCGCCAGCTTCACGGTCGGACCGTTCGTCCATCTTGCCTTTGAGCTTTTCTCGTAAGATTTCGATGGCTTTTTCGGCATCGCCATCGGCCTCGGTCAAGGCTTTTTTACAGTCCATCATGCCAACGCCTGTGCGTTTACGCAGAGCCATCACGTCTTTGGCGGCAATCGCCATATCGTTTCCTCCAATTAGGGGTTATTTGGTGAAAAAAGTTAAATATTCGAAAAGTGGGTCAGTTTACTCTTTTATTCAGATGCCACTTTGGGTGCAGGGGTGTTTGCTTCAGCGGCAACAGGAGCTGGGTCCGCAGCAGGTGCAGCAGGAGCTTCAGTTGCCGGAGCAGCAGGTGCTTCGGTTGCAGCAGGTGCTTCAGTTGCCGGAACTTCTTCGGCTGCACGGAACTGGGATCGGCTGCTTCGCTTACGCTGAGGTTCTGAAGACTGAGAATCTTCTTTGCTCTGCTTTTCGATTGCACGAGCTTGCTTGCCTTCTTGGATCGCAGCACAAAGAGCGGTGGTCACCACTTCAATAGATCGCATGGCATCATCGTTGCCTGGGATCGGAATGTCTGCGTAATCAGGATCAGAATCCGTATCAATCAAGCACACGGTTGGAATACCCAGCTTGCGGGCTTCTTTAAGAGCATTGGTTTCACGACTGACATCGATGACGACTAGGGCACCGGGGAGCTTGGTCATTTTTCGGATGCCGTCGAGGTTGCGGTTGATTTTATTCTTTTCACGACGAAGTTGGGATTCCATTTTTTTGGAGTAGGAATTGATTTCGCCTGATTCTTCGAGTGCTTCGAGTTCTTCGAGTCGCTTGAGACGTTCACGAATGGTGCGGAAGTTGGTTAACGTGCCGCCGAGCCAACGTTCGGTCACGTAGTGCATTTCGGTTTCGCTGACGAGTTGTTCGAGGCAACCCTTGGCTTGTCGTTTGGTGCCGACGAAGAGCACATCTTTGCCGCTTGCGGTGACACGGGTGAGGAACTTACGTGCTAGGAGCAGGCCTTTGATGGTGGCTCGCACGTCGATGATATGGATTTTGTTTCGTTTGCCGAAGATGTACGGAGCCATCTTTGGGTTCCAGTGGGTGGTGCGGTGTCGAAAATGGATACCCGCGTCGATTAGATCCTTAACCATGGATGCCATAACAATTACTCTTTCTTTTCAGAGGCAGCGACACCAGCCAAAAAGTGCAGGCCAACCTGACGCGCTATCACGCCAGTCACTTTGACTTTCAGGGGCGCTTGACAAAAAAACGAATGCCCGCGTTATTGCTGGCAAACATCAAACACACAAAAAATTTGAAAGCGGCAACGTCCTTATTGCCACGCTTTTCAGTCGCTGGTAGCCCACCACGACTGATCCATCATTGTAACAAGGGGCCCAATCACTGCAAGTGTCGGCCGGATTCAAGAGGGGGCTAGTTGCAGGCTTAATACCGATCAATCGAGGCGCAAGATGCGTCGGTGCCCCCGGTAGCCCCGGCAGGTGCCAATTTTTGCGGGGCAGGATCGTCGGCTTGAACCTTGTTTTCTTTGGGCATCAGCTTGGGAGGACCCAGTAGTTCACAACAGCCCGGGGATCGGAGCAAAGTAGCGATTCGGTCGGGTAAGTCTGCGGTTACACGAACTTTAACGTCATTGGCCCGCAGCCGGATGATTTTGTCCTGTTCATGGATTTCAAAAAACACACCTGCTCCGGGGGCTGCGCCGGGGACTTTGTCGGTGGTTTGATGGCGGGCCTGATACAAAAGGGCTTTGAGCTGGGAGAACTCGCCATTGAACCCCGTGTCTTTATTTTGGGGGTCTGAACTTTGTTCACGGGGCGACAAGGTGATCTTGACCGCAGCAGTCAGTTGTTCAGCAGCCTGTTCTACGGGGATGACCTGGTTGACAATAATCGAGGGTTCCTTGCGGCGGCGATCAATATTCCCCTTGAGCAGCACAATGGCATCAGATTCCAGAAGATGCGAGAAAATGGCATAAGAATCTGAAAAGACCACGCCGTCGAGGGATTCGGTCTGATCTTCAAGGGTGATCATGGCCATTTTTTGGCCTGCGCTGCGTCCATTTTTGACAAACGTCGTTCGGACCCGGGTGAGCATGCCGCTGAGGGTGACCTCTAGTTCTGCTTTCATTTGTTTGACATCGGCAATGGAGGCATTGCTGAATCGGTCAAGGGTGTCACGGTATTCATCCATCGGATGGCTGGAGACATAAAAGCCCAGCACCGATTTTTCGTGTTCGAGTTGTTCTCGCGTGTTCCAGGGGGTGACCTGAGGCAAGGTTGCCTCAGCGGTCTGATCCTGAGGTGTGGGGTCTTGCTCGGCAAGTGATTCGAAAAAGTTCATTTGTCCAGCTTTGCGATCTTCAGCGGCTCGTTGACCGTTGCTGATCGCGTCGGCCATGCCTTGGACCATTGCCGCACGTTTTTCGATGCCATGGATGGCGTCGAATGCTCCGCATTTGATGAGTGCTTCGATGGTCGCGCGGTTGACGGCCCGCAGTGAGATTCGTTCACAGAAATCATGGAGGCTTTTAAAGTATCCATCTTTTTCACGTGCTTCGAGGATCGAAACAATTGCTTTTTCGCCCACGCCTTTGACCGCATTAAGGCCAAAGCGGATATGTCCGGTGTGAGGTTCACGTGCTTCAGAGTCGCCATAGACAACGGTGAAGCCGATTTCAGAGTGGTTGATGTCTGGCGGTTTGACTTCGATACCACGTTTGCCGTTGGGGAGGCGAACGCGTTTGCATTCGTCGATGTATTCGACGACTTTTTCGGTGGTCCCTGATTCATACGTCAGCACCGCCGCCATGTATTGCACGGGGAAATAGGTTTTTAGGTAGGCCGTCTGATAGGCAATAATGGCATAGCCGGTGGAGTGAGATTTATTAAAGCCGTAGCCGGCAAACTTGAGGATCAGGTCGAATAGCTCGTCAGCTTTATCCTTGGCGAGTCCTTTTTCCTGCGCGCCTTCGAGGAACTTGGCACGGTTGGCGTCGATGACGTCCACTTTCTTTTTACTGATCGCTTTAATGAGGCTATACGCATCGCGCAGGGGAATATCGCCCAGTCGGTGGGCGATGAGCATGACCTGTTCCTGGTAGACCATGATGCCATAGGTCTCCGCGGTGATTTCATCGACCACGGGATGAACCTTGGGGACTTCCTGACGGCCATGTTTGCGGTCGTTGTAATCGGGGATCAACGCCATCGGTCCCGGGCGATACAACGCATTGGCTGCGATGAGGTCTTCAAGCCGATCAGGTTCCATGCCCAGCAGGACATTGCGAAAACCGCCTGATTCAAACTGGAACACAGCCGCCGTTTCGCCCCGACGAAACAGGCCCAGCACATTTTGGTCATCAAAAGTCAGCCGTTCGAGTTCCAGTGGGTCAAAGTTTTCGCCTTGATCGGTGAATTCCCGTGGTCCCCCAGCATTGTGTTCAATGGCTTTGCGTTGGGTCTGGATATTTAAGCATTGTCCAACGAGATGCCGGGCCCGTTCGATGATGGACAAGTTCTTTAGCCCCAGGAAGTCCATCTTGAGCAGGCCGACTTTTTCGCACGTCGGACCGTCCCATTGCGTGACAACCTGATCGGTCCCTGAAGGTTTGCACAGCGGAACAATATTATCCAACGGCTGAGTCGCGACGATCACGCCCGCAGCATGAACCCCTGCATGGCGGGCCATGTTTTCAAGGCGGATGGCTGTGTCATAAACCCGGCGATGGTCGGGGCTTTCATCGTAAATTTTTTGCAGGTCCGGTTCCTGCTTCAGCGCAGCTTCAAGGGAGATCCCCAAGCCGTCGCCGATGAGTTTGCAGAGGTTGTCCACTTCACTGAGATGCAGGTCCATCACCCGGCCGACGTCTCGGATCGCAGCCCGCGCTTTGAGCGTTCCATAGGTGATGATTTGCGCGACGTGGCCGTATTTTTCGCGGACGTATTCGATGATTTGGGGTCGACCATCTTGGCAGAGGTCGATATCGATATCAGGATATTCACTTCGGTCCGGGTCGGTGAAGCGTTCAAACAACAGTCCGTATTGGACGGGGCAAGCGTTGGACATCCCCAGAACAAACCCAACCATCGTGCCAACGGCAGAGCCACGGGCGTTGGCGGCAATGCCTCGTCTGCGGGCTTCATTGACAAAGTCCCAGACGATTAAGAAGTAGGCGGAGATACTTTTGTCTGCGAGGATTTTGAGTTCGCGTTCAAGGCGGGCTCGAATTTCTTCGGTGATGCCGTCGGTTCCGTACCGCCATACCGCACCTGCTTCAGAGAGCAGGCGGAGTGCTTTGTCGCATTGGATTTTCAGTTCGTCTTCGGTGATGTCCGCGTCTTTTTCTTGATCGAAGGGAATCAATTCGATGTGGCTACAAAAGGCTTCAAGCCATTTGGCTGAGCCGATGGGGTGTTCACTTGGAAAGGCGAGGACTTGTTCATCAGCAGGCAGTGCGTGGTTTCTGTGCAGCACTTCGCCAAGCTGAACTTTGACCACCGGGGCGTGGTTGGCGGTGAAGTCAATATTCGCATTACAACGCTCAGCAATGGCCAACGTGTTTTCAAATGCCTCGGGCGTGTCCTTGAACAGATCTTTCATTTGCTGCGGACTTTTAACGTACAAGTCCTTGGAGTAGTGCATCCGTTGCTGATCGGATTTGATCTTACCCATGGAAATGCAGCAAAGCGTGTCGTGCGCGTCCCAGTCATCTTCGGTCAGGAAATGCGCATCATTGTCACAGACCAACGGCAAATCCAGTTCCTTGGCGAGCCTGATGAGATGCGGATTGATTTCCTGTTGCTTTTGAACATCGTGACTTTGCAGTTCAATGTAAAAGCGAGGCTCGCCTTTTTCATTGGGCTTAAAAACTTCTGCATGCCATTGGGCTTCTTTGACCGCATTTTGATAGTGGACTTCGTTTTTGGTTAAAACGAATTGGCACAGATGATGGGCGATGGAGCTGCCGAGGTGGCCGTTGATGGCGATGAGGCCGTCAGCCCATTGAGCGAGCGTGGACTTGTCCATGCGAGGCTTAAAGTAAAAGCCCGTGAGATACGCATCAGACGAAAGCTTAAGCATGTGCTGCCAGCCGGTTTGATTCTCTGCGAGCAACACCAGATGAAACCCGCCGTCGGCGACACCTGTTTTCTCACGACGCGTGCGGTCTGAGGATAACCCATTGAGGTCCGGTGCGACATACGCTTCAATCCCAAGGATTGGCTTGATGCCAGCTTTTTTGGCTTTGGTGTAGAACTGACATGCTGCATGGAGGTTGCCATGATCGGTGATCGCCACCGAGTCCATGCCTAGGTCTTTGACATGTGCGATGAGCTTGTCGATCCGGTTCGCCCCATCAAGCAGGGAAAACTCGCTGTGTAGATGAAGATGGACAAATTGGCCGGGCATCCGTGCGCTCACTTGAAGTCAGAGAAATAGCGGCGTGTTGCCTCAAACAGGCAACGCGAAACCTCCATTATACCGGGATTGGACTTTATCCGCATCACGGATTATCCGCCCACATTCATCCGCCAGTGCACAATGAGGACGAGGAAGGTAAGCATGCCCAGCAAGATAATGAGCTAGCAAGAAATAGCTTTAGGCATGTTTATGTTTTTCATAAGAGCCGATCTTAATTATTTGTCGTCACAGGCTTCGACGACTTCGGTGCGGTCGGCATTGTAGACATGGAGCTTGCTTGCATCTTCCTGGCGTGCTTTTTTGTGGGAGCCGTCACACAACGGCATGCCTTGGCTTAGGCCACAGGCATAGACCCATTGGGATTTTTCACAAGGTTTTAGTTCAACAGGACCAGTATCAGTGTGGCGGATGAGGCGGGCCATGAGGGGTTCTCCAAAATTTAGAAGGCAATGAGGTGATGATGTTTAATCTATGTTTAGCGAAGAACAACAGAAGAACCAGAATGCTTTTTATTCCGAGGCATTGCCAGAGGAGTTTTCGGGGGCACTACCGGGGGCACTGCCGGGGGCGCTGCCGGGGGCGGGGACACTTCCGGGGGTGTCCGGAGCCAAGCGGGTGATGATCTTCGCGCCCACCGAATCGCCCCAGACATTGACCGTGGTTCGACACATGTCCAAAATACGATCCACGCCCAAAATGATCCCCACCGCAGCCAACGGCAAGTGGGGTGTTTGATCGCCCAAAGAGCCGTTCACCGCTTCGACAACGATGACCATGGTGACCAAACCCGCGCTGGGAATCCCTGCCGCGCCCACGGCCGCGAGCGTGGCAGTAAGCACCACAATGCCAAGCTGGACGGGGCCAAGGTCAATGCCAAAACATTGAAACAGGAAAACCACCGCAACCGCTTCGTATAACGCAGTCCCATCCATGTTAATCGTCGCGCCCAACGGCAAGACAAATTCACTGGAACGCTTAGAACAGCCACCTGACTTCTGAGCCGTTTCAATTGTCACAGGCAACGTCGCGCTGGATGAATCCGTGCCAAAAGCAGTCATCAACGCATCTTTCATTTGCCACATAAAACGGTAAGGATTGGTCCTGCCCACCAGCCAAAGTACCAAGGGCAAAACAATCGCCCCATGCAAGAGTAAGCCTATAAAAACCGTGAGCATGTACTTGCCCAATGGGCCTACCAATGCAACCGACCCAATGCGTGCTACCGTCCAGGCAACCAGACATCCCACACCCAGCGGGGCAAGCCAGAGAATCCAGCCGACGAGTTTCATCATGGCCTCGAACAGGCTTTGGAAAAAGTCCAGCACCGGTCTGCCCTTACTTCCAAGTGTGGTTAGCACAATGCCCAGTAGCAAGGAAAATGAAATCGTTGGGAGTAATTGGCCTTGAGCTGCCGCGCCGACAGGATTGGAGGGGATCAGTTGTTTGCAGATGTTTTGAAACGCCCCCCACAAGCCTGTGCCAGAGGCCTCGGAGACGCGGGTCTGGATGGTTCCCTGTTGAGCATCAAAGGCTACCACGCTCTCGATGCGTAATTCGCTGGGAAAGCCTTCGCCTGGGCCGATTTGGCTCACCAAGACCACGCCTAGGATGACTGCTGCGGCCATGGTGGAGAAATAATAGACCACGGTCCAGCCGCCGACGCGGCCGAGCTGGGATGGATCACCAATGGAGGCCACCCCTGCGATGACACTGGAGGCGACCAGTGGGACGAGGACCATTTTAAGTAGCCGCATGAAAAAGGTGTCGCCGACGAAATTTAAGCCATCAAGCCAGCTTGTTGGCACGTCTCCGCTGTAATGGCGAAACAGAAGTTCCCCCGCAATGAGTCCGAGGACCAATCCTGCGAAGATGGCGGCAGTCAATAAATTTTGTTTTTTCATATACCCAAGATCCAATAAAACGGATTAAATTGTTTTTATTTTAATCGCTAGGGACTCAAATGTTCTGCATGAATCCGCCAGTCTCGTTATAGTAAGGCCCAAGACAGGTGACGGCAATGATTTTGTTTTTTTGTCCGTCAATATGTCGGGTTTGTTTCTCTTGGTGTTTTATGGAGATCGTATTTTGCGAAGAAGTCACCGGCCGATTCGAATTGCATCACGTCGTAGCCGCTTGGCGCGGGCTCAAGCTTTGGCTGTGGGGCGTGCTTTGGGCGCCTTGCATCCTCAGATTGAAGTAGAATATTTTTGGATTGAATCCGAGGGCGATCAAAAAACAAACATCTCTCTAGCGGACACAGGCGGCAAAGGTCTGTTCACCAAAGCTGTTGAGCGAGCTTTGCTTACTGAAGAAGCAGACATTGCCGTCCACAGCCTCAAAGATATGCCGGTGGGTCTCACGCCGGGCCTGTCTCTTGCAGCGATTCCCAAACGCGGGGATGTACGCGATTGCTTCATCAGCGATAAAGCGAACAGCATCGAAGAACTTCCCATGGGCGCGACCGTCGGCACGGCAAGTCCGCGTCGCGTGGCACAACTGTTACACTTGCGCCCGGACCTTAAAACCGAATTGCTACGGGGGAATATTCAAACCCGATTGGCACGCGTGCTTGAGCATCATGCCCTTGATGCCACGCTGTTAGCAGTGTGTGGCCTACAAAGGGCTGGACTTGGCACTTATGCGGATAAGCCCATTGCGATTGAAACCATTCTTCCCTCAGCCAGTCAAGGGGCACTGGGAATTCAGTGCCGCACCGATGACCATGTATCCGTCTCTCGGACTTTGCTGTTAAACCATACGCCCACATCATTGGCAGTTCACGCAGAGCGGCAAATCATTGCCCGCCTCGAAGGGAATTGTCATAGTCCGATTGCGGTTTTGGCGCAGCCCTTAGATGCTGAAGGACGTCATTTCCAAATCGAGGCCAAGGTCTTTAGTCCTGACGGGAAAATCACCCTTGCGGCATTGGCCAAGGCTGAAGGAAAACACCTTGCCAAAGCAGCTCAGAAGGTGCTTGATGACCTGCTAGCACAAGGTGCGACGGACCTTCTCGCGACAGGTGGTTCTGCCTCAATGACAGAGGTTTCATCTCTTTCATAGCATGTTGTTTGATTGACCTCACACATTTTGCATGACTTTTTGCCGTTTTTTCAGCCTGTTTTTAATGTTCGCAAATAGCAGCAAGCAAACTTGCTTGTGTGTCTGACTTGACGTAAAAAAGACGATCTGTATCGAAAAAAAGAAAACCCACGCACGCTATCAGGGGTGGTGGGTTTCTTGTTATTTTGAATACAAAGGAGGATCGTATCAGGCTGCGTGTCGTTTTTCGTAGTTATCCAATGCTGAAAAGATGATTTTCACCACGTCCTCATAAGCTTGAGCCCAAGCCTCCTCTAGTTCTTCGGTCCATTGATCGCCTGATATCTCTGCAAGCGTCACTAGCAGGTTTTTACCGATGATGGGGTAGTGTTCACGTTTGACGTTGTAGTCGATATGACGGATTCCCAGTTCACCTAGCGAGGCTGTGAGTACTTTGGGATTGCGAAGGTTTGCGACGACTAACGCGAGAGATGCTCCGAGTTTTTTCTTTTGTACCGCCATTTCCGTGGGAAACATGGGGCGGAGTTCAGGGTGGTTTTTAAACAAGTGTGTATAAAAAACAGTTGTTAATTCACTTGCTTTGGGAACGATAGAAGCAAAGTTTCGTTCTAACAGGTCAATATTCAATACCATGGCAAGGGGCCTTTCAGGATAAAATACTACCTTTGGTATCGGTGTTTTGAGGTGTTCGATTAATTATTGAGTGACAAAAATATTGAAATATTTTGATCGTGAGTTAGGCAGCCATGTATTTTTGATGGTCGTTCAGTGCTGCAAAAACAGGGTTCATCCGGTTAATGCGTACTTGCCTGGAAATAGAGCCGCATTTCCCCCCCCTCGCCCTGCGATTGTGGGCGAGAGATCAAAGGGGTTAAAAATGCTTGCCGCCTGTTATTAAACGCAGGAAACGGTTTTGTAAACAGCCTTTACAGAAATTTTTTTTGTCCTGCTGGCCCTCGTCCAACCGTTGGGGTCGCCAGGGCGAAAAAGAGTGCGACCCAAAGACTCAACTACGACGCACGCGATAGCCGGATGAACCAAAAAAAGGATGTTCTTTAGAATGATCACACTGTTTCGCGGCGGGTTTTCTTGCGGCCAAAGACGGGAACCAAAGCAAGCGAAGGGCTGTTTTTACGGGCATCTTTGCAAAGCCCAAAGCCGATCAAGCCCAGCCCCAGAGCAGCCATCGGATTTTGGTGAATCACGCCTGCTGCGGGACTCAGAGCGGTGTAAAGCACAACGCCAGCAACAAAGGTCCATGCTGTAAAGATTGCGAGTTTTTTCATTTGGGGTGCCTCCTCAAAATGGTTCTTGTTTGTCAACTGATGCAACAGAACGATTCAGAAAGGGCTTGTGCAAATAAAAAGAGAAAAAAGATAAGTTGGCGGTTTTAGCGTGGTTGGTTTGTGCGGGCGGCACGTTGGCGATGGTTCAGCCACAGGGCGCCTCCAAATCCGCCGACGCAGAGGAAGGGCAGAGACATCATCAGAAGGATGGACCAATAAAAACCGGTTCCTAAGGATGCCACCTGTGCTGGGGACATGGCTTGAGCCGAAGCTTCGGCGGCATCAGAGACAAAAGTCGTGCAATTGGGACAGCCGATGGCTTGGGAGCCAAGACCCATGAGCAGCAGGAACATGAATAAGCAAAAGGTTGGTTTCATAAGGTTCATACAGTATAGCTTGAAGTCAATGCTCTTGTGGCTGGAGAATATCACCCCAGCGTTGCAGTTGTTTGTTCCATTGTTCCAGAGCGGTCGCGGTGAGGGTGATCCGTTGGCCTGCTTTGACTTGTTTGTGTTCGTAGAGGTGTGCCAATGCTTCAAAGGGGGCAAGGGGAAATGTGACGCTCAAAGGTTTGTGGTTGCGAATGAGGTCCAGTTGAATTTCTTTGCCCGGGGGATGGATGGTAATCATGGCGATGCAGGCTTTGGTCATGCTGATGCCGTTGCGTCGCTTCGGTAGAGGCGTTTGGTTGATGGCAACAATGATGTCGCCTCGCTGAAGATAGGCATAAGCCGGAAAGCCCGGCAAGGTTCGACCGATGATGATGCCATGGGTACTGGCATTGGGGAGCTTAGAAGCATCTTCAATCTCCGGCTCCAAAGGATGAATCCCCGGATTGATTCCCCGAACGGGGGGCTCATAGAGGCGTACGCCCAAGGAGCCTTTGCGTGAAGATTGATAGAACGGCTCAATAAGTTGGCGAAACACAAGGTGCTTGGCGACGTCTAGCAAACGGTGGCGTTGTTCGAGGTGGGGCGATTTTTGGAGCAGCGTTTCGATTTGTTCGAGGGTGAGATTCGGGTCTTGCAAGAGGGTCTGCGTGGCAGTGGTACGGATTGCCGGGTCTGGGGCGTTGAGTTGTCTGAGGATGGCCGGGTCATTGACATTGACCGCCAAAGGCATCCACCAGAGCATCAAAAAAACAAGTGCGTGCATGGGGTCTTATCCATCGAGCAGGGTGGCCAAACGCTGAGCATTTTTTTGCATCCAGCGAACTTTGCGTTCAACCATTAAGAGGAATCCCATGCCATCCATGCGTGCAAAGGAGCCTGTCTGGGCAATGGGGATGACGCTTTCAGCAATCAAAGCTTCAATCATCAGCCAAGGAATGGTCCGCAATTCTGCTCGGGACAGCACACAATTGGGGACCGAATCATAAGCCCGTAAGTATCGTTTGAATCGCAGTTCATCAAGATGGTCAGGCCATTGCGTCGGGTCATCGCCGCCTCCGATGATGGAAAACTGCAAGGCTGCATTGGCGATATCGGTAATGCGTTGCTGAATGCGGGCTGAGTCATAATCAATCACCGCGACCACGCGTGAGCCGCGAAAGAGCATGTTGCCTGAATGCCAATCGCCATGAACAATTTGCATAGGCCAGTCGGCTAGGCCCATTTCATTGACACGTAAGGCAGCCTCGTTATAGGCGGTTCTTGCAAAATGGACGACATCCGTGAGCCGTTGATCGCTTGGGTTGACCGAGGCGGGGTCTGTTTTGCCCAAGGCTTGAGGAATGCGGCCAAAGGACGCTGCCACCGAACGCGACGCATGATACGAGCCGAGGGCAGGTTCATATTCAGGCTCAAAGTCAGCGAGCAATTTATGGAACAAGGCCAGCGTTTTTCCCGCGTCGGCTGTGGCATCAAGGGAGTTGTCATAGCTCATGCCCTTGATATATTCAAACAATTCATAAACCCCATGCCGCCATTGCAAGATAGAATTGTTGTCTTTTTTGGTGCCAATGAGATGAGGCAGCGGAAATTGCTTCGAAGCCAGATAAAGTTGCAATTGATGGCTAAAGGCGACCTTAAATGGATCATCCTTGCCTCGGGCGCGGCGTTTGAGCAAATAAAGCCCATTGTCCGAGCGAATCAATGACTTGGGGGCTTTACGCGAACCGCGTGGGAATTCCTGGATCGATTCAATCACGCCGATGTCATAGTAAGACAACACGATGGCTAACTCTTCAACCGCAAAACGACTTCGCCCACTGCTCGCAGTCATTGCACTAGAAACCCCCGACGGCCCCGAGGCAGACAACCCACTCATGCCAACCGTGGCGGCAGTGGGATGACTCGGTGGTGGTGGCGGTAGTGGCATCAGACTTCTTTCTCAAGTTGTCAGTTGTCAGCTATCAGTAAGAGAATATACGCAACAAATAATAATCCCAAAAACCACCGCTCACCCCGAGGCACGGCTTTCATCGTTTCTTATCTTGCTGATAACTGACAACTGATAACTGATCACTTTACTATTCGACGTTTTGAACCTGTTCTTTGATTCGGTCGATTGCACCTTTGACCTCCACAATGGCGTGGCTGATCTGCACGTCATTGGATTTGCTGGCAATGGTGTTGGCTTCTCGGAGCATTTCTTGAGAGAGAAAGTCCAAGGTGCGGCCCGAAGGCTCGCCATCGGCGTTGTTGATGATCTCATCAAACTGTTGAAGATGCCCACTGAGCCTGGCAATCTCCTCAGCAATGTCACAACGCTCTGCATAAATCGCCACTTCCCGGATTAGCTCCGGTTGAGCGACTTCAAGCTGGGCCTTGGCAAGCAGGTCGTCCATGCGATTTTTCAATCGCTGGTGGTATTGCTCCGCGACCAAAGGGGCCCGGTCAGCAATCGCTTGGAGTCTCGTTGCAATGACTTTGCGATGCGTGGCAAGGTCTTTGGCCAACGCATTGCCTTCGGTCTGACGCATCTGTGTTAATTTTTCGCAGGCTTGCTCAACGAGTGACAAAAGAACGGGACCTGCTTTTTGAGCCAGCAGGTTTTTGTCTTGTGCGGGCTGCAAAACACCAGGCAACGTCAGCAGGGCCGTGAGATCAATATTGACCGAATGATTGCCTGCCATTCGTTGATGGATGGTTTCAAGATGCTCCAGATATTGCAGCAAAGCCTGGTCGTTGACTTGATGCCCCGCCCGGTCGTTGGCGATGCTCCACTTGACGTTGAGCGTGATCGACCCGCGAAGGGTATGTTTGCGTAGTTGTGTTTCAAGTTGTGCTTCAAGGCTAAACAGTTCTTCGGGCAAACGCACCGATGCCTTGAAGTAGCGGTTGTTCACCGTGCGCACTTCGACGACATAAACAATGCCATCAACTTGTTCACTGGCTTGACCAAATCCCGTCATCGACCGGATCAAGGAGCCGTCTCCGTGGCGGGCGTGGGGATAGGCGTTGTCGCAGGCACGGCTGCATCCACAGCAGCAGGAATAACTTCGGTGGCAGCTTCAGCGGCTGGTGCTTCGGATGTGACGGGGGTGGCGGCGGTTCCGGGGGTCAGTGGTGCTTCGGGGACCTCGCCTGATTGATGTGTCGTGATGGCGGGCGGGGCTAATTCAAGGGTTGGCTTGACGGCCCATGTCAGTCCCATGGCCAGCAGCAAGAAGGCTGCAAAAAAGCTCACTGTGATCCATGTCAGTGCATCGCCTGCCTTGGCACCGAACATGGCTTGGTCTGATCCGCCTGCGCCGCCGAAGGCGCCCGCCAGTCCACCGCCCTTGGGACGTTGGATCAGGATCAGCAGAATCAGCAAAACACAGACGAAGATAAAGGCAATCGACATCAGCGTGATATGCCAAGCTCCAAGGGTGGGTAGCAACATGGATGAATACTCCGAAGTTTCAGGCCAGACGCGTTTTTCTTTGCATCTGGCGTTGTGAGTTCAATGAACACGAGGGTGTCACAATTTTACAAGCTGGCGTTTGCCAGTGTGACGAAATTTACTGGCTTGCGGCTGTTTCACAGATGGCTGCGAAGTCTGCTGCTTGTAGGGCTGCACCGCCGATGAGGCCGCCGTCGATATCCGGTTCGCCACAGAGCTCCGATGCGTTGCCGGGCTTCATCGATCCGCCGTACTGAATGCGTACTGCGTCTGCGATTTTCTGGTTGAATAAGCTCTGCGCAAGGGCTTGACGGATATGCAGGTGTGCCGACTGTGCGTCTGCGGGCGTGGCGGTCTTGCCGGTGCCGATGGCCCAGACGGGTTCGTAAGCAAGGGTCACTTGAGCCATTTGCTCAGCCTTGACGCCGGCGAGTCCCAAGAGGGTTTGTCCCATGTTGATCGCATCGGTTTTGCCAGCTTCGCGTTGTTCGAGTGTTTCGCCCACGCAGAGGATGACCTGCATGTTTGCTTCCAGAGCAGCAAGGACTTTGTCGTTGACCAGCGAATCGGTTTCGCCGATGACATGACGTCGTTCACTGTGGCCGATGAGCACGACGCTGACGCCGAGGTCGGTCAACATGCTCAAGCTCACTTCGCCGGTGAAAGCACCGTTGGGCTGATGGTAAAAATCTTGTGCGCCGAGTTTGATGCTCGACCCTTCGATGATTTTTCCGACCTGTGCGAGATAGCCAAATGCGGGGAAGATCGCGATATCAACTTTGTCGGTGGTGGGCAATGATTCGGTTAGCTGCGTGGCGAGGTTTTGTGCCTCAGCACCATGCAGGTTCATCTTCCAGTTACCGCCTACGAATGGCTTGCGGCTTGTCATGATTCGGTTCCTTATATCCATCTCTAAACTGAAGTAAAAATTCTAGCCCCACAGTATAGTCGAAGCTGGGGCTATAGCCCAACGAGGGTTGGACTGTTTGGAAGAATTGGAGAGGGATCGGCCGCTTTGAGCCTCGGGCTACATCGGCAAAGGCAGGCGAGGGGGGCAGGACTGGGCATTGCTCAGCGGACAGATTTGCCTCATGACTTGAAGGAAATGCTGATATTGGTCCCATGGTGGGTCGCCAGTTTGGCGGGGCAATTGGCGAGTTTCTTGGGCTGTCAGGTTTTTCTCCACTTGTTTTTGGGAGCGAACTTCGGACGCTCGTTGCTCATAGTTGGCGTGGTCAATCGTCGAGTCATGCTTCGCAATGGGCCCCAGCCAACGTTTGACGTACTGTACATGAGCGGTTTCATCAATCATGTCGAATAGCATCATCTCCGCAGATTCCATGTCCCCGCCTGCCTGAAAGTCCGCATAGGCTTCACGTTTGACCTTGAAGTGCCCGGTTTCAGCCACCATGCCAATGAAAAAAACTGCTTCGTAGAGTTCTTTTGGGGTGAGTGGGTTTGTGGGGTCACCCAGGGCGGGATATGTTTTGGAGGCATTTGTAAATCCGATGTCTTGGATTTTCAAGCCAAAATCTTTGAGTCTGGAATAGCCTGAGTCGCCGTGACGTGATTCGTCCCACATGTGGCGTGATTCGTCATGGTGAAACGCCCAAGGCATGTAAGGCGCGTCGTACATCCACTTCAACTGAGCAATGGCCAGATTCAATTCCCGCATGTACCCAATGGCCCAAAATAATCGGCGGGTTTCAATGTTGTTGGCAAAATCAGCAATGAGGTGAGGCATGACCTCTTTGTCAGGCCTAATCACCCATGACGGATCAATACGAGGCTCCTTCATCTTAAACGTCGTGTTGAGGCCCACTTGCTCAGCGGCCTGCCCCTTAAGAGGAAGCGGTGATTGCAATTGCTTTGTATTGACCAGACAGTCCGCAATCGTTTGTTGGTAGGCCTGGTTTGTTTGATGGGGGTTTCGCCGTCGATAGTCACGCAGCCAAGTCCGCTGCAATTCTTTGATCGAGACAATTTCCTGAATGATTTCATGGGTCGGCGCATCGTGAATCGGATGCACCGACTGTGAAAAATGATCATACGCCAGCACCAACGCATTGGAGAGAATCTGGTAAATGCCATTGACCGCATCTTCAAAATCTGTGGCCATCAACACAGTATTGGCGAGTATTTCGAGTTCTTTGGAAACAGGTGCGCCTGCTTTGAGGCCTGGGAATTGCTCAATGCGGTTTCGCAGTCGCCGCACAATTTCAGCCTGCTCCCAGACATGACGGCTCAAGGCCTGCTTATCATCCCAGTCCAAAAACTGATTGCCCCAAGCGCACATGATCCGATGCAACGAACGTTCAAGATATTCAAACGTCATCGACTGATAGGGCGCTGTTGGGAACTTTCCCACTGGAAGCTTGAACCTGAGGGACAACCGTATTAACAGATGCGGGCATAGCGTAAATCTCCGGTGAAACAAATGAGGGTGTTTAAGGCACTGCTGGAGAAATCTTATCGCTCGCGTGAGGGCGATGCTATGTTCGATTCGGTGGATTTCATGTCTTATTCCGACTATGGCTTGATGGGGATAAAGGTGATGCACATGGGGGCATCAAGTTCGACCGTTTGTCCGGTGGGGGAAAGTTTGCCGGTTTGTGGGTCGATTTTGAATACTACCACATTGTCAGACCGCTCATTGGCGACATACAGGAAGCGTCCTGTGGGCTCAATGGCAAAACCCCGTGGGAAGGAGCCTTGTGTCGGCTCGTGGCCGACGACTTCGAGTTTTCCCGAGGCAGGGTCGATAGACATGATGACAATGTTGTCCGTGCCGCGATTGGAGGCATAGAGGAATTTGCCGTTGGGATGGATATGCAGGTCCGCGGCATAGCTGTCAGCGGTGGTCCCTTGGGGGAGCATGCTGATGACTTCAATGAGCTTGAGGGTTCCCGCCTGTGGGTCGTATCGCATGGACAGAATGGTGTTGTCTAATTCCGTGGTGGCAAAGGCCTGCGTTCCGGTCGAATCAAAGACGAGATGTCTCGGTCCACTTCCGGGAGGGGTTGTGAAATAGGGCGGGTCATTGGGCTGGAGTGTGTTGTTTTTTGCATTGACGCGATAGATGACGATTCGGTCGGTTCCCAAATCTGCTGCCAGTGCAAAGCGGCCGTCGGGGGAAAATTGAAAGCTATGGGGGTGTGACGTTTTTTGGCGTTTGGGGTGAACACTATGTCCTTGGTGTTCTTGGGTGACGAGGGTTTGTCCGATCTTGCCGTCACTTTCGAGGTTCAGCAGACTGACGGTTCCGTTGCTGTAGTTGGCGACGAGGGCAGCGTGATGATCTGGCGAAATATTGACATAGCAAGGCACTTTGCCGCCTGAAGGTTTGCTATTCAAAAATTGCAGGTCGCCGGTTTTGGCGTTGATCGCATAGGCTGCGATGGCATCGTTTTGTTTGGGAACAAGGTCCGCCACGTAGAGGTATTGTTGTGTGGGGTTTGTGGTGGTGTACAGCGGGCGATGGATTCCCTCAGTCACGTGTCGGACATGGGTCAGTTGACCTGTCTGGGCATCCATCTGATAGACATGTAAGCCCGCTTGGTCCGTGGGGGAAAAGCTGGCCACGATCATCCAAAATCCTGCAAGCTGAGTCATGATTCGATCTCGTTTTTGTATTGGGTTTTGTTGTTGGTTGGCAATGCCAGAGCTGCCTGTTCGTCGGTGACACGAATGACCACAATGGTTAAATCATCCATCAAGTCCCGTAAGCCGGTGAAACGTCTGAGCTGCCAGTGGATGTGTTTGAGGGTGGTTTGAGCATCCATGCGAGCTTCGGCTGCTTCTTTGAGGGCGTTGTTGATGCGTTCTCGACCGAATTGTTTATCGTTAAAATCAAAGGCTTCGGTGAGGCCGTCGGTGTAAAACAGCAGGTAGTCGTTTGCCTGGAGCTTGACGTTTTGCTTATCGTAAACTTCTTGATCATCGACCCCGATGATCATGCCGCCTGTTTCGAGCATTTGGATTTTCCCGTCTCGCAAAAGCAGCGGCGGCTCGTGGCCTGCATTGCAATAGGTCAACTGACAGGTCTGTGGATCAAGGACCCCATAAAACAAGGTTGCAAATTCATTGACCAGCGTGTCGCGGCTCATGGCATAGTTCACGCGGGAAATCACTTCATCCAGATCGTACACATCTTGTGCATACGCTCGTAAGGAAGCTCGGACGGCAGACATGAGTAAACTGGCAGCCACGCCCTTGCCGACCACGTCTGCAACGACCACGCCGAGGTGGCCTTCGAGATCGATAAAGTCAAAAAAGTCGCCCCCCAGATCCAAACTCGCTTCATAACGCGCTGCAATATCAAACGGCGGCATCTGAGGCATCGTCGCAGGCAACATCCGTCGTTGCACCGCAGCACCCATCTGCAATTGACGCTTGACGTGACGACGTTCAGATTCTCTTGCATCCACGCGGGCGTGATCAATCGCCGCAGCCATCAAGTGACCGACCGCTTTGAGTAGCTCTCCCGAAGAAGGTGAAAACGCACGCGGTTCACCTGAATAAACCCGGAGTGTGCCCAAGGTTTGATCCTTGTACACCATCGGCGCGCTGAGCATGGAGACGAGCCCCTCACGCTTGACATCACTGGGATACAGCGTGCGGGTGTCCTGGGAAATGTCAGGAATATAAGTCACGTCCCCTTCAAATGCCCGGCGAGCCAATTCGCTATTCTCCACACGAATGGGCTTGTTCTTCAAATAACCTTCAGACAAATTACAAGTGGCCTTGGGGATTAACTCCGTCCCATCATCACTGAGCAGACGGATGCTCGCAGCTTTGGCGTGCATGACCTTGACAGCCAGTTCAGCCGCAGAGTTAAGCAACTCGTCCACATTGCGATGGGCTGAAAGCAATGTACTCAAGGTATAGAGCACATCAGCTTCTTTGACGCGCTGAACGAGCTCTTGTTTTTCTGAAACAAGTTCTTGCTTTTCAGATTGGAGCTGACGCACCTGTTGCTGGGCAACGTTGATGGCGGAGGTGGTGGCAGATTGGATTGAGGTATTCGTCATCTTAAATTCAAACAATACTTTGCACTGTTTCAAGGAACCAACGGTTGCTGAAACGTGGTCTTGCGGGTGTTGTTGGGAGGCTTTTGGGGGGAAGAAACTTTATTTCCCTTGCCAAGCACGGCGAAGCAGCGGAAGGAGGGGGTCGCCCTGAAGGTTCTGCTGCGCTATGTTCATGCCATATTGTAACAACTGTGCGTCAGATGTCTGATAGCCCAGATAGGCCAAGAGCAAAGCCGCATCATGATTCCCAAACTGATCCATTAAACTTTGTGCCTGCTGACGGACCCAGTTGCGTCTTTTTGCGTTTGGTAAGGTTGCGATATCGACTTTGTTTGAGATGCTTTGAGGGAATTTTTCAAAAAGTGATCGCAGGTTCAACGAGGCCACGCGGATCATGCCCGCACCAATCTGAGCATGGAGCAGGCCTCTGCTGGCTTCGAACGTGTTTGGCTCAGAAAGCAGGACATTTCGGAATTTGCGTGCTGCATCAAAATACTGGCCATGACGCAAGTTATTGTTCCCTTGTTGGAGCATGCGTGTGTTGTACCACTGGCGTTGTAAGTCGGTGGCTGTTTGTGAAGAGTGTTCGGGGATTCCTGGGACCACAGGGGCGGTTTTAGCAGCGGGTTTGGCTGTTGCGAACAAGCCGCCGGTGGGGGGTGGGCTGGCGATGGCGGGTTGTGGTGTTTGGACACCTCGGGCAGTCAATCGTGCGTGGGTGATTTGCTGTTGTTCTTGCTGTCGTTGGCGTGCTAATTCTTGTGGCGTGGTGATACCTTGAGACACGGCTTGAAGCACTTGGCTAAACGCGTCCGCCTGGGCGACTGTTTGGGCATTGCCAAGGGATTGGGGTGACCCCAAGGTATTTGCAGGGGTTCGGGGGGAGCCGGGGGAGCCGGGGGAACCGGGGGAGCCGGGGGAACCGGGGGAACCGGGGGTTGCGGTTTTTTTGTGGGTCGATTTGATGAGTTGGTTGGTGGGGTTGGGGCCGTGGGTGAGTGGTTCGAGACCTTGGGCGATGCGTTGGCGGTTGGCTTTGGCTTGGCGGAGCATTTGGAAGGCATCTTGTCCGGGCAGGGCGTTTAATGATCCCTGATCTGAAGTTTGTTGAGATTGAAGTTTCAACACACGCTGTTCTTGAGAAGCATGAGGCTCATGAGCCGGCTGTGAGGAGAGGAGGCTTCGCGCCGGGGCAGGTGTTTGAGCGGTGGGTTTGGGGGCGGTGGATAAAGGATAAGCCAGCAAGCTATCGGGGTTGGTTTGCGAAGGCGTGAAAGCTCGCTGCGCGGGGACCGAGGCAGCAGAGCGGCCGCCGATGGCAAGCGGACGCAGATTCACGGTCATGGGTGAGCCTGGCTGGGCACGGCTTTGCTGGCGGGTTCGTACATTCAAGGACCTGTTGCTACTGAGGCCAGCTTGGCTGGCACCTGGTGCTTGGGGTTGGACTTGACCTGTCCGATAAGTGCCGACGGAGGTATCGACCGATGGGATCAGGTTCCGAGAATTCGAGCGAAGTGTGGGGACATTGCCCAAAATAGCTGCTCGACTACTGCGTCGGATGCTTTGGGGGCTGAGCATGTTCCGTATCGCGCCTGCGGGGGCTGCGCTGGCTCGGTATCGAAAGAGGTGGTCACTGCCGGCGGAACCTCGGAAATCGCCCGCAGAGCCATAGTCGACGTTGCCACGGAACTGTTTGTTTCCACTGACGTTACCGGTGATGAGGTTGTTTCTCGCACCATAATCTGTCAAAGGGGAGCTGGGGTTGATTTGGCTCGAGGATTGTTCGAGGTTGTTGTCCAGTCCGTATTGGCCTTGAACAGTCACTTCGGCAATGCCAAAGACTAGGATGCTGGTGATGGCAAAAAGTTTTTTTGATTGCATGGTCGATCCCCTTGATCACTTTAACTTGTTTTTGTTTCAGTGTTTAGGCTTTTTTGAGCCTAAACATATTCTCGTCTGCCACGTGCTATTTGTATTATATGGCAGCCGCGGGTGCAAAGCACCGTTTGAAGGCAGTTTATTTGCCTTACTATTTGATCTATCGACGCAATGCCAGATGCGTATGAATCTCAAATTGTGAGTTATTGGAACGTTGTTGTGGGGGAGGCACAATCAGAAATGGCCCATGGCCTGTTTTGATTACCGAGGTAGATCGATGACTCGTTTGTCTCTGCCATGGTACGGTGGGGTGAAGACCACAAATGCTTCGTAGGCTTGTTTGGCAGATAAATTTTCGACCCAGTGGATGGTTCCACGTGGGATTTCCACCACGTCGCCGGGTTTGAGGTCAAAGGATTTGAGACCCAGATGGATGCGTGCGATGCCAGACAGAACGGTGACGACCATGTCATGTTTGTCGTGAACATGGGGTTTTTCTGCCGTTCGAACACGCACCGTGTGGTAGCTGGCGCTGCGGGTGACGCGATGGGATCGTACTGCAACGTCTTTGGTTAATTCTTCGGGGTTCCAGGTCAGTTGATGATAGACGCGTTGTGGCGTGATTAATTTCACACGCGGGGGGACTTTGGCGGTTCCGAGCGTGGAGCATCCACAAAGTCCCATACAAGCAGCCAGTAAGCCACTTAAAATCAATCTTTGATGCGTCATTGGTGCTTTGTTCTTTCTCAAATTCAGTCCGTTACTTTGATCGTTTTCAAGGGCTCAAAGGCCAGTGGTTTCCGGGAGACCGGCAGTTTCGGGAAAAGTAAAGTCCGAAATTAAATAGAAGCGTCCATCCAGAAGGAATTAGAGAATACGCGATTAAAGGTGTTGATGCCACTGAAAAACCGTCTTTTTATCTTGTTTGTCAAAGGATGTTCTTAATCTGAAAGGATCATGTTCTATTGAAGCAATTGGTATACAATGTGTCTTCATGAACGAAGACCTGCAAAAAACTGCGACGAAGGTATTTGAAGGCAAGCGATTTGATGTCGTGACAACGGAGCTGCCCAATCGTGATCCAGCATCGGGGATGTTTCGCAAGGATGTGGTGGTTCACCCGGGCGCGGTGGTGATTTTACCGTTGCTCAATGAGCGAACGATTGTGATGATCCGCAATGATCGGTCGGCCGTGGGTCAGTTACTTTGGGAATTGCCCGCTGGCACGCTCGATTCGGGCGAGCCGCCTGAGCAGACAGCCGGTCGGGAGTTGATTGAAGAGGCGGGCTACCGAGCGTCGGGGATGAATCTTTTGACGACGTTTTTTTCCAGTCCGGGTATTTGTACAGAACAGATGTGGGCTTACCTTGCAACAGATCTTGAAGCCGTTGGACAGCAGCTCGAAGCTTCGGAGAAGATTACCGTTGAGGTGATGCCGTTGGAACAGTCCATCGCGATGATTCGTGACGGAGAAATCCGTGACGGCAAGACGATTGCGACGTTGTTGTATTATCAAACTTTTGGGAATCATACTGCGAGCCGATGAGTTTTCACGACCGAGATTATAACCGTGGCCTATCGGGCTTTACTGGAAGTTCTTCCGGAAATTTGGGTGGCAATTACACCCGAATGGGTCGTTTTGCTTTGCCAAAGCTAGGCCGTCATTCCGTGGTGACTTGGCTGCTCATTATTAACATCGCGGCGTTTTTTCTCGATGCGTTGTTTGCTCGTATGGGGATGGTGGTGACACAGGCCACACCACACGGGATGATGCAGATGCCGTTGCTTGATGGGCTGGGTCATTTTTCAGCGACGTTGGCGATTCAACAATTTCAAATTTGGCGATTGATTACGTTTCAATTTTTGCATGCGAATTTCAATCATATTTTAATGAATATGCTGGGGTTGTTTTTCTTGGGCCCGATGATTGAAATGTATTTGGGTTCCAAGCGGTTTTTGGCTTTTTATCTGTTGTGTGGCATCACGGGCGCGGTGGCGTATTTGTTGTTGCTTTCGATGGGTGTCTTGGTCGATGCGCCATGGACACCGTTGGTGGGTGCGTCGGCAGGGATATTTGGAATTCTCGTTGCTGCAGCACGCATCGCTCCGGACACGAAGGTTTTGGTCATGTTCATTTTGCCTGTGCCGTTGAAAGTGGTGCTGTGGGTCGCGTTGGCGATTGCAGCCTATACCGTGATCAACGCAGGCAGTAATGCAGGTGGCCAGGCAGCGCATCTGGGCGGTGCGGCTCTTGGGTTTTTACTGGTGCGTCATCCGAATTTATTGAACTTTGCCGACCGGTTTGGGCGAGGTTCCACCCTTGCGGGGCGGGCTCAAAATTGGCGTCAACAGCGAGAGGAAAAGACCCGTACTTCCTTAGAGGCTGAGGTGAACCGAATCCTCGATAAAGTCAAAATCTCTGGTATTCAAAGTTTGACCAATAGTGAGAAAAAAACACTTGGAGAAGCTACGCGACGTCAGCAATAATCCCCCCCCCGGAACCCCCGGAATCCCCGGAATCCCCGGAATCTCCCCGGAAGTTCCCCGGAAGTTCCCCGGAAGTTCCCCGGAAGTTTCCTTGGAATGCCAGACGCGCAAGCAGTTTGCTTGCGGCTATTTTTAAGTGATAAGCAGTTCGTTTCCACCCGAAAGGACGCACACATGTTTGCCCGTTTCACAATTTTGATTTTGGTTGGTGTCAGTTTTGGTTTGGTTGGATGTAAAGAGGAGTCTCCAGCATCATTGAAAACGTCGTCTGATGTAAAAGTGACGACCGAGGCCGCATCTGCTTTGCCTCCGTGTTGTCCGCCGACGAAAGAAGTCGCTCCCGTGCCAACCAACGAACAGGTGGCCGAGGTCATGGCTGAACGTAAAGAAAAGCCTCCCGCTCGGGCTGGCCAGTGGTTCGTTCCTGCTGAGCGAGATGCTTACGACCTGGATTTTGAAGTCACCGATCAGGAAGGGCAATCTTTGCAGCTCTCCCAAATCGTCACGCGGCCGACGGCAGTGACATTCATGTACACCCGATGCCCCGATCCACGGATGTGTCCTCTGATCACCGTGCAGATGGCGAACCTTCAACGCAAGGTGCTCGCTGTAGGTCTAGGCGACAAGGTACAGCTCTTACTGATCAGCTACGATCCGGTATATGACACGCCTGAGCGATTGAAAAAATATGGCATGGATCGAGGCTTGCTTTTTGAGGGTCGCTCGCACATGACGATGGTGCGGCCGAACAAGGACTCGTTCAGCGAATTACTCCAAGAATTCCAAATAGATCTGTATCCCGATTCTGGGGGATCTTTTAGTCATAGCATTGAAATGATTATCATTGATTCTAAAGGCCGTTTCACCCGGGATTATCAAGGGCAACTGTGGGATAATGACAAGGTGCTGGCGGATTTGCAACAATTGGTCGATGAAGACTCTGGGGTCTCTGCTGTGCAATAGGTTCTGTTTATGCTCGATGTACGTCAATGTTTAAAGCTGCTTTCTAGTTGGTCTAAAAGCACGGGTTCTGATTGGTTGGATTTGCCTGACCATCCAGGCTTGGGCTGTTATGGCACAGGCTATGACGCATGGGGCGTGCAAGCGAACCTGCAATTCGTCGCAGCCATGGCCACCCTCGCGTCCATTGATGACCGTGATGTGCAAGCTCATCAGGCCAAGGCATTGGCTGGGTTGCGGTTTAGCCTTGCTTCTCACAAAACAGGCGACCTTGCTTGTACCGATGGGCGAAAGTGGGGGCATACGCCCGCGAGTGTGCAGGCCTTGGAACGCACGCTTTTTGCGATGCGTTTGATGACCGATTACCTTGCAGAGGAAGATGTCCAAGCACTTCATCGTGTGCTCGTGAGTGAAATTAAATATCTACGAACCGAGCCTTTGACCATGGCTAGCGACTGGTTTTTAAAACGCATGGCCGAGTGGGACTCTCCGCAGGTCCAAGCCAGTTTGCACGCCGCCATCGAATCCGAATCCGATTCAGATGTGACGGATGATGCTTCAAAATCTTCGGGTTCGATTCTGTTTGATGAAACGTTGGATTTGGCAGGGAAAATTTCGCTTTTGGCCAGTGCTGCGATGTATCATTTTGATCTTCCAGAGGCTGAATTGCCCAAAGAATTATTGTCTGATCTGTGGCAAGAGGTCAAGCGTCTTATGTTTGCCGACGGCAGACTTTGTGATTGGGGTACAGAACCCCAACGTACCGTCCGTTTCTGTACCACGCAGCAAGAGATGCTGCCGATCATGCTGTTGGCGGCAAATGTGCTTGATGATGGCCACTGTTTGTATTTGATTGCCAGTCAATTGCAGATGATCGCCAAGGAGCAGGCTCACAATGACGATGGTAGTTTTTTTGCAGGTCGCCTCGCTCATTTACGTCAGACCAATCCTTATTACTTGGCCAAGCTCGAATCAGATCAAGCGTTTACGATTGCGATGGCGATGGCTTGTCATCAGCAAATTCAATGGAAGGGTTCTTCGGCGATTGATCTGGAAACATCCCTTGCGGGCGGTTGGGAAGCGAATAAGCAGGATGCGGTTTGGCATCGCAGTGCAACACGGTTGAGCTATATGTCGTGGCAATCTCCTGAGCAACTTGGCGCGATTTGCCTGCCTCCAGACGATGGTCATCTTTTAGAAGGCCCTGCGAATCTGTGTAGCGTGGTGCGTTTTATGGGGGATACCGCAGGCGATACGCATCGTCGTCTTGAAGGGTTTCATATTGATACTTTTGAAGGGGGTTTTGCCACATGCGGCCGCTTGGCGGAGGGCATTGACGTGCCTGTGGCAGAAGGCTGGAAAAGCACGCAGCTAGGCACGTTGCAGATGGCTTTTGTGGCTTTGCCTGACGGCCAGACCATGGTCGGATTGCACCATTGTCGCACCGGTGAAACCAGAGCTTTTCCCGCAGTCATCAAGGGCATGCACATGAACCTGCCCAACGATTTGTTCAACGGCTACGTGCGAACCTTAACCACCGAAGAAAACCAACTTCAACTGGCAACCGAAACGCTCAAAGATGAAATCGTCGAACTCAATAGCAACTGGGTCAATATCGATCATCGTCTCGGCGTGGTGGGTGTTTATGGCAGCAGTCAATTGTGCTTGGACCGATCCTTTAAACGTCGTGGTGGCTCATATCAAAGCCTCCATGTGGACGAACTTTGCTGGCATCATCGCAACCATGTGCAGGCGGTTCATCCTTATACGGTGATTCTGGACATTGGTTTTGTAATCGCAACCAACACCAATGCACAGGAAACCGGTTACCTGGCCTCCAAAAGTACGCACAAAATTGATGGCGAGTTACGGGTCATGCGGGTCATGGGGCGGGACAATCGGATGTATGTGATTGCGGCAAACTTTGGTCCTGGCAGTCGCTCGATTCCGCCGGGCTCTTTGTGGCCTACAGGTCTTAAAGCAGTCAACCTTGCCACGAACGAACCTTTTGACACCAATGCCCGATCCCTGCGATTGGGTCCTAGCAGTGTGGCTGTCTGGCTGTTGGATATGTGATTTTGAAGCTATCAGTTGTCAGCTATTAGCTATTCAGTAAGAGAAGATTGAAGACGACAGAGCGTTTTGAGTCTTTTAGAGTATTTTGCATCATTTTTTACCGTTTCTGGCTAGGTGGGTCATTTGAAAAGCAGCCGCACGCTAACAGCGTGCGCGTCCGGGGGGGCGGCAAAAAATGATGAAAAATACACTGCTTGCGGCTTTGACAAAGTCGGATTCTTACACCAACGAATTGATTCGCATCTGGCGGCAGGGTGCCTCAGGTTTATTCGTCAATGCCCAGGTCTGTTTTGGTAAACAGGGATTCAAAGACAAAACCTGCACCTTCGACATTTTCTCGAGCGCCTTCTTGGCGATCAATCACCGCAATGATTTTGACTACCACCGCACCGAGGTCGGTGAGGAGTTTGGCTGCTTCAAGGACTTGTCCGCCGGTGGTGGCAATGTCTTCGACAATGACCACTCGGTCACCTTGTTCGAGTTTGCCTTCGAGTTGTTTGGCTGTGCCGTAGTCTTTTTTCTGGTTGCGAATGAGGATGCTGGGCTTCCCCGTGGCCATGCTCGTCGAGGCCACCAGTGGAATCCCGCCCAGTTCAGCACCAGCCAGTCGATCCACGGAGTCATCAATATGGGTGGCAAACAGTTCGCCCAGTGCTTTGAGGATGTCTGGTTGGGTCTCAAAGAGGTATTTGTCTAGGTAATATTTGCTCTTGCGGCCGGACCGCAAAGTGAAGTCGCCATGTAGCAATGCCTCGTCGGCAATCCGTTGAATCAATTGGGGTGTATTCATAATCGCCAGAGTATAGGCATTGTGCCTTTTGTTGTCGCATTGGGGGATTGTTGACGTGGTGGGGTGATGTTGTGTCGAGACAATGGCTAGCCGATCCATTGTTGTGAAGGATCGTTGACGCCGCTGATTTGGCTGGTGTCTTCGGGGCCGTTATCGCCTCGAACGATGACGGATTCGATGGCGGTTTCGATGACCACATGAGAGCCGTTGCCGTTGCAGTCGACGACACAGACGGGAACTTTGCCCGCCTTCCAGTCAGCCAGAGGTAGCAATGGCCATCGCTGCGCGTAGGTTCGGTCGGGGTCCACACTGATATGAACGCCGTCGGATGCTAGGCGGTCGATGATTAGCCTGGGATACGAAAGCAGGTAGCCGATGGAGACAATGCCTCGGGGGTAGAAGCTGAGGTTGTTGTTGACGTAGGTATCGATAAAGCCAAAACTTTGATTGGCGGTGTTGCTCATTACCTGCATGTCCCAATAGCCTTGAGCGTGGTTGGGGCCGGTGGCACCGAGATATCGCATGAGATGATCGCGCCAAAGATTTTGGGAGACCCAGACGTTTTCAGGTTCTGCGTCATTGTGTCCACAACCATAACGTCCGAGCGTTTCACGCAAGCTGTTGACCATATCGTCGATCAGTTTTTGGGTGTTCAACAGCCAAGGTCGCCCGCACATTGCAGGCAAGAGCAGGGCATTGGCGGTGTAAATGCTATAGGCCTCGGTGTTTTTGAGAGGTTCGGTTCCAAGGGGCTTGTGGGTCCAGGCATCTCTGAGTCCCATAGCCGACGGATCGATGCATGTGGCAAAGTGATCGCCCCGCCAGGCAGCTTCTTCGATGCGGGGGACATCAAGGTGGACTTGGTTTTCGTATTGCTTGGCCAACTCGGTTTTGTTGAGATGGGTTAAAAGTTCACTTGCTGCGCTTAGGGCCGCCAATCGTTTGACTGCTAAGTAGGTTTGTTTGCGTACATATTGCTGGGCAGGGGTCGCGTCATCAATTGTGTTGGCGGTTCCTTCAGAGGGGAACCCACTGGCGTCGCGGTCGGTCCACTGTAGATAGTTGGCCAGTTGCAGCCATAGCTTCTCATGGCGGCGGACCGGTGACAGGTCGCCTGTCCAATGGGCATAGACCTGTAACAACAGCAGGAAATTTGCGTTTTCTTCCACGGGCATGTCATGGTTGTAGCCTTGGCCTGCGATGGTCATGCCTAGGCCCATGTCATGATGTAAAAAGGCGCCGCGGGACGGTTTGTGTGGGGTGAAGTGTTCAGACCACTGATCGAATTGGATGGCAAGCAGTCTTGGCCACAAGGTCAGGTAAAGCAACGCCACGTTGTATTCGACATCGATGGTGGAATGGAAAAAGCAGCTTCCTTCCCAGACGCTAAACCAGTCTGTGCCGTCGGCACGTTCACACCAGAAGGTGTTGCTGAGGAATTGCTGAAAGCTTTGATTTAAAAGATGCCGCTGGGCGGTTCGCAGGGGGGCTTGTTCGAGGATTTTTTCAAAGTTGCGTGAACGGGCCAAGCGGTCATCGCGTTCTTCGACCGCGGTTTTGATCACTGCGTCGAGGTTTTTCCACAACGCGGTGTATTTGAATTTCATTGGCTCAGCGTTTTTACCTTTGCCGAGCGTTAAGACCGGGTCGCCGCAGAAAGCGCCCCAGACAAGTCGCCATTTGGTGCCGCTGCCTTGTTCGGTGATGGGTAAGGTGAGGGACATTCCCTTGCCATCGGCATCGGCGACGGCTTCTTCGTTTAGGCTGACGATGCGTTCGGTGACCCCGACCACGCGATCATCTGCGGGAATGGCTGTTTGGGTTTGTCCTTCATCGAGTGTGGGTTGCATGCGGTTTTCATAGGTCATGTTCAAGCATGCACCGCAATGGTTGCAGGTGGAGTCGGCATCAATTTGCGTGTTGGCGCGGTTGATGCGTAAAAAAAGTTTGATTTTGTCCAAAGATGGATATTTGGGCTTGGTCCACCGAACGCCGCCGGCAGGGTTGATTCGCATTTCAAGATAAATTGCCGGGAGCAAGCAAAGCGATTCATCCTGTGGATAGAACACGCTATGAATATTCAATTCAAAACGCAGGTTGTAGTCCGCGCTGAACGCGCGAAAGGTAATGGAGTTGGCTCGTTCAAATTGCTCCATGGTGTGGAACAATTCTCCCTCAGCGGTGAAGGGCAAGACACGCTGTTGGCCGTCAGGCCCTTCGATACCCACTGCAAGGTCCAATGGCTCATCTAAAAAGCGTCCCAGTGCCGAGTGGCGTACTTGACGCTTGTAAGGTTCAAACAACAAACCAAAGCGGCTTCCCAATCGGGCAATGGACCAACTCATCAACTGCATGGGCCTAGGTCTCCAATAGTGTTTCACAGGCGAAGGTTCTATTGTGTCACGACCGGACCGTGGCGTAAAGTCCGGATGTAGCCGATTTGGCTCGTGAACGCTATGATACGGGACTTCTTTTGAACTTAAGACAATTGTTCTGCCATTGAGAACCTAGTTGGAGTAACTGATATGCCGCGTGCGATGACCATGACCGAAAAGATCCTTGCAGCCCATTGTGGCCAAGACCAAGTTCAACCCGGTGACAATGTCTGGGTCAATGTTGATATCCTGATGACCCATGACGTTTGCGGCCCAGGAACCATCGGCATCTTCAAAGAACGTTTCGGCAAAGACGCCAAAGTCTGGGACCCCACACGCATTCCAATCATTCCCGATCACTACATCTTCACCGCAGACGATAAATGTCATCGCAACATCCAAATCCTACGGGACTTTGTGACCGAGCAAGGTATTCCCTATTACTACGACCCCGATTTTGTGAATACACAGGCCGGATCAGGAATGCCAAACCCATACCGGGACCCCACCCAAACCAACTACAAAGGGGTGTGCCACAAAGCACTGCCCGAAGAAGGCCATTGCCGTCCGGGTGAAATCATGCTCGGCACCGATAGCCATACCTGCACCGCAGGTGCTTTCGGTCAATTCGCCACCGGTGTCGGCAACACCGATGCCGCCTTTGCCATGGGAACCGGTAAAACATGGCTCAAAGTGCCGCCGACCATGAAGTTCACCTTTAAAGGCAACATCCCGCCCTACCTCACCGCCAAAGACCTCATCCTCGCAGTCATCGGCCAAGTCGGCTTCTCCGGTGCAACCTACAAAGCCATGTATTTCACCGGCGACGGCGTGCAGAGCTTGAGCCTCGAAGATCGGATGACCCTCACCAACATGGCCATCGAAGCGGGTGGTAAAAACGGCATCTGTGATGTGGACGAAAAAACCCTTCGCTACGTCGAAGCGCGATCCAATCGCCCCGACTGGACCGTTTATCAAGAAGACGTTAACGCAGAATATGACGGCGAATTCACTTGGGACCTCAATGACCTTGAACCCCTCGTGGCCAAACCTCACAGCCCTGACAATACCGCCACCGCCCGTGAATGCAAAGACATCAAACTCGACCGAGCCTACATCGGTTCCTGTACAGGCGGAAAAATCACCGACATGATCTTTGCTGCCAACATCCTTCATGGCCAGCAGGTGAAAATCCCCACCTTTGTCGTCCCTGGTTCCACCGAAGTTCACGCAGACATGAAACGTCTGGGTCTCGACGGCGAACCTGTGAAGGAAGGTCAAAAGAATATTGAACAGGTGCTTCAAGACGCGGGCTGTCTGCTTGGCGCTGCTTCGTGTGCAGCCTGTTTGGGCGGGCCGCAAGATACCTTTGGTCGTCTCAATGAGCCGATCAACTGCATCAGCACGACCAACCGTAACTTCCCCGGCCGCATGGGTCACAAAGAAGCAGGCGTGTTCCTTGCTTCCCCATTGACCGCTGCTGCGTCAGCTCTGACCGGCCATGTAACCGACCCACGGGACTATATCAACGGCCCCATCACCACCGGCAGTGCAGGAATCTGCTGAAAAGATTGACTGAAAATAAGCAAGGTTGTGTCTTCAAAGATGTCCACTGATTTACCTTATCGAATTGCCGCGCTGTGTTACCTCTTTGATGAGCAGGGGCGGGTGCTTTTGCTGCATCGTCACAAAGAGCCCAACATTGAGCTTTACTCGCCCATCGGCGGGAAGCTTGAGCAGCAGATCGGGGAAAGTCCGACTGCTTGTGCGATTCGTGAAATTCACGAAGAAGTGGAAGTGACCTGCTTGCCTGAAGATTTACATCTGACGGGCATTATTTCTGAAACAGGCTACCTTGATGCCACGCATTGGTTGATTTTTCTGTATGAATTAACCTGTCCTGCTAAAGTGATGCGAATGAAATTTAACGAAGGCGTTTTGGAGTGGCATGATCCGGACAAGCTCATGGATTTGCCGATTCCTCAGACGGATCGCCAGATTATTTGGCCGTTATTCTGGCGTTATCGCCGAAAATTCTTCATGGCGCACATCAATTGCGCGGGCGGAAATCTACAATGGAGGCTTGAACAGCCCTGTTCGGATATTACCGCCTGGTCGGATCAACCGGTCAAGCCTTAGGTTAGTCCCCCTTTTTTTTTATAACCAATAGTGGAATTCGAGCGCCTATCGTTCGTAGAATGATTCTAGGTTGTCCGCGTGTCTGGAAGGGGGGGGGCAGGTCATATTTCGCTTTGATGCGAAGAAATGGTTGAAATCCGATGTTGACCAAATATAAGAATCAATCATTTGCTTCTCCGATTCCAATGAGCCCGTCTGGCTCGGTTTTTTTGGAAGCGTTGAAACATTGTTTGCCTTCTGATTCAGCTCTGTTGGGCTTGTTTCATATGGATCATCCGCAATTGGATGAAGTTTTGGCCTGTCAAAATTGGTCCGCGGTGGAGGTTCGTGACTGGGTCTTGGGTTTGGATCAAGGGGTTCATCATGAAAGTGATGAGCATTTGTTGGTTTGCCAGCGAATTGAATCGGTGAAGGACAGGCGTGTTTGGATTTTGGCGTTGCGACGTGAGGTGGGTCATTTTTCGTCTGTGGACAGGGTGACGGCTCAGTGTCGTTTGGCTTATTGGCAAACACTTTTTAATTATGGTCTTGAGTTGGGTTTGACCAAGTTTTTGTTGGGGCATGATGGCCGTCTGATTCACGCAGACCCCTTGGCGCAATTGGCATTGGCGGGGGACGATCAAAGCACCAGGACCATGTTTGAAGCCTTGCAGAGGGTGGTTGCTCAGCGTTGGCCTGATTTGGTTCTTGGGCAGGTGCATGATTTTGTCATGGAACGGGGGGAGCATGCGGACTGGATTTGTTTTACGAAGCAGCGAGTGTTTGAATTGTCCGAGGCGGTGTATTGGTCCATTGAGCGAAGACCCATGCAAGATAAATCCATCAGCATGACAGTCGAGTTTGGAGATGATCGGGTGGCTAGGGCGGTGGCTTTTATTCGGGATCATTTTCATGAAAATCCCAGTCTCACCACGATTGCACAGGCTGCACGGGTGAGTCCGTATCATTTTCATCGCTTGTTTACCAAGCACGTTGGGACCAGTCCCAAGCAGTATTTGCAGGCACGTCAGCTTCAGGTGGCGCAATGGATGTTGGCTCATGGCCGCCTGTCGGTGGGAGAGATTGCGCTGCGTTGTGGTTTTTCAGATCATGGCCACTTTACCGCCACGTTCGGCCGTCGCATTGGGGTGCGGCCGATGGATTATCGACAGGCAACCTGTACCTATGACCCGTATGCACTCATGGGAATTTAGCACCTCACCTGTGTTTCATGTCGAAATAAAAAAGTGGTTTTTTCTCTTGATGACGAGTTGGACAATGACCTTGTTTGAACAATCTGAAAAGGCGCCATTGGCTGACCCAAATCCACAAGAAGAAGATGTTCAGCTTCTTAAATTGTTGTGGAAATTGACCCAAGGTCAGGTTCAACCCTTCCTTGACGCACAAGATCCGCCCGCAGTGATCCAGGCCTATTTTCACGAGGCCAACCGTTCAGATGCCCATGGACTTTTGCTCGCGTCTTTGCGACGATGCCAGCAGTTGACCCCAGTGGGTTCCTCTGAAAGACCTTTGGACATAGAGAAATAACGATTGTTAAAAGAGCCCAATAGCCGTGCCGAATGAAACGGTTTGATCAAGGCTTCGCCAGTGGGACAATCATGGCCTCGGAGACTTGGATTTGTTTGCGGGCTGCGGCGGCCGTGTTGTAGCTGGAAAAGTGTCCAATGTGAACCCGATACAACAACGGGCTTTTGGGAGACGGATTTTCCGCAGTCACGCGAGGCAGACTGATCCGCATGTTTTGGGTGAGACGGGTTAATTCACCTGCTCGCCGCATCGCCAAAGACCGCTGGCGAAAAGCGCCCACCTGAAGTGTGAAGCCTGTGGTGTTCAAATACGCTTGGATCTGACGGCCCAACTCTGCTTTTTTGTTGTACCCACGCGCCAGTAACAGCGAAGATCTCGCCCGAGGCCACCAACCTAAATTCTGCTGAGCCAAGCCTGCATGAAAATAACACTGTGCTCGTTCCTGCCCATTTAATTTTACAGCCGCACCGCTAAAAGCCGCCGCTGCCTTGGCGAATTGCAACTCTTTGTTGTAGATCAAGCCCAATTGAGTCAACGCGTCGCCTGCCAATTGGCGGTCCAAACTCGTTGAGGCTTGATGAAGCATCTTCTTGGCGGTGGCAAATTTTTTGAGCTTGTGAGAGGACATGCCCGCAAGGTAGTAGGCCTCCTGCGTGACGGTCGACTGCGTGCTAGCGGACCGGAAAATGCCAACAGACAAGTGGTAAGACTGTGTGTAGTTTTTTTGGGTATAAGCTTGGCGGGCGCGATGCAGTTGCTTGGACTGATACTCCGCGGAGCAACTCGCCAGGCAGCAGATGCCGATCCATCCGATGATCCGATACCAGTGATGGGGCGTTGTGTGTTTGCTGTTCATTTGAGGCATGTCTCCAAAACTTCTTCGAGAATCTGATCAGGCGTGATCTGCTGACTCATCGCATCAAAATTTAAAACCAACCGATGACGCAAAACCGCCGGTGCCACGAGACGAACATGGTCCAATGTCGGTGTCGGCTCGCCTGCCATCGCAGCCAACGCACACGCCCCCCGCAAGACATGCTGAGTCCCACGAGGTCCCACGCCCCACGAAAGATAACGATCCACCCCCGGAAGTGCCCCCACCCCCGCCCCCGCCCCCGGAAGTGCCCCCGGTCGTACCCCCGGCTCCCCCGGTTGTTTTCCTGGCAATGTTTCTTGTTGACTGGGTCGGGTTGCGCGAACCAAATCCACGACCAGTCCCGTGAGCCTCTCGCTCACAGGCATCTTGCCGACGACGCGGTTCCATGCCCCAAGTGTTGGATGATCTACCACCGGCTTAATGGCCTGCTCAAAATCATCTTCGCCCAGACGCGCAATGGCCATCTCTTGGGCTCGATCTGGATAATCCATGTGGCAACTGAACATAAATCGGTCCAACTGCGCTTCAGGCAACGGATAGGTCCCCTCCAACTCAATAGGGTTCTGAGTGGCAATCACCACAAACGGCTCAGGTAACCCGCGAGTCTGCCCCCCAGCAGTGACCTGACGCTCGGCCATCGCTTCAAGCAACGCTGCCTGCGTCTTGGGCGGTGCCCGGTTTACCTCGTCTGCCAAAACCAAATGTGCAAACACAGGACCCGGTTGAAAAACCAACTCCCGCTGGCCTGTTTGAGAATTTGGCTGAATCAATTCCGTTCCCACAATGTCCGAAGGCATCAGGTCAGGCGTAAACTGAATCCGCTGCGTGGTTAAATCCAATGCAGCCCCCAACGTTCGCACCAGCCGTGTCTTAGCCAAACCCGGAACACCCACCAACAACACGTGGCCATGACAGATCAAGGCAGCCAAAAGGAGTTCCACCGTCTGCGACTGACCCACCACCGCTTGCCCAATGACTTGACGCAATTGCTCGCACCGAGCGGGAATCTCATCGAAAATGGCTAAATCCTGATCCACAGACATACCGGCTAGCATACCCAAATTCAGCCTTGACAGGCGAATGAGCCGATAATCTTAAGTATGCGAATCTCTTTGATTATCCTGATTGTCGGAAGTTTTTTCTCCACCATTGTTATGGCACAAGCGATCCAAGGTAGACCCGTGGATCAAGGCGTTGGCGACTTGGACCTGCTTAGCCGTAGTTCTCGTCAACTGACTCAAGGGTTGCGTTCCAATGGTGAACATACATCCTTGTTTGCAGTGCCTCGAGAAAGAGTCAGGCAACTGCAACAGCTCGGCGGAGCCAACCCACTGACCAGCCGCACCCGATCCGAAGCCTTCTATCGCGTTTCGCCCGGCGTGACCGCTCAAATGGATCAGCCCAACTATTGGGTTCCGATCAAACAATCCAAAGGCAAAAAACAAGAATTCGCCCAAAACGTATCTTCCAAACGAGACGGCCTCTTTCTAGAAACCATCCCAGCCAACACGGTTTTTATCCTCAGCCCAGATATGAATCAAGTCCTGACCTCCCCCCTCGCAACCCACGTAAGTGCTGCTGGGAATAGGGTTGCCAATCCCGCTTTGATGAGCCAGCGAATTGATCGCCGCATCGACCGCCGCATTGATGGCCGTCACCAACGCCGCATCGTGGCCACCCGCATTGAAAACAAGGTCATTGTGAAGCCGGTCCAGCCTTGGCAGATTCGGTTGCGATGATTGGGGCGTTACTGCGTGGCATCCAAATTAAAATAAAAGTTAGGTTTATTGAAGCTCAAGCCGTGGCAAATGTTTGCTGGGTTAGGGTTCTGCTCCTACAATTCGTCACGTTGATTTTGTGAAGTGATTGCGTTCACCAAGGAGTTGTCTGGTGCCTATTTACGAATACCGTTGTGAAAAATGTCATGAGTTGACCGAAGTGATCCGTTCCATGGCTGCGGCAGATGAGCCAATGGCGTGTGAAGCATGTGGCCACGATCAGACCGCACGGGTGCATAGCGTTTTCTCTGCGGGGTCTGGGCAGCCGGACCCCATGCCCATGGGCGGTTGTGGAAGCTGTGGCGATCCCGGTGCGACTTGCCCCTTTCGGTAAATGAAAGCCCCCCGGAAGTCCCCCAGTGTGACTTGTCCCTTTCGGTAAATGAAAGGCATGGCACCCTGGAGAAAATGGCATCATTTTTTACCGCCTCTGACGAGGTGGGTCGTTTGAAAAATAGCCACACGCTAACAGCGTTCGCGGGGGCGCGTCTTAAATTTCAGCCAACGCTGTGATCAAGGCATTGACCATGGCTTTGCCATCGCCGAAGAGCATGCCACAGTTGGGTTGGAAATAGAGTTCATTTTGAATGCCTGCAAAGCCTGGGTTGAGGCTTCGCTTAATGACCACCACCGAGCGAGCTTGATCGACGTTCAGAATCGGCATGCCATAGATCGGACTCTCCGTTGCATGACGGGCTGCGGGGTTGGTCACATCGTTGGCGCCAATGACCAGGACCACGTCAGTTTGCTCAAATTCAGGGTTAATCTGTTCAAGGTCACAGAGCTGTTCATAAGGAACATTCGCTTCAGCGAGCAAGACGTTCATGTGCCCGGGCATGCGGCCGGCCACGGGATGGATCGCGTATTTCACGGTAACACCACGGTCTTCAAGGGCTTTGCCCAGTTCAGCCACGCCGTGCTGGGCTTGAGCGACGGCCATGCCATAGCCTGGGACGACGATGACTTGGCTGGCAGCATCAAGTTGGATGGCCACGTCTTCAGCGGTCATTTCACGGGCGGTTCCGGTGATTTTACCGCTGCTGGAGCTACCTGCTTTGGGGGCCCCGCCTACGCCGCCGAACAGGACATTGGCGAGGGACCGGTTCATGGCTTTGCACATGATGTTGGTGAGGATAATACCCGATGCACCGACGAGTGCGCCGGTGATGATGAGTGCTTGGTTTCGCAGGGCAAATCCTGCCATGGCTGCGGCAATGCCTGAGTAACTATTAAGAAGTGAGACCACCACGGGCATGTCCGCACCGCCGATGCCGATGACCAAAAGGATTCCCAGTAGTAGAGAAATGACGCAGATGGCAATGATGAACCAGTTGAATTGGTGGGCATGGTTGACGAGGTCGGACAAGTCGGCTGTGAGTGGTGATTCAAAGACCACCAACGGTGCAATGGCTAGAGCAAGGCAAGCGAGGAGTCCGAGTCCGATGAGGAATTTTTGGCCGAAGAATTGGATCGGTCGGGTGGGGGTGATGGAGAGTCCTTGGAGTTTGCCGAAGGCGACAAGGCTGCCCGTAAAGGTGATGCCTCCGACAAGGACGGTTAGTCCGATGGCGAGGTTACTGTCCCAGACCCAGGTTTGGGTGTAGAACTGGCGTTTGGTTTCAGCGAGGGCATCGCTCCCAAATGTTTGGATCGTGCGTGCAAAGCGGCCGTGGTAGTCTGCTGTCGCTACGAGCAAGGAGGCAATGCCGCCAAAGCCGTTAAGCAGGGCAACCATCTGAGGCATGCCAGTCATGGGGGTTTTTAATGCGAGCAAGAGGCCACAGATCGTTCCTACTGCGACGGCTGCACCGATCCACGCAAGGCTTCCCAAGGTTGGCCCGGTGAGTTTGGCAAGGGTGACCGCACAGGCGAGGAGCATCCCCAATGCGGAGATGAGGTTGCCTCGTCGGGCGGTTTTGATGCTAGACAGGAGTTTGAGGCCGACGATAAACAAAACCGCCGCGGTGAGGTACAGCAGATTCATAATGTCATCAGGACTGAGAGCCAGTGTGGTATTAAGCATAACGAAACCAATCTTTAATCTTTTAATATGAGCAAGTTAAGGGGGGCTGGTTTTTGGCAGAAAAAACAAAGGGGCAATTCCCCAACAGGCCGGGCTTTATCGAATGCCCAGCTTCCGGGGGGGGGGGGGGGCTAGCTTTTGCGGGAGTCGAACATTTTGAGCATGCGGTTGGTGACGACGTAGCCGCCGATGACATTGATGGTGGCAAAGACGACCGCGAGTGTTCCGAGGATGACGCCAAGGGTTTGGAAATCATCATTCATCGAGGCCATGAGCGCGCCGACGAGGGTGATACCACTGATGGCATTGGAACCGCTCATCAGTGGGGTATGTAGTGCCGAGGGGACTTTGGTGATGACTTCAAAGCCGATGAAGATCGCCAAGACAAAAACAATGACGCTGGTTACAAAAGGGTCCATAGGAAAAACCTTTCCATTTTAAATTTCAAGTTTTAAGTTTTAAGCAAGGGCATTTTTAACAAGTTCGTTTGTGAGTTCACCATCATGAGCGATGCAGGCCCCCCGTTGAACATCATCTTCGAGGTTTAAGGTGATCGTCTTTTCTTTGATGATTTCGCGTAGGAATGCGAGCATGTTGTTGGCGTACATTTGGCTGCTATGGACGGGGGCGAGGCCGGGCAGGTTCAGTGTGCCGTCGATGGTTATGCCGTGATCGGTGACGATGACGCTGCCGGGCTGGGTTGCTTCGCAGTTACCTCGTCCGACGGTTGGGTCTGCGGCCATGTCGACGACGACGCTGCCGGGCGCCATTTGGGCGAGCATGTCATTGGGGATCAGTAGTGGGGGCGCTTTGCCAAAGAGGGCTGCGGTGGTGATGACGATGTCAGCGCCTGCAACGTGTTTGGTCATTAGTTCGATTTGTTTTTGTCGGTCTTCATCGGTCTGTTCTTTGGCGTACCCGCCGGCGGCGGAGGCATCGTCACGGGTGGTGGGCAATTTTACAAACCGTCCGCCGAGGCTTTTGACCTGTTCTTCAACTTCAGGGCGAACGTCATACGCTTCGACGACAGCACCGAGTCGTTTGGCGGTGGCGATGGCTTGAAGGCCCGCAACTCCCGCGCCGAGAATGAATACTTTGGAGGGGGCAATGGTGCCTGCTGCGGTGATCATCATGGGCATCATTTTCGGGCAGGATTGCGTGCCACGAATGACGGCCATGTATCCGCCGATGTTCGCTTGGGAACTGAGTACGTCCATCGCTTGGGCTCGGCTGATGCGTGGGACAAATTCCATGCTGAACACCGTGACGTGGCCATCTAGGAGTTGACGCATTTGATCGTGGTGCGACAGAGGTGCAAGCATGCCCATGAGAATCGCGCCCGACCTGATTTGCTTTAACTGCTCAGGTTCAGGCATGTGTAGCGTGATGAGAATATCTGCCTCGGCCCATGCTTTGGCAAAGGCTTCTCCCGTGGCGACGGTAGCACCTTGGTCGATGTAGGCTTGATCTGGATAATAGGTTTTGGCTCCTGCATCAGCAGCAATCACCACATCACAACCAAGGGCAATGAGCTTTTTGACGGCAGAAGGATCAATGGCAACGCGGTTTTCATTGTCCTGCGTTTGATTGGGAATGATGATCTTCATGGCTTTGGTCCCTTAAATACAATATTTATATTACTTTAATGTAATTGGGAAGGACTGCCAATTGGAGAGATGTAAAAACCCCGCTGTCACCGAAGCGACAACGGGGCGGAGGGGAGAAAGCAAGGTGTATAGGACACAAATCGGCTTAGAAACGTGCTTCTCTCCAAATTTTTAGTGAAATGGGTCTATTAATCAAGACCTAATGCGTTTTTTTTCTAAAAATCATTATTTTTTGGGTGACTTACCCTAAAGGGTATTTGCCCATTGAAGAAGGGTTTACTGGGCTGCTTGGGCAAGCAAGGCAGCTCCGACGAGGCCCGCGTCATCACCAAGGGCCGCCTCAATGATTTTGCATTTTTTGAGATGTTCAGGGTAGACCGCATCGTCAAAAGATTCTCTGACCCAGTCGATCACAGTGTCGCCCAAGGCTTCGGTGAGTCCGCCTCCGATGATCACGCAGGGCAAGCTGAGCATGGTCACCATGTTCGCAATGGACACGCCGACGTATTGACAAGCTTCACGGACCACGCGGCAAACAACTTGATCTTTGGCTTCGATAGCCTGGTAAATAATTTTAGAGCGAATGCCATCGAGTTTCCCATTGGTTAATTCGGTGATCATGCTGGGATGGTTGGCCTCGATGAGTTGGGTGATCAGTCGGGCCATGGAGGTCCGGCTGGCCATGTCTTCAAGGGTGCGCCGTCCCAGTTGCGCGTTGGGCATCAGTAGGGTCAGTCCGATTTCCCCGGCACTGTTGAAGTGGCCGTGATAGAGTTTTTTGTTGAGGACCAAGCCGCCGCCAATGCCCGTGCCGATGAACACGCCCATGACATCATGAAATGGTTTGCCAGCCCCGGCCTTGAATTCACCCCACGTGCCTACGTTCACATCATTGTCCACGGCAATGGGCCCTTTATAGGACATCTTTTGTGCAAGCAGGTCCGCCAAGGGGATATTGTCCCATCGTAGATTGTTGGCGGTGATGACGGTGCCGGTGGCCGGGTTGACCGGGCCAGGCACGCCGATTCCCACGCCAGCGAGATCATTGAACGTAAGCTTGGCCATGAGGGTCGCTTCTTTGGCGACATTGGTAATTCGGTCGATGACCCCTTGGGGTCCAATTTTGGAGCGGGTTTTTCTTTTGGTACGGGATAGAACGTTGCCCCCAGCATCGACGACCCCCGCCATGATATTGGTTCCGCCGAGGTCAATACCCAAAAAGTATTTTTGCGTTTTGGTTGCCATTGAATAAAAACTCCGGGGGTATGGATTAGTTTCCCATGGTCGGGCGATGGTGTTGGTGTGAAGTAGCGGTTTCATAGACCTGAGCGATTTGCAGTAAGCGAGCTTCGTCAAACCAAGATCCAAAAAGCTGAACCGCCACGGGTAAGCCTTCATCGGTTAAGCCCGCAGGCAGGCTGATGCCCGGGATGCCTGAAAGGTTGGCATTGACGGTGTAGACATCGTTGAGGTACATCGCAAGCGGATCGTCGGTTTTGTCCCCAGCCTTAAAGGCAGGCCCCGTTGTGGTGGGGCAGAGAATCGCATCGCATTGCTCAAAAGCCTGTTCAAAATCATTTTTGATGAGTCTGCGAACCTTCAGGGCTCGCAGATAATACGCATCGTAATAGCCACTGCAAAGCACATACGTTCCGAGCATGATGCGGCGTTTGACCTCTTCGCCAAAGCCTTCAGCACGGCTGGCTGCGTAGAGATCGACTAGGTCATCAGGGTTCTCCGTGCGATGGCCGTAGTGGATACCGTCATAGCGGGCGAGATTGCTAGATGCCTCGGCGGTGGCGACGACGTAGTAGACGGCAATGCCGTATTCGGTGTGGGGGAGGTCGACTTCGACAATCTCCGCGCCCGCTTGTTTGTAGACTTCAATGGCTTGCTCGACAGCTTTTGTGAGAGCAGGGTCATTGGCGTCGGACATGTACTGCTTGGCGAGGCCGATACGCAAGTTTTTGGGCGTGCCTTGGCGAACGGTTTTGTAATGTTCTGGCACGGGTTCATTGAGACTTGTCGAGTCCAGTGGGTCATGACCTGTTATGGCATCGAGGAGCAGGGCGGCATCTTCAACAGAACGACAAAACGGGCCGATCTGGTCCAAACTCGAGGCAAAGGCAACTAGGCCGTAACGGCTGATGCGTCCATAGGTCGGCTTCATTCCAACCACGCCACACAACGCGGCAGGTTGACGGATCGACCCGCCGGTGTCTGAACCCAATGCACCGGGAGCAAAGTCGGCCGCCACCGCCGCGGCAGATCCGCCGGAGCTGCCGCCGGGGACGCGGGTCGTATCCCACGGATTGGCGGTCATGCCTCGGGCGGAGTTTTCTGTGGACGATCCCATGGCAAATTCGTCCATGTTGGTTTTGCCCAGCACAATCGCGCCCGCTGCTTCAAGCTTCGCCACGGCGGTGGCGGTGTAGGGGGCTTGGAAATTATCCAAAATTTTTGAAGAACATGTGGTTCGCCCAAACGTGGTGCAGAGATTGTCTTTGATGGCAATGGGAACGCCCGCCAGTGGGCCTGTGATTTTGCCATCGTCGACTTGTTGAGCACGCTCTAAGGTGCGTTCGTTATAGGTTTCATGAAACGCATGAATGGTCGGGTCATGTAACGCGATGCGGTCAAGGTAGGCTTGGGCGGTTTGGACTGCTGAGATTTCTCCCTTGGCAATGGCATCACGTAATTGAGTCAAAGTGGTGGAACACGGATTCATGGCTGGACCTTGATGGGCAGGGCAAATAGATGCAAGAGGCGAACAAAGAAAGGATGACCGGGACTACGCGCCGCTTGCGTCGCCGAGGACTTTGGGGACTTTGAAAAACGGCGGTGACTGAGCGGGTGCATTGGCGAGCGATTCTTCAACGCTCAAGCCTTCGACGGGCTCGTCTGCCCGAAGCACATTGGTCATGTCCATCGCATGGGCCATCGGCTCCACATCCGTCACGTCCAGTTCCTTGAGCTTATCCATATACCCCAGCACCCGGCCGAGCTGTTGGGTGTAGTCGGCAATCTGCTCATCGCTGAGCTTGAGGCGGCTGAGTTTGGCCATGTGCCTCGCATCTTTTTCGCTGATTATTTGTGTCATAGTACCCAATAGAATAACAGGATCGTAAGCGATCAGCTATCAGCGATTAGCGATCAGCAAGAAGAAGATGGCTCAAGATGGGTTAGAGCAGGGCGTAGAGCCTGTTTTTTTCTCCGTCTTACTGATAGCTGATAGCTGATGGCTGATCGCTTGTTATAATTCTCGGCTATGCCTGATATCAACCTCTTAGAATGTTTTGAAAATCCTCAGCCCAAGCGTGATTACATCATTGAGCATGTGGCAGAGGAATTTACCAGCGTCTGTCCTGTGACGGGTCATCCGGACTTTGGGACGGTGACGGTAAAGTTTACGCCTGACAAATTGTGCGTGGAACTTAAAAGTCTCAAGCTCTATCTGCAAGACTTCCGCAACGAAGGCATCTTCTACGAAGCCGTCACCAATCAAATCTGTGACGACATCACCAAGATCATGGCCCCCAAGTGGCTCATCATCACCACCGACTGGAAGGGCCGCGGCGGCATCCGATCCCGCATCACCGCCACCTCAGGCACCCTGCCCAGCCACGCCCCCGGAAGTGCCCCCGGTAGCCATGGCAAAAAATGCTCCCACGGCTAAATTCCAAGTCAACCTACAATAAAACTGTCGTTTTCATGCTTTTAGCCTGATCGCCTGTCATTTGCCTAAGGTCCTTGACGGGGTTATTCATCATGATCCACAATGGCATTAATGATGAATATAAACTTAAAACTACAGCAGGCTGAGCGGCTAGAAAAAATTTCTAAGGCACTTGGTTTTGTTCTTTGGCAAATCCAAGTGCTGGAGGGATCTCTTGCTACATATTGGATTATTGTTACTCAGGCGCAAAAGAATGGCAAAGAGGAAGAAGAAGGAAAAGAGCTAGACGAAGGAAAAGAGCTAGACGAAAAAGCCGTCGAAAAAGAAGCTCGCGAGTTACTTGAAAAAGCCAAAAAATATACCTTGGGAAATCTTCTTCAGAGAATGAAGAAGGACGGGTTATTTGAACCAGAGCTAGAGAAAAGGCTTGAAGTATTCTTAGACCAAAGAAACTGGTTAGTTCATCGGTCTAGTTCTGATAGTCATGCTGCTGTTTATCATGATCAAGACGCAGCCCGCTTGTTGAATCGCTTGGATTTAATGCGGGGGGAGGTGAATGCTCTCATGAAAGAACTAGACTTATGTGTGATATCTTTTGCTGCAGATAGAGGTTTTTCTGAGGAACAGATTCAGGCATGTACCGAGGTGATTTTAAATGAATGGCATTCTTCGGATATGTAATATTGCCAGTTATTATGTGCTTTTTAAAGCGTTAATGGGCCCTGCTGGATTCGAACCAGCGACCGACGAATTATGAGTTCGCAGCTCTAACCGCTGAGCTAAGGGCCCCGTTGCGGGACATTATAGCAAGAAGTTCTGAGCGATTCGTTTTTTGAATTTCCCCGCGATCCGTGACCTGTTGTCAGTCAGGAAAAACATTCTGAGCGGGTGATTTTTTCTCCCCTTAATTTGTAAGGTGGCTCTAAAGGCAGACCTGTTTTGCGTGCGGTGATCACAACGCCGCATGCTGAGCGCAGCGAAGCGTCGGATTCTTTTCAAACGCGACCGTTGGATTGAGCATGTCCCTAAAATGACATGAGGCCCTCCGCTATGCGAAGGGCCTCACATTTTGCCAATGATGAAAGAAGTCTTATTGAAGGATCAAGGCTTCAAGTTGTTTTTGAGCATCCTCTTGTCGTCCCATATTTTTGTACATCTCCGTGAGCTTGATGCGGATGGCTCGTTGAATGCTCTTGTCGTTGGCTTGATTGAGCATTCGTTCGAGAAACGCGACCACCTGCTCGGGTTCTTCAAAATGGTCTTCTGCACCCATGACTGCCGAGACGCCGGCTACGCTCTTGTCCCTGGCAATGGCATGGAATTGCTGAATGAGTCCCAAAAGTTCGCGGTAGACGGCAATTTGGCCAAGCCAATCATTCTCGTTCCCCTCCTCTTCATTCTGATCAAAACGCGAGTCACGGTCACGCTGGGACTCGCGCGATTGGCTTTGTCGCTCGGCAAGAACTTGGGTCGGTGCGAATTGAGAGGCTGCCACCGTTGCGACCGCGACAATTAAGATCAAGGCCAGTAGGCTGCGAGGGGGTGAAATGGTTTTCATGATGATTGCTCCTTGAAAGGGGTGAAGGGTTGACGTTTGTGCGTCTTACGAAAGGTCCAATGCACACGTGGCATTTTTCCAATTGAGGGAATTCGTTTCGATACTTTGGCCAACGAAGGCATCGCGGGTTTTACCATGCGAGGGGAGATTCGTTTGATGCCTGGCGTTTTGGCTAATGTGGGGCGGTGTGGAACTTTGGATATTGGGGCCGGGGCCGGCGATAGCCACATGGCCAGCAGGATCATGGCTGCCAGTCCCATGACAAATTTTCTTTTGGATATCTTCCACGCAGAACGCGGTTGCATGGGCCGGTCCACGGGCGGCAATGTTGTAGAGGCAAGCTTCTTGCCCTTGGTGACATCGTTGGCCAGATCGCCGGGGTATTGCAGTTGGTCGTAAGCCTGTTTTGCTTCGCGTTGTTTGATTGTCATGACGAACGCTCCCATCGTTTGCGCAAATTGGAAATGGCCTGAGATAAAGTTGCCTTGACGGTCCCCGCAGCACATTTCATGACTGTGGCGGATTGTTCGACAGAGAGGCCTTCAAAATACCGCAACGTGACCACTTCACGTTGGCGGGGAGGTAACGATTTTAAGAAGGCCTGGACTTGTTGGATTTGTTCAGCCTGACAGGCCTGACTTGGGGGTTCTTCTGCCGATGTTGCTGGACGGGCCAGCGAAGCATCTTTCAAATATCTCGCTTGCCTGCGTCGTATTTCACGGCAAACATTCAAAGCAATCCCCAAACTCCAAGTCCGAAAAGTGCTGCGATCTTCAAAAGCCCGCAAATTTTGTAACACACGCACGGCCGTCTCCTGGACGGCCTCGGTCGCTAAATCTACTTCATGCAAATTGGCCACACAAAACCGAAACCAAATATCCTGCGAATCACGAAGCAATTGAGCTTGCGGGTCGGTATTCAAGGTCGAACGACTCTCTAAAAGGACTTCGCAAGGCGACTGGGACGCTGACGCGGCTGAGGGTGTTTGAGGGAAAATGGTCATGGCTCGTGAGTTCATCATACACCTATGAGTGTCACCAATCGCCAAAGGGTTTAGCCCATTGGATCATTTTTTTCTAGGGGGGAAGTCAACGCTGACGCTCCAAAGATGCAGATATCGGACAAAACACTACAATGACTGGGCTCAACATTTTTCACCAATTACCACAAAGGACCTAGATCATGAGCTTTGACATTGAACGTATTCACGCACGACAGATTCTTGATAGCCGAGGAAATCCGACCGTTGAAGTCGAAGTTGAAACCCTCAGTGGATTTGTCGGCCGAGCCCAAGTGCCCAGCGGTGCAAGCACCGGCGAACATGAAGCTGTCGAATTGCGTGACGGCCAAGATGCCTATCTCGGCCAAGGTGTCACCCAGGCAGTCAACAATGTCAATGAAGTGATCGCTGGCGAACTGATCGACATGGACGTGCGTGAGCAAGAAGCCATCGACGCGATCATGATCGAGCTCGACGGCACAGAAAACAAAGGCAAACTCGGCGCCAACGGCATGCTCGGCGTGTCCATGGCAGTCGCTCATGCCGCAGCCGGTGCAGTGGGCCTTCCTCTATACCGTTACCTCGGCGGGACCGGTGCTCGCACGCTACCTGTTCCCATGATGAACATCCTCAACGGCGGCAAGCACGCGGACAACACCGTGGACTTCCAGGAATTTATGATTCAGCCTTGGGGTTTTGATACCTTCGGCGAAGCATTGCGAGCAGGCGTGGAAATTTATCACAAGCTCAAAGGTGTTCTTCATGCTCAAGGCCTCTCCACGGCTGTGGGCGATGAAGGCGGTTTTGCTCCAAACCTCAAAGCCAATGAAGACGCTTTGAAAGTCATCGAAGAAGCCGTTGACAAAGCAGGCTACAAGTTCGGCGAACAAATCTTTGTCGCACTCGATCCCGCGACCAGTGAAATGTATGACGCAGAAAAGGGCGGCTACGTCTTCTTTAGCTCCGACCCAGACCGATGCGTCTGCTCCGAAGAAATGGTCGATCTCTGGGCTGACTGGTGCAACCGCTACCCCATCCGATCCATCGAAGACGGCCTCGACGAAAATGACTGGGAAGGCTGGGCTCGCCTCACCGCCAAGCTCGGCGACAAAGTACAACTCGTCGGCGACGACCTGTTTGTTACCAACAGTAAATTCCTCCGCAAGGGAATCGATCAAGATTGCGCCAACGCCATCTTGGTCAAGGTCAATCAAATCGGGACGCTTAGCGAAACCTTTGAAGCAGTCGATTTGGCCATGCGTAACGGCTATCGTGCCGTGCTGTCTCACCGCAGTGGTGAAACCGAAGATTCCACCATTGCCGATATCGCAGTGGCCACGAACTGTGGACAGATTAAGACGGGCGCTCCTTGCCGATCTGACCGCAACGCCAAGTACAACCAATTGATTCGTATCGCTGAAGAGCTCGGCGACCGTGCTGTTTATGGCAGCAAGTTCTGGGGTTAATCCCAGACGCGTAAATTGTCATATGAATGACGAAAAATGATGCTGGTCCTGAAGCTTTGGCTTAGGGGCCGGCATTTTTCGTGCGCGGGCGGGTGAACGTATCCAAGACCGAGCCATCGGGCGTGATGACGGTATGGGTCTGTTCCGTGGGGGTCAATGTGGTGAGGATGACATGATGGGCCTTGGCGGTTTTGGCGTTGTAGGTTGCTTCGGTGAGGGGGCGGGGATCACGCAGGTTGGGAATTCCCCATGCGCCATCGCCGATGTAGAGAATGCCTCGGTCGGTCGATCCGCGAAGGACGATTTTGCCTTCTCTCATGGGGTGGGTGCGTTTGTAGGCATGGTCGTGGTGTTCGAAGGCTGCGTTTAAGTTGAACTGTTCAAACAGTGGAACCCAGTGTTCGCGAACGCGAGCGCTCAGTGGATGATCCCACGGCCGAACTGAGGGATAGGCTGGCACATGGTAAAACGCAAAGCGATACGGCGGCATCGCTTTTTGACTGCTTTGAGCGAGTGTGTTTTTGAGCCATTGCGTTTGCTTGCCGTCGATGGGGGTGGTGTGGTCGGTGTCCAGAAGGATGACTTGGAGATAATCGCCAAAGGTCAAGCTCGCATAGCCGGTGTCGTGAAACAAGCCGCCGAAAAGGTTGTAGAAAAATGGGGCGTGCTTGGTGGGCTGGTTAAAAGCGCCATGGACTTCGTGGTTGCCGATGGCCGCCAGTAGGGGGATCAAAGATCCATCTGAGCGGACCATGGTTTTTCGCCAGAGGCCCAGCAGTTGAAGCCAGGGCAGAACTTTTTTCCCATTGGCGTAGGCAATGTCTCCGCCGACGAGGGCAAACAGGGGGTCATGTTTGGCGGCCTGCCGATTGATTTTTTCGGTGATGTCAGAAAAGATCACATCACCGCCACTGACAAAGGTGATGGGTTTGTCTAGTGTGGCCGGTGCGGTGTGGAATTTATAAATTGGACCTGTGTTGCCGACTTGGAATTGGTAGGCGGTTGCTGGGGTGAGTCCGCTGATTAGAACGCGATAGCGAAAGGCTTTGCAGTTGGGAAAAGGTTCACGATAGCCCATGACCAAACGCCATTGTTCCTGGTCCGCCTCAGTAATGCGGATGATGGGCATCAACGCTCCACCGGGTACAACCCACTGGACGGTGATGGTGGTGGTGGGGTCTTTCAGCCACGTTAAAAACAGCGTCTGGTCCGGCCCGGTGATCCGAAAAGTTTGCGTTTGGGGCTTGGGTTTGGGCGCAGGTTCAGTGGTGTCCTGAGCTGCGACTGGGCTTAGGGCCAGCAGTAAAACCAAGAGGCTTAAATTTTTGAGATAGTGGTGCATATTTTGTTACGCATCGGATTCCGGGGGCAATTGAGAGACCGAGACATGGAGGATGCCTGGGCTTTGCCTTAGTTTTTCAACCAGATTAGCTGAAGGCGATTCGTCTGTTTTTAGCAGCATCAAAGCGGTATTGTCTCGTCGGCTGATGGCCATGTCTGCGATGTTCATTTTTGCTTCGCCAAAGGCATTGCCGACAAGGCCGATGACACCGGGCTGATCTTCATTTCGGATCAGGACCATGGGTCCTGTGGGGACCATGTCCATGCGGTAGCCGTTGATTTCGAGGATGCGGGGGCGGTTGTCGTCATAGACTCGGCCGATGATGTGTCGGGTGTGGTCTGCGGGATGGGTTTTGTCTGTGACGCTGCCGGCAGGGCCTTGAACATCAATGGTAATTTGATTGTGTTGTTGGGGAGCGGCATCAATCATGGAGCATCGCACGGTGATGCCTCGTTGTTCAGCGAGCTGCATGATGTTGATGACATTCAAAGGCACGTCGAGGTTGCCTTTGAGCAGGCCGATGAGAACGGTGCGTTCGATGGTTCCCGCAGCAGCTTTGAGGTTGTTGCCGATGAGTTCGATATCGACTTGGGCAATGCCTCGGGTGCAGATGGGTTTGAGCAGGGTGGCCATGCGATCCGCCAGATCGACAAAACGTGTTTGAGCCGCATCAAGGTCCACACGGTAGCCGCCGGCGTTGACCGCCCCCCGAACGCCTTCACCCCGCAGATAGGCAAGCAGTGAGTCGGCAGCGACGATGCTGACAGCTTGTTGACCTTCTTTGGTCGAAGCGCCCAAGTGGGGGGTGGTGAGGATCAAGGGATGGTTTCGCAAGGGTGAATCTGCTGGCGGTGGTTCGGAGGTGTAAACATCCAGTGCAACGCCTGCACATTGACCGGAGTCGAGTGCTTTGAGGATTGCTTGTTCATCGACGATTCCACCGCGAGCTGCGTTGACGACGCGAACCCCCTTGCGGCAAAGGGCGAAGGTTTCGTCATTGAGCATGCCACGGGTTTCATCGGTCATGGGGACGTGGAAGCTGAGGATATCTGCATGAGGCAAGATGTCGGTGAATTGGCTGTACATTTTGACTTTGCCGTCCATCATGGTCTGTGCATTGATGAAGGGGTCATACGCGATCACGCTCATGTCGAAGGCCATCGCGCGGGCTGCGACGGTCTGGCCGATGCGGCCGAACCCGACCACACCCAGCGTTTTGCCTGAGAGGGTGATCCCCGTGAAATTGCTGCGGTCCCACTTGCCGTTGGCCATCGCCAGATGCGCGGGTCCCACATTGCGGCACAACGCCATGAGCAGTGTAAAAGCATGTTCTGCTGTGGAAATGGTGCTTGCTTCAGCGGAGTTAAGGACAAGGATTCCCTTGGCGGTGGCTGCTTGGAGGTCAATGTTGTCCACGCCGACACCCGCGCGGGCGATGACTTTGAGTTTGCCTGGGTTTTCCATCACCTTGGCGGTGACTTGGACACCACTGCGGACGATCATGCCATCGTGATCGCCTGCGATTTTGGCCAGTTCGTCTTCTGTGATTTCCGGTTTGTTGACGAGTATGGCATCGGGTTGATCTTCAATATATTGCAACCCTTCGGGGGCCAATTTATCTGCTGCAAGAATTTTAAATAGGTCAGCCATGACCGCGTATCCTTTTTTTAAAGCTATTAGTTATCAGTTATCAGTTGTCAGTCAGAGGCACTTGTGAATAGAACGAAGTCTGCCGGACTATTGATTGCTTGCTTGTTGCATCGCGACTTTGGCGGCTGCAATGGTTTTGTCGATGCAGGCTTCATCGTGAGCCGTGCTGAGGAACCAGGTTTCATACTGGCTCGGCGGCAGGACGATTCCCTGATCGAGCATTGAACCGAAAAATCGGGCCAAAGCGTTCGTATCACAATCAGACGCGTCGTCGTAATTGGTCACAGGCTTGTCCCGGAAAAAACACGTTAACATCGAACCCACACGGCCGATCTGAATCGCCACGCCCGCTTCTGAGGCTGCCAGTTCAAGGCCAGTCGCCAAACGCGAGGCCATCGCTTCAAGCTGTTCATAAGCACTGCCGTCTTGAAGTTCATTGAGCATGGCAATGCCAGCCGCCATGGCCAGTGGATTGCCACTGAGCGTACCCGCTTGATATACCGGCCCCGATGGGGCGACCTGATTCATCCACTTGGCTCGCCCGCCATAGGCAGCGCAAGGCAACCCGCCGCCAATGACTTTGCCCAAACACGTCAGGTCCGGCTCAATCCCATATAAAGATTGAGCACAGCCATAAGCCACGCGAAAACCCGTCATCACTTCATCAAACAAAAGCAACGCGCCATATTCATCACATAAATCACGCAAGCCCTGAAGATAGCCAGGCAACGGCGGGATCGTTCCCATGTTGCCGGCAATCGGTTCCACCACCACGGCCGCGACCGTGTCAGGATTGGCCTTAAGCATGGATCGAACTGCCTCAAGGTCATTAAACGGAACGAGCAAGGTATGTTGCGTAATTGCCTCAGGCACACCCGGAGAGCTGGGAACGCCCAATGTGGTCGCGCCGCTGCCTACTTCAACGAGCAGGCCGTCACTGTGGCCGTGGTAGCAGCCGGTGCATTTGATGATGTTCGCTCGGCCGGTGGCTCCGCGAGCCAGACGGATCGCGCTCATGGTGGCTTCGGTTCCGCTATTGACAAACCGGACCCTTTCCATGGCTGGCAGGGCATTGATGACCTGTTCGGCGAGGTTGGACTCGGCTGTGGTAGGCATGCCGAAGCTACTGCCTTTGCCTGCTGCTTTGGTAATGGCGGTGACGACGGTGGAGGGGCAGTGGCCTAGAATTAACGGGCCATAGCTCAGCACATAGTCGATATATTCGTTGCCATCGAGGTCTTTGACATACGCACCAGAGCCACTTTGGACGAAAATCGGGTCGCGGCCGACAGATTTATAGGCTCGGACCGGTGAACTGACACCGCCTGGCATGAGCTGACCTGCACGGGCAAAGGCTTCCGTAGAACGGGGTGTTTTCGATAAAGTGGTTTGTGTTTGCATAAGTCCCGTAGTTTAACAGGATTCATGGGTAGCGTCTTGGCCAGGAGAGGCCTAGAATACAACACGTACAATTAACCCGTGGAGATATCCTTATGATCATCGGCATTCCCAAAGAAACCAAGATGCACGAATACCGTGTTTCCATGCTCCCCGTTGGGGTGGAAATGTTAACCAAGGCTGGCCATCAGGTCGTGGTTGAAAAACTCGCTGGTGTGGGTAGCGGTTATGACGATGCCCAGTATATTGCTGCGGGCGCGACCATGATTGATAGTCACGCAGAGATTTTTGCTCAAGCGGACATGATCGTCAAGGTCAAAGAACCGCTCAAAGAAGAGTGGCCTCTGATGCGGCCTGGCCAGATCATCTTCACCTACTTCCATTTTGCCGCAGATGAAGCATTGACCAAAGCATGTCAAGAGCGAAAAATCACGGCCGTGGCGTATGAAACCCTCACCGATGAGCAAGGGCGATTGCCGTTGTTGACTCCGATGAGTGAAGTGGCCGGCCGTATGTCCATTCAGGAAGGTGCGAAATATCTTGAAGCACCCACTCAAGGCCGGGGAGTTCTTCTCGGCGGGGTCCCTGGCGTAGAGCCTGCTGAAGTTTTAATTCTCGGTGCTGGCGTGGTGGGAATCAATGCCGCCCGCATGGCTGCTGGCATGGGCGCTCACGTGGTCATCATGGACGTGAACCTTGAACGTTTGCGATATCTCGATGAAGTGATGCCCGCCAATGTCGATACGGTCTATTCCGATCTACATAGCGTGCGTAAGTATGCCTGCCAGGCAGACCTCATTATTGGCGCGGTGCTGATCCCAGGCGGTCGCACACCAATCTTAATTGACCAAGATATGCTCAAGGACATGAAAGAAGGCGCGGTGATCGTCGATGTGGGCGTGGATCAGGGCGGTTGCATCGAAACCACCCGACCGACTTCTCACCAGGACCCCACCTATATTGTCGATGGCGTGGTGCATTATTGTGTAAGCAACATGCCCGGAGCAGTGGGTCGCACCAGTACCCAGGCACTCTGTCATGCCACCCAACCTTATGTGTTGCGTTTGGCCAACCAAGGCATCGACCAACTCATGGAAACCGACCCCGGCTTTGCCAACGCCTTGAACATGCGTGACGGGAAAATCACCTGCAAAGGTGTTTCCGATGCGTTTGGGGGCTAAACCTTTTTTCAACAACATACAACGCCATTGAAACACCGATAGCCGTATACCAATCGTATGCGGCTATCGGTTTATCTATGCTATCTATATACTATTGAAAAAATAATGAATGATGAAAGATGAAAGATGGTTTCCCCCAACGCCGAGCCCTAAGGTCTGCCGCAGGGCCGGATTCCCGTGACGTTTTAGGTGTGCCCCCGGTCCCTCTACGAATCTCGCTGATACTTCGTCTTTTTAAGAACCCGCGTTCCCGGCGTTCCCGGCTTGGGTTTGGCGGGGCGGGCTTGCTGGGGTTTGGCTACGGTGCTGGCATCGGAATGATCTCGCAACTCTTTAATCTGGTCCCGCAACGCAGCAGCCCGTTCAAACTGAAGTGAATCGCTGGCGGTGAGCATCTGTTCTTCGAGTTCTTTGAGTAAGTCCAAACGATCATATTCATCCTCCGAACGCGACGCAGCAGCCCGGGCGGTTTCCATCGCACGCAGTTCGACTTCAATGCCCCGACGGATTTCTTTTTGAATCGTTTTGGGCGTGATGCCATGCTCTTGGTTGTAGGCCATTTGTTTCTCGCGGCGGCGGCTGGTTTCATCCATCGCTTGCTCCATGGCAGGTGTCACCGCGTCGGCATACAACACCACGGACGCATTGACATGGCGGGCGGCACGGCCGATCTGTTGAATCAGTGACGTGGCGCTACGCAAAAAACCTGCCTTGTCCGCATCCATAATCCCCACGAACGAAACCTCCGGTAAATCCAATCCCTCACGCAACAAATTCACGCCCACCAACACGTCATATTGGCCTTCCCGCAATTCACGGATGATCTGGACCCGATCCAGCGTTTCAATCTCACTGTGCAAATACCGACAGCGAATATCATTTTCCGCGAGGTAGGTTGAGAGATTTTCTGCAAGCCGTTTGGTCAGGGTGGTGACGATGGTTCGCTCGTTGTTTTGAGCACGTTTGCGGGCCGTCTCCATCAGGTCAGGGACTTGGTTGGCGGCAGGCCTGATTTCAATGACCGGGTCGAGCAAACCGGTGGGGCGGATGACTTGTTCGATCACCGCACCATCAGTTTTTTCCAGTTCATAAGGGCCAGGCGTGGCGGTCACAAAAATCGTTTGAGGGAAGCTCGCTTCGATTTCTTCAAACTGCAAAGGGCGATTGTCCATCGCGCTGGGCAATCGAAAACCGTGCTCGACTAGGACCCGTTTGCGACTTTGGTCGCCGTTGTACATTGCTCTTAATTGGGGGATGGTGACGTGACTTTCATCGATCATCAACAGCCAGTCGTCTTTGGGAAAATAGTCCAAAAGCGTGTACGGCCGAGACCCCGGCTCGCGGCCGTCGAGATGACGACTGTAGTTTTCAATGCCCGAGCAGTAGCCCACTTCCTCGATCATTTCCAGGTCATGCCGCGTGCGGGCTTGGAGTCGTTGGGCTTCGAGAAGTTTGCCGTCACTGCGAAGGGTTTGGGTTTGCGCTTTGAGTTCTTTTTCGATGGAGCCCAGTGCGTTTTCAAGTCTCAATGGGTCGACCACATAGTGGACGCACGGGAAAATGAAGATGTCTCGTGGTTCAGCAAGCAGTTCGCCGGTGAGTGGGTCGATTGTTTGGAGGGCTTCTATTTCGTCGCCGAACATTTCAATGCGGTAGGCAAATTCTTCATTGGCGGGGTGGATCTCGATGATATCACCTCGCACGCGATAGGTTCCTCGTTTGAAGTCTGTATCCGTGCGTTTGTATTGCAATTCGTTGATCGCCAGGAAAAAATCCCGCCGACTGATTTCGTCGCCGACAGCCAGGGTGATGATCGATTTTTTATATTCATCAGGCGACCCCAGTCCAAAAATGCAAGACACCGAAGCCACAATAATCACCGCCCGTCCATCGGACAGATGACTCGTCGCAGCGAGCCGAAGCCGATCTAGGTTGTCATTTCGCGACGCATCTTTTTCGATATAGATATCTCGCTGGGGGATGTACGCTTCGGGCTGATAGTAGTCGTAGTAGGAGACGAAGTAGCAGACCGCGTTGTTGGGAAACAGATCGCGGAATTCTTCATAGAGCTGGGCAGCGAGTGTTTTGTTGTGGCTGATGACCAGTGTGGGTCGATTGGTTTGAGCAATGACATTGGCCATGGTGAAGGTTTTACCTGTCCCGGTCGCGCCCAGCAGGGTTTGGCAGGGCGTTCCTTGGGCAATCCCCTCAAGCAGCGCTTCGATGGCAGCGGGCTGATCGCCTCGGGGTTGCATATCGCTGACCAATTGGAACTCGTCTTTGAGCATGCAAGGATTTTAGCTCAAAAGCGGTTTGGGTTCTGGAGCCTGGATTTTTGTGAATGCGTAAAAAACGGGCGGCTATTTTCGGCAGTGCCTAAAAAAGAACCTTTCTGGATGATTTGCTGATGTTTTTTGCAGCATTTCGTCTTTGGCATCACGTTTGCATACTGCTAAGCGTATCACGTTTGATTGAAGAACCAATGAAGAATTGGCAGGCCCAAGGTGCAGGTCTGTGCAAGTTGCTGTCCTACGCACTTTTTTGACAAGGAATATTTTCATGTCCGCTTCAGACAAGGCTTCGAGGATTCGGTTGTGGGATTTTCGTTCGGTCCAGATGCGAGCCTTTCACATGTCATGGTTCGCCTTTTTCCTCTGCTTTTTTGCATGGTTTGGAATCGCCCCATTGATGACCGTGGTGCGGGATGAATTGTCCTTGACCCACTCCCAGGTCGGCTGGTGCATCATTGGCTCAGTGGCTGCGACGATTTTTGCACGCCTGTTTATCGGCTGGCTTTGTGATCACTTAGGACCACGTCGGACGTATGCGTGGTTGTTGGTGGTGGGGAGTTTGCCGGTCATGGGGATTGGGCTTGCCAATAGCTTTGAAACATTTTTACTGTTTCGCGTACTCATTGGTTGTATCGGCGGGGCTTTTGTCATCACGCAATACCACACCTCTAAAATGTTCGCGCCCAATTGTGTCGGGACCGCCAACGCCACCACCGCAGGCTGGGGGAACCTCGGCGGGGGCATCACGCAAATGGTCATGCCTCTACTCTTTGCCTTCTCCATTGGCGTGTTAGGCCTGAGTACCGCAATGGGCTGGCGTGCGTGTATGGTCGTGGTGGGTTTGCTTTGCATGGCCACGGGAGTGGCTTATTACAAACTCACCCAGGATACGCCCGAAGGTGATTACAAAGATTTACGAGCGGCCGGCCTCATGCCAGAGCGATCCCAATCCCAAGGCAATTTTCTCAATGCCTGTAAAGACCCACGCGTCTGGGCGCTGTTCGTGGTCTATGGTGCGTGCTTTGGTGTGGAACTGACGATCAACAACGTGGCGGCCCTGTACTTTCTAGACTATTTTGAATATTTCAAAGAAATGCCCACCAGCCGAGCCATCGCCATGGCGGGCTTGTTTGCTGGCCTGTTCGGCCTGATGAACCTGTTCGCTCGAACGCTTGGCGGCCTCATCGGCGATAAAATGGGGATCAAGTACGGCCTACGAGGTCGGGTCCGATGGCTCTTTGTGGTCCTGCTCGGAGAAGGCTTGGCCCTGATGCTCTTTGCTCAAATGAACGTGTTGGTCATGGCGATTCCCATGATGATTGTGTTTAGCCTGTTTGTTCAGATGGCCGAAGGGGCAACCTTCAGCATTGTGCCGTTTGTGAATAAAAAAGCACTTGGCTCGGTGGCTGGCATCGTGGGCGCTGGGGGCAATGCTGGGGCTGTGGCGGCAGGATTTCTTTTTAAATCAGACATTCCCTGGAACACGTCTTTTTGGATTTTAGGCTTGGTCGTGAGTGGTGTTTCACTGTTGGTGTTTGCGGTGCGATTCTCACCTGCTGCTGAGAAAGAATCCAAGCTTGAACTCGAAGCTGCTTTGGAGGCCCGTACTGAAGCAAATCTTCAACCTGTCCCGGTTCGTGCGTGATGAACAACAGTCCTGAAAAATCTATTTGCCCCTACTGCGGCATCGGTTGCCAAATTCAAGTTACCCTCGAAGCAGGCAAAATCGCCCGCATCGGCGCAGACAAAACCCAACGGCCCAACTACGGCATGTTGTGTCCCAAAGGAGCCGCGCTGAAAAGCCCAGGCATGTGGGAGCCTTCTTCCCGGCTGACCACGCCGATGATCCGAACCGCTCGCGGACGAAAATTGCAGCCTGTCTCTTGGGATGAGGCAGCCGCCTTTTCAAGCCAACGAATCCAACGCCTCCATCAAGAGCATGGCCCCGACGCACTAGCCTATTACGGGTCAGGCCAATTGGATACCGAAGCTTCGTATCTATTTACCAAGTTTTTCAAAGGCGCCCTTGGCACCAACCAAATGGACACCAACAGTCGTTTGTGTATGTCCAGTGCCGTCGCGGGGTATGTCAAAACATTGGGCTCCGATGGACCTCCACCCTGTTATGAAGACATTGCCCACGCCGATGTGTTTCTCATCATCGGTGCGAACATGGCGGTGAACCATCCGGTGCTTTATAAAATGATTCACAAACGCCGCATTCAAAATCCGCACGTGCGAGTGATCTCCGTTGACCCCCGAAAAACGCCGACGGCAAAAGGGTCCGACATCCATGTCCCTATCAAGCCCGGCAGCGACGTGGCGTTCTGCCAACTGGTCGCCAAGCGATTGCTCGCCATGAATCGTCTGGATGAATCCTTTATCCGCCGAAGCACCGAAGGCTTTGATGAATACAAAATGCAGCTGCAATGGCTCGATGAACAAGCCTTGCTCAATGCTTGCGATGTACACCCTGCGCGGATTGATGAAGTGGTTTATACCTTGTCTGAAGAGCCCAGATTGCTGAGCTTTTATTGTCAGGGAACCAATCAAAGCATTCGAGGCGTGGACAAAAATGTGGCGTTGATTCAGTTGCACTTACAGCTCGGCGAAATCGGGAAGCCCGGCAGTGGTCCCTTTTCATTAACAGGCCAACCCAATGCCATGGGCGGTCGGGAGGTGGGCTATCTCTCCCATCAATTGCCCGGCTATCGTTTGGTGACGGACCCAGAACATCGTGCGGTAGTTGAACAGGCGTGGCAATTATCGCCAGGGTCGATTCAACCCACGCCAGGCTTGCCTGCGGTGGCGATGTTTGATGCCTTGGCGCAAAAGAAGATTAAAGGTTTGTGGGTCGGGGGGACCAATCCTGCCGTGTCGATGCCTGACGCGAATCGGATTGCCGAGGCATTGGAAGCTACCCAGCTAATCGTGGCCCAAGACTGTTACCGCCAGACCGAAACCAATGCGTTTGCGGATGTGTTGTTGCCTGCGGCTCAGTGGGGTGAAAAGACAGGCACCATGACCAACAGTGAACGTCTTGTTTCACGGAGTGAAAAAATGTTCGACCCGCCCGGCCTTGCCAGGCCCGATTGGTGGATTGTTTCCCGCATTGCAAAGGAAATGGGATTCGCCGGTTTTGACTATGAAAATTCAGATCAGGTCTGGGATGAATTTCGAAAATTAACCGCAGGCACTGTTTGCGATCAAGCTGGCATGACTACCAAGCGTTTAAAGCGAGGCCCGCTTCAGTGGCCTTGCCCGTCATCTCGTCATGGAGGAACCGCTCGTTTGTACGCCAAAGGAAAGTTCAATACGCCCACCGGCCGTGCGCGGTTTTCAACGGTGTATATGCGTGAGCCAGCCGAGCAAATTAGCACGCTGTTTCCCTTTGTATTGACCACCGGCCGGGTGGCCAATCAGTGGCATACCCGAACCCGAACCGGAAAAATTCCACAACTCAATGACCGCGATCCCGCACCGTATTTGGAGATGCACCCGGAGGATGCAGAGAAATTGGGGGTTGAATCAGAACAGATGATCCGCATTGTCAGTCGGCTAGGTGAAGCTCGTGCAGCCTTGCGTGTGACCGATACCATTCGGCGTGGCCTGATCTTTATGGCCTTTCACTGGGGAAGCCTTTTCGATTCGCATAGCAATGTAAATGTGGTGGTCGGGTCCGAAGTGGACCCTGTTTCTAAACAGCCTGAATTGAAGTTTTGCGCGGTGCGGTTAGAACCCGTGGTCACGCCCGTGTCCTTGCCCCAAATCACAACTCAAACCTTGGAGGTACTCGTATGACCTGCTTAGATGATATGACCTTGCAGCAAAGAAACTATCTCGAAGGATTTGTCAGTGGCCTAGATGCCAACCGACAAGCCCAAGGCCTACCCACCCTCACACAAAGTTTAACCATCGGAGGGCAAACAATTGCGAACAAGAACGCCAACACACCCACGCCCCAAGACGAAACGGACCTGCATCGCAAAGCACAAAACCGCTTCTTGACGCAAGGAAAAAAACTTTCCAATGAAGAAAAAGCCAAACGCCAAACCAATGGACTCGATATCTGGGAACAGATGCGAGCCGCTGCCCGTGAAGGACAATTCCCCAAAGGAACCGATGTCTTTCTCTATAAATTCCAAGGGATGTTTTTTGTCGCACCCGCTCAAAATAGTTTTATGTGTCGCATGCGTTTTCCCGGCGGACTGCTCAACGCCCATCAAATGAAAGGCATTGCCGACCTCGCGGACCAGTACGGCGGGGGGTATACCCATGTTACCACCCGGGCCAATTTGCAACTCCGTGAAATCAAACCGGCCGACCCGGTTCACGTTCTCACCAGTCTTGCCGATTTGGGTGTCATTATTCGAGGCTCCGGCGGCGATAATGTTCGTAACATCACCGCCAGTCCCACCGCAGGAATCGACACGCAGGAATGGATCGATACCCGATCCCTCGCCCGCGAAATACACCACGAAATCCTCAACCGTCGAGAACTTCATGGCCTCCCTCGCAAGTTCAACATCGCATTCGATGGCGGAGGAACCATTAGCTCATTGGCGGAAACCAATGACATCGGGTTCGCTGCGGTTCGCTTGGGAAAAGACGTTGGGTTTCGCTTAGAACTTGGCGGCATCACAGGACACAAAGATTTTGCCAGGGATACAGGCATCATGCTTTCGCCCGAACAATGTACTCCCGTCGCAACAGCAATCCTTCAGGTGTTCATTGAACATGGCGACCGAACTGATCGCCGCAAAGCTCGCTTAAAATATCTTTTGGATGATTGGGGTTTTGAAAAATTTCTTCAGGAAGTACAAACCCATTTGCCCTTTACGCTCGCAAAAGTAGACCGGTCGCAATGTGAACCCCGTGGGCCGATCAATCGACTCGCCCATGTGGGCTTTCACCCACAATCTCAAGAAGGCAAACACTACGTCGGGGTGGTCTTACCTGTGGGGAAATTAACGTCAACGCAGATGCGTGACCTTGCTGCCATCGCCAATCAATATGGCAGCGGGTCAATTCGACTCACCGTTTGGCAGAACCTGCTCATCAGCGGTATTGCAACAGAAAATGTCCCGGCAGTGAAGGCAGCTTTGGAACAAACAGGCCTGCACTGGTCCGCCAATCAATTGCGAGCAGGACTGGTTGCCTGTACAGGCAAAGCCGGTTGTAAATTTGGAGCCGCAGACACCAAAGCCCATGCCATGCAAATTATCGAAAAACTTGAAACACGCATCGAACTGGATCAACCGCTCAATATTCATCTCACCGGTTGTCATCATTCCTGCGCTCAACATTACATCGGCGATATCGGCCTGCAAGCTCTCCCGCTCGAACAACCCGACGGCCACATGGCTGAAGGCTATCGCCTTTTTGTCGGCGGTGGGACGGGTGGGACCGGGGGGCAGCAGAAAATCGGCCGTGAAATATTGCCTCCAGTCCAGGCGACCCAGTTGCCCCAAGTTCTCGAGCAAATGTTGCAGACCTATCACGAGCATCGCCACGATGCCAATGAAACTTTTTACGAATTGACAGCCCGACAGACGGACGAAGAACTTCAAACTTTATTCTCATCGAGCAAACTGACTGAACTGGTTTTATCTTAAAAGAAAGATTGTGATGCAATCTCCAATCATTCCCGAATCCGCTCCATTTGACCCCCAGCAAAGAGCTTGGCTCAACGGCTTCTTTGCCGGCCTCATCCCCCCCCCCGGAAGTGCCCCCGGAAGTGCCCCCGGAATAGCCCCCGGAATAGCCCCCGGAATGACCTCCGACCATTTGGGAGGGACTGCTGTTTTAGAGGCCCCCCCTGAGGAAGAATCGCATCCTTGGCATGATGGTTCATTGGAATTGGCCGAGCGATTGGAACTGGCCAAGGATCGAACGGTCTCCTTGCAGATGATGGCTGCCATGGCGCAGTTGGATTGTGGGGCATGTGGGTATCAATGCGAAACCTATGCGGCGGCGATTGCTGAGGGGACCGAAAAAAGTTTGACCCGATGCGCTCCCGGCGGAACCGAAACTTCCAAAGCACTTAAAAAAATGGTGAAAGAAAATGCACCCGCTTTGGATGAAAGCGAAATTGAATCGGCAAAGGTTCTCAAGGACAACGGACCACAGCTATTTGACGCTCCCTTATTAACCGTTAAAAAACTCAATGGCAAAGGTTCTGCCAAGGACACCCGATTCGTCGCTTTGGACTTGGCGGACAGCGGGCTAGTCTACGAAGCAGGCGACAGCTTGGGCGTTTGTCCGCAAAATGATCCCCTGCTGATCTCTCAAATTTTGGAGCAACTAGACCTTGACGCTCAGATGCAAGTGTCTTTTGGCAATGAACCAATGTTGCTGGAAGAAGTTTTGCGTTGTCATTGCATGGTCACTGCATTGGAGGAGGATGTGGTCACTTTGCTTGCTCAACATGCGACCGATGCTTCGGTCAAGGCAGAACTCCAAGCCTTGGCAGAAGATGACGAGGCTTTGGCTGAGATGGAGCTTTTGGATTTACTCGAACGCTATCCTGCTGTCCGTCCGGAGGTGGAGACTTTGCTTGCAATTTTGCCAATGCTTCAGCCACGTTTGTATTCCATTGCGTCTTCGCCCAAGGTGTATCCGCAAGAGGTTCATCTCACGGTGGGCGTGGTGTGTTATGAATCCGGCGGTCGCCAGCGGCAAGGGGTGGCCTCGAACTATTTGACCCGTCGGATTGAACCCGGAGAAGCGGTGAAAGTTTTTGTACAGAAGGCTCACAACTTTGCCTTGCCAAGAGATCCAATCGCAGGGGTCATCATGATCGGAGCCGGGACAGGCATTGCACCTTTTCGTGCCTTTTTACAGGAAAGATCGACCTTGGAAACGCCCCCCGGCCCCCCCGGAGTCAGGGGAGTCAGGGGAGTCAGGGGAACCGGGGGGGCCGGGGGAGACGTATCCAAAACTTCCGGGGGGGGGAATTGGCTTTTCTTTGGGGATCAGCGACGTGAGACGGATTTTTTGTATGAACGTGAATTGCTTCAATACCAAGAAAAAAATGTATTGACTCGGCTGGACGTTGCTTTTTCACGCGATCAAAAAGAAAAGATTTACGTTCAACACCGCATGCTCGAACAGGCTACGCCGTTATGGCACTGGCTCGAACAAGGTGCTCATTTGTATGTTTGTGGTGATGCACGCCAGATGGGGCGGGACGTGGATCAAGCGTTGCATCAGGTTGTTTCTCAAGAGGGCGGTCTCGATGAGCAGGCCACGAAGAATTACATTGATGAACTACAAAAAACCGGTCGGTATCAGCGTGATGTGTATTGAGTTGAAGTGAAGGTCTAGGGGCCGGGGGCCGGGGGTTGCGATCATGTAATGATTGCATGGTCGCAACCGTGCCCGGTTTTCGTTGCTTTCTAATGCTTATTGTTTTCGAGTCACTACTGTCCCGTTAACTATTCAAAAAAACACTACAACGTATTGTAGAATAAAGGAATACGAACGGATGTGACGATTAACAACAGTCATGTCAGATTCTCCATGTTTCAAGTATATCCATCGGGTATGAAAAGTCCCGCGAGGAAAGTCGTTTGAACGCTTCAAACAAGCAGCCACGTACACAAGTGATCGGAAAAACTCAATCGCGATTGGTATATTTGGATATTATTTGAGGCCTATTCTTCTTTTAGCCGACATACCCGGAAGTTATCGAAAAGGACGACATCATTGTCACCTGGCGATGGTTGTACCGAAGCTGCAAAAACAAGGACCGCCGCGTTGGGCGGAACGGTGACAATTGCGCGGATCGTCTGCCATTGACTGTCTTGGGTCAGCCCCGGTTGGAAAGACCTTCTGTGCGGGGAGTCCTTGGGGAAAAAGCTTTTCGTGTCCCGCCAGCCGATGCTTAGCGAATAGCGACTGCCTTGCACCCTTTGAGCATCGATGGCGACATAATATTTTTCACCCGGGTTTACCTTGTGGAAAAACCGATTGATACTGCCAGCCACGGGAACATTCTTGAATTCAACGCATTGGTCCCCATCGCTGCTGGCGTCTTTTTTGAGCGTGGCACTGGGGCGAATCTTCGGAGGCCAGACGGAGTAGCCTGTCTGCTTTAATTCGGAAATATTTTCAAAGCTATGATGCGGAGCGAGGTTGGTTATTTCACCGCTTTTGAGTTTTGCTTCGATCTGGTCCATCAATTGGTTTCGTTGGGAGATGGACGTGTTGTCTTTGACCTCGGTCATTTCGAAATCATCAAAGTGAATCTTGCCGCCTCGGGCATCGCTTGCGAGGAGAATGGTTGCGTAATGGATATTTTTCAAGTCAGGCACAGGAACGATCATTTCCAGCTTTTGCCATAAGCCATCGGTTTTGATCGCCAAAGATTTTTCAAAGGCCAGCCCTGAATAATAAACCCACGTTCGCAGGTCTTTTTCACGCCAGCGGACGGTCATTTTGACTTTTGATTTCGGATCGGTTTTCGGATCAATGTCCTGCGTATGGACCCAGACGGTCAGGCGACATGAAGTGCCTGGTTTTACGGGTATTTGACGCATAAACACCGCATTGGCGGGGGTGGGCTGATGGCGGTCGCCGGACTTGTCAATCAAGAGGCTGCCGGGGGCTTTGTGTCCGAACTTCGGGTCCAGTGAAAATGTGGCGAAACTGGCCTGGTTCTTCCATGTGCCCCAAGTGGCTTTGGGAGCATCGTTCCCGAATTTGACGGATGCATGGAAGTCATCGCTGAATACAACACGGTCCACCGCAGACTCAAACGCAGGTGAATTGATGTGTTGGTACTTTTTACGGGACATGACGATGGCTTTGGACTTTAACAACCCGTCAAGCCAAAGCGTGATCCGCTCGCGGCCAGGATCGCTGTCGGCCTGCTCAAAGGCCTTGCGAAGCAATACCTCCATTTTGACAAAATCCGCATTTTCGATGTCATCGTAATAGCCGGTGGAAATATAGTTGAGATAGGTTTTGCTTTTGGACTTGTTAAACCATGTCCCCTTGGGAATACGATGTGTCCAGAAGTCTTCCCATAAACCGAAATAGGCTTCAACACTCGAGGCAGCCTCAGGCCCAACCGCAGATTCATACCAATCCTTGAGAATCTGGTCTGGGGAACGATCCGGGTTCCAAAGTAGCTTCATCGCCAGATAATACTTCGGTCCCTCATAGAAGTTCTTGTGGATATAGGCTTCGGCATAATAATGTTTTACCCCCAGCGACTGGTAGGTGCGAAGGTAGTTTGACATGTGGTGGAAGTAGATTCGTGGCAACGCATAGAGGCCGCCGTAAATGTAATCGTAGACTCCCACCTCGTGAACCGCATTCTTCCAACGCTTGAGCTGGTCCTGCTCGTATGAGGCAATGCCTCTGTCGAGCCAACGCATGCCATCGGTGGTTAAATATGGCACAATGTTCGGGCTGATCTGCTCACCCTCTGGAAAGTCCACCGCATTGGCATAGGCGATCACGCCGATTTTCAATGGACGGCCAGGTAACGCAGCAGTGACCCGATCTGCCACTTCAGTACAAAAACGATAATAACTGCGACTGCGATCTGGCCTGCCAATGGCGTTGATGGTATCGCCATCTACTTCCAGGCAGGCATCACATTCGCAGTGTCCACCGTTGTCATTGAGACCAAGAGAATAGGAAAATGTATCTGGGTGGGTCTTGAAATATTGGATGATGTTCGCAGCCGCCTTCTGAGCAATCCCCGGTGCGGTGAAGCACGGCTGCCAGGCGATCAGGCTTGCGGGTTTGATACGCTGGCCGTTCAAGACGGGGTAAAATTCAGGGTTTGTATCAAAGTATTTTCGAGGTGCCAAAAGTACGCCCAGATTGTGGCTAAATGGAAGGCGCCTGCGAATGCGATGGCGTTTGGCCCATTGGGTTAATTCTTTACGACTGTTGTTAAAGGAAATCGCGCGACTCAAAAAAACAGGCTTCTCCCGAACCTGTTCTGTGGGAATGTTCAGATTGATATGTGTCGGAACATGTTCGCCCAGTTCACCTCCGAAGAGCCAACGAACGCCGAAATACCGCTCCAGAAATTCATAAGTGCCCCATTCGATGCCGTCTTGATATTTGCCGGCAATGACGATGTTGTGACGATCCGGGAACGCAATGACGAATTCATCACTATCAAAGGTGCCCAGAGGTAGTCCAAGCCCCCGGGCATAGGCGGTCATGCCACAGTGGATCGCCAGACCCGTTTGGCGTGGGGTCCCGTCGGCAATCACCCCGGGGCGTTGGCCGACGCTTTTCTCTATGTAGTCAGCGAGAATGCCTGCAAGGATTTTTCCGGTTTTAGGCTGATTGTGTTGATAAATCCGAGCTCCAGATGGTGCTGAGTTGGCTGGGTAGAGAATCTCAAAAAGAGGTTTCCCGTCTTTAACCAAGGCCACTACTTGGGCCTCCAACATACTTTCTGTTGTCAGAAAAGCCACCGCTATCAATATTACCAGATACTTCATGGGATGATTCCTTGGATATAGACTATAAGTGTGGTGAACTCAGTTCCGAAATGCGACACAGAGGATCACTGCGATGGCATTGTTCACTGCAACTAGGCGTGATCTATTTTGATGATTTGACGGCTGGATTATTGGCTGGCACTGGGGCGGTCTTATCAGCGATCTGCCAGCCAGAATTGGGTTCTGTTTTGATCGATGAAGGTTGATTTGAACCGGGCAACGTGTGAGTCGGCAAAGAGGGCGTTGGTGGTTCCGGTATCTATTTTGTTGGTGATGGGGTTGAGTTTTCCGCCGTTGTGACGTCCTTCGACATATAGGGTCGCGTAGAAACTTGTAAAGGTGTAGGTAATGTTGCCGCCGTTGCTATCTGCAATGACGATGACTTCGGTGGGTCGCCGAACGTTTTGGACGGTGAGGGCTTGGCCGCCAGCTCGAAAGCCATTGGTATTGGGATTGCTGGAAAACTGCATGAAGTTGTAGCCATAGGATTTGGGTCCGTTGTTGGCGATGCTTTTGTGGGTGATATTCCCATTGGCGTTGTAATCCCTGTCGGTGGGGCAATGGAAGACTTCTGAGAATCCGGGGACCGAACCGGGTCCTCCCCAGCCCATGTAATCAGCCAGAAAGCCGTCCCATGCGGTGCTTCCACCGGGCCACGACCAGCGGCTTGCCCCCCAGTGCTGTGGGTATAGGCCGTGGTTGTCATTGTTGTATTGTGCTGAGGCGATCCCAATTTGTTTGAGGTTGGTTCCGCAGAGGATCGCTTGGGAGGCTTCTCTGGCGCTGGCCAGTGCAGGAAGCAGGATGGCGATAAGCATCGAGATAATTGATATGACAACCAGAAGCTCGATTAGTGTGAAGCCTTGGCGTGATTTCGCGTGGCCGTTTGAGAGGTGCTGCATGTGATGGTCTCCATTTTTATCTACATAGAGAATGTGCGAAGCGGTACGAGTAAACAACATTGTCGGGCCAAATCAAGAACACTTAAAGTATAATCATGCCAAATGCTCTAGTCAATCATTATTGTAGTATATTTTTAAAATATTCTTAACTTGCTATTTTTAATTGATTTATAGTTGGTGTTGGTCGCTGTTTTGGGGGGCGAGGTCTAAGTTGTTCTTTATTTGTATTTACTTTGTCGGTTCAGATGCTAGAATGTGGTAGCTACAATGGTCGGCATGTTGGCCCGAGTGGGGTGGTTGCTTTTGCGGCCTATTTGAAAGGGTTCTTTTTGTGAGTAGGACGATGATTAAGCAATCTGTATCCCGTACCGCGGCTGGCGAGGTAATTGGCCAAAAACCCAGCCAGTTGCTGTATATCACGGTTCGCAACAAAATCCTCGCGGATCTGACAAAGGCGGGTCTTAAGCCCGGCGAGCGGTATTTCACCGAGGGTGAATTGGTGGTAAGGCACAACGCTAGCCGTAATACCATTCGGCGTGCCATGGCAGACCTCGAAGAACAAGGCTACATCAAGCGACAGCGAGGCCAAGGCAGCTTTGTCTGTGAATTTCCCGCTTCGGCAGAGGCATCGCCTGATTTGTCTCGCGGGGTGTCACTTTCCCCCGCGGTTTCTCCGCCGTTGGGCAAGTCTGTGAAAATCAAGCGACTGGTCGTTATTTTGGCCTCATGGGATGATACGGCCGATGGGTTTTATTCCTCTCGCGTTTTGCAGGCAATTACTTCGCTTGGCAAAGAACTTGATTTGGCGATTGAAGTACGCCATCCCACAGATGAGATTCAAATTGAACCCGATGGCCAGACGGCTGTGCTGGCGATGGACCCGCGTGAAACCTCTTTGATATTGAATTTAAACAAGCTAGCAAGTCAGGGCGTTCGTATTATTTTGACGGGGCCTAAGTTTATTGTTCCGTTGGCGATGAATCTTTGTGATGCTTTGCGTCAAACTGCTTGTGAAGCAGTCAAGCAGTTTATTCGCATGGGGCATCGGCATGTGGGAATTATTTATCACTCCATGGATCATCGTGATTTTAGCCAATCACTGATGGGGTTTATTGATGCCCATAGTGAGCTGAATCATCCGATTCACCCACAGGGGATTGTTTGCTATACCAATAAAATAGAAAAGCCTTCGCTTGATCCCACACAGATTACGGCTTGGATTTGCACCTTCAATGCGGCTGTCAATTTATTGGCAACGCGATGCCAGCTTCATGATCTGTCTATTCCAGAAGATGTTTCGTTGGTTTGTTTTGACAGTCCCAATGAACGCGTGGTGGCGGCGTTGGGTAAGCAGATTTCGGTGATGCGGCCGGACGCTCGCTTGATTGCTAAAAACGTATTTTTTGCAATCACACACAGGGAAGATGGCCTTCGGGGCGAAGTCCTTGAACTGCCCATGCAAAAAGTGCAAGGCCAAACCATCGCGCCCCCTCAAACCAGAAACGATTAGAGCGTGTGATGCACTTTTACGCTTGCATCCTTGTTTTTCTCGTATTTTGCCTTGGTGTCTTTGGTATCACGTTTGCGTATCATGAATCGCAGTACGTTTTTTTGAAGAACCAATTGACCGATTGGCAGGCCTGGATTGCAGGCTTGTGCATGTGGCTGTTCTGCGTACTTTTTTATACCAATCACGATTGAATTTTTCTGCTCGCTTGTGTATGTGGCTACTTGTTTGAAGCGTTCAAACAGCTTTTGTCGCGGATTCGTTTGTGGGATTTTCGTTCGGTCCAGATGCGAGTGTTTCCCACAGGCGTCGCAAAAGCCTATCGGGGATTTTGTGAACGCGTGCTTCGCTTTTCTGGGTTTCTGTGATGAAGAGCTGGCTTCCCTCCTCAATAAAGTCCGGGTAGCCGATGTGTGTTTTCCACTCGTCGGCGTACAGGACAACTTCCGGCTGCCCCCAATGAATCACCTTGCCTGCTGGTGAGTCCCGTTCGACACCGCCGAGAAGCCATGCGGGATTCCGACTTCCATCTTCGTATCCTCGCCCGTTGTGATTGTAGAACCAGTAGATGTATCTGCCTGCGTAGGGTCCGTTTTCGAGTTTTCGCACGAAGTTGGGTCCGCGAGGATTGTTTAATGCCGTTGCACCGGGGTAACAGGTCATGAACTGCGGGTCTGTCCAGGTATCGCCGCTGTCGCGCGAGTAGGCGTGACAGGGGTGTCCGGCAACCGTACGGTAAGTACAGAAAAGAGAGCCGTCGCTCAGTGCCGTGAGAGACGGCTCCTCGGCAACGGGTCCGTCGGGAGACTGTAGGCCGTGGTCGCCTTGCGGCAAGGTTTCCCATTTGATTTTCTGCGGATCAGGCTCGGTGAGGATATTGTCACTTCGCATGAAACAGGCTTGGGACGATGTAAAAAAGCCTTCCCCCCCAAAGCCACCCACCTTCGAAAAACCAAAGAACGCGGTGCCATCATGGACAATGGGTTTTCCAACTCCCCAGAAAAATTTCACGCGGCCTCCATACGCATTGTGACGATCAATGGCCATCTCGCGCACGGGAATGAAGTATCGATCATGTGACCATGACAGCCCGCCGTCATCGGAAAACTTAAACGCGTATTCACCAAGTGAGTCAACACGCCCGCAAAGCCCTCCTTCGTACTCAGCAATAACCTTGCGGCGATTCTCCGCATTGTAAGTGTAGAAAACATAAACACGACCCGTCGGCGTTATCACCGGCATCGCCCACGACGCTTCGGGACCATCCGCAGGCTCAATATCTACCAGCCGTGACCACGTCCTGCCATGGTCACGGCTACGGGTGGACACAATGTGTTGCCCCTTCGCACCTTCAATTCCACGACCCGTGGTCATCACGCACAACCATGCACCGTCTGGTGTCTTTACCACATAAGGCTGATCGCAATATCCCTCAGAGGGAATCAAAAAACCGTTCTTAATATTCCGAGGATCGTTCATGATGTTGCTTTTCCCAAAAAAACAGAGCGTGTGATGAACTTTGACGTCAGTATACTTGTTTTTCTCGTGTTTTTTCCTGGTGTCTCTGGTATCCCGTTTTTTTTGAAGAACCAATTAACCGATTGGCCAGAAGCGATAAAAGCGTATGATACGCCTATGTCAAACCTTGCTGATGATGTTGTGCAGGCTGCCGTGGCGTTGCGGGATGTGACCGATCAGATGGCCTTTGCTGATCCGGTACACTATGTTTACAACCCGCTGGCGTATGCGTGGGAATCACATAAAATTTATTTAGAACGCTATGCCGCCTCTTCTAAAAAAGTCTTGTTTTTAGGGATGAACCCAGGTCCCTTCGGTATGGCGCAGACGGGGGTCCCCTTTGGCGAAATCGCTGCTGTGGTGGATTGGTTGAAAATTGACGCTTCGGTGGCCAAGATTGGCAAACCTCCGTCCGTGCATCCCAAGCGGCCTGTGGAGGGGTTTGAATGCTCTCGAAGTGAAGTCAGCGGCCGACGGCTGTGGGGCATGTTTGGGGAACAATTTGGAACCGCCAAAGCGTTTTTTAAAGATCATTTTGTGGTGAACTATTGTCCATTGGCGTTTATGGAAGAGTCCGGCCGCAACCGAACGCCCAATCAATTGCCCGCTGGGGAGGCTGGCCCGTTGTTCGATGTGTGCAATGCACATTTGGCCAAATTGGTAAAAATTCTCGAACCCCGTTGGGTGATTGGGATTGGCGTTTTTGCTGAAACACAAGCGAAGAAAGCGTTGGCAAGCTGTCCGCACGACGTTCGTTTTGGGCGTATTTTGCATCCTTCACCTGCCAGCCCAATGGCGAACAAGGGTTGGCCTCATCAGGCAGTTGAACAACTGGAAACATTAAAAATTTGGTAGTGGTGGCTGCGGTATGGTTAGGTTTGAAACCGTTGGCGGAATTTACCTGGGCTTAAATGGGTGTGTCGTTTGAAAAGTTGGGTGAAGTAGGCTGCGTCTTGATAGCCGACAGCTTCTGCGATTGCCAAGACTTTCATTTCGGTGTGTTGTAATAAATGTTTGGCGCGTTCAATGCGAATGGACTGGATGTATCCCATGGGCGTGAGGCCATACTGCTGGCGAAAGACCCGGGCAAGGTGTTCATAGCTTTGGCCAAGATTTTCAAGCAGCGTTCGAATTGAAAGACTCTGTTTGGGCTGTGACATTGTTTGATCTAAAAGATTTCGGACTGCATGGGCGAGTTCTTTTTGACGTGGCTGATGGGTCTCTTGGTGGGGTTGAGGGTCTAGCAGGTGGATGAGCAGTTCCAGCAAAACGCCACGTGAGGCCAGTTGTTTGTGCGCGTTGTCACTGCACAGCATCAAGCTTAGTTTTTCCGCTAAATCATAAACTGCTGCGGGCGACCGGATCGGCCCGTGAAAAATTCTCTTGGGGATCATGTTCGGTGCAGGTCGAAGACAATGACGTTGTGGGCGTGCGGGGAAAAAAGTCATCACAGGTGTGTCAGGATGGGGCTGTCTGTACTGCCAATCGAAATGTGCGTAATGGATATAGCCTTTGTCCATATTGGAACTGATGTGCCAACGGTTTGGTGGGATGATGATGAAGCTGTTTTGGGGGGAATGAAAAACTTCGTCTTCGATTTGGGTTCGATAGGTTCCTTGCCGAAAGAGCATGATTTCGTGATCATAAATGACGCGTTTTGGCTCGACCCAGTTCTTGGGTGTCCGGTTCCCATTGCAGAGGCTTTTGGTGGAATATCCTGCTGGTGGAAAGCTCGGGCAAGGCGAGATCATCTGAAGCCAATGCGGCGGCGAAGGGTTCATGTATATCATTTTAGACGATATTATTCTCAAAAACAACCATTGAAATGTTTTTTTATAATTCTAGTATGTCACTATGTGCAATAAATAGAAAGATGATTGAATAGGAGTATTTCCATGCAGGCAACCGCTTTGGTTTGTGATCAATTGATGCAGTTTTCGATTCAGCCGGTCCTTTTACCGGAGCTGGAGCCCGATGATGTTCTGGTTAAAACGGTGTATTCGGGGGTGAGTATCGGGACGGAGTTTGCGTTGATTCGCAATAAAATTTCCTGGGGTCCCTTTCCGATTGTGACCGGTTATATGGGGACAGGTATCGTTGAGTCTGTGGGCGAAGCTGTTTGGGGGGTCAAGCCTGGCGACAAAGTTTACGTTCGAGGCAATGGGAAGATAAGTTTGACTGACGGGACTTCTGTGAGCCCTGCTTCGGGCACACATTGTTCGCATGTGATTACCAAAGTCGGTGGGACTCATGGCCTAGACATATTGCCCAAAGGTGTCTCAATGGAAACAGCCAGCATGTTCGTCATGCCTGCGGTGGGTTTTCATGGCGTGGATATGGCTGAGCCCAAGATGGGGCAGTGTGTGGTGGTTCATGGCTCTGGGCTTATCGGTTTGGGCGTGATCGGCGCGGCCGCATTGCGCGGGTGTCATGTGATTGCCGTGGATGTGCAGGACCGACAGTTGGAGATGGCCAAGGCCTTTGGCGCGTCTGTTCTTATTCATAGCGACCAAGAAGATGTTCAAGTGGCGGTGGAGGCGGCGAGCCCCGGTGGTGCCGATGTGGTTTTTGAATGCACCGGCATTCCTGCGATGGTGGACAAAGCAATTGCATTGTGCCGAGAGCGGGGCAAATTTGTATGGCAGGGGAACTACGGCGAGGCCCCCATTCACTATTCGCCTATGATTGCGCATGTGAAACAGTTACAAACGTTTTACCCCTGTGATGATGGATACATTCCTTGCCGCAGGACAGTCCTAAAGCATATGGCTCGCGGCATTTTGCCTTGGGAAAAAACGATTACCCATCATATTGAAGCCGCCGATGCGCCCAAAATGTACGAACAAATTAACCATGGCGACAAAGATGTCGTGGGTGTGACTCTTCACTGGTCCTGAATCATCTTTTTAAATTTTCAATGAACGGATTTTAGTCATGTCAACAATTTTACTTACCGGTGCCAGTGGTTTTCTTGGTTCTGTGATGCTTGCGGATCTTTCGCAACGTAATCACGTCGTGAGCATGGGGCGTCAGCCTCTTGCTGTCTCAGCCAATCAAACGCATTACCAAGGGAATTTTGCATCGCTTGAAGATTTGCAACAGCTCAATGCCCATCAGATTGACGGGCTGGTTCACCTTGCGGCAGTGACTGGCACGGGTGATATTGAACGCGATGGGATTCCCGTAAACGTTGGAGGGACGCGATGTTTGATGCAGTATTTGATGGGGCGAGGTTGCCGCAAGTTTGTCAATGCCAGTTCCATTGCTGCCGTGGGAATGCAAAGCGTTTTCTTTCGGCCATTGACATTGCCCATGGATGATGAACATCCATGTCTCGACCGTGATGGCTACGGCGTTTCCAAGTATTTGATGGAAGAAGTGACTCGGTATTTACATCGCAAGATGCCGGAGATTGACGTGGTGAATCTACGTTTGGCAGCGGTGTATCCGGATGAAAATCCACCAGCCAAGGTGCAGCCATGTGATCTGGGCGAATGGGCTGCGGGGGGGGTGACTCTATTGTCAAGAAGCCAGGCGGTGAAGGCTTTTGTATTGGCTTTAGAAGCAGAATTGAAGCCCGGGGTTCGTATTCTTAATGCGGTGAGTCCCAAGGCATGGATCGCTGGCCCGACGGCCAAGGTGCTGCGGCAATGGTGGGGCGATGAGGTGGACTTGAGCTATTTTGCCCAAGAGGGCAATGAGCAGGCTTCGATTTATAGCGCTGATGCCATTGCCAAAGAATTGGGATTTGTAGCAGAGTAATTTGAAGTTTAATTTTGTGAAAGTAAAAAAATTGAAAACCAAAGCCGTTGTCTTTACCAATGTCGATACGTATGAAGTTCAAGAATTAACGTTGCCTCAACCTGGGCCTGAAGATATTTCGGTGAAGACGTTGGTGACAGCGATTTCGCCGGGAACCGAACGTTGGACTTTGCGGGGCAAACATGCCGGGACTCAGTTTCCTTGTGTGCCTGGGTACCACCGCATTGGCGTGGTGGAGCATTGTGGTGAACGGGTGAGCCAGTTTCAGCGAGGCGATATTGTGTATGGTTTTCAAGGGGAATGGGAGGAGCCGATCCACAGCATGTGGGGTGCGCATGTGGGGTATTCGGTGGGTCATGGGTCAGGATACGATTTAATTGATACGACGATGCCCAGTTGGAAGGAATTAGAGAATCTTTCTTTCCTGATGATTACGGAAGTTGCCAATCGTGGCATTCGATTTTTAGATCCCAAGCCTCATCAAACGATGGCTATCATCGGCGGGGGGATCATCGGCAATTGTGCAGCTCAGTTGGCGATGTTGCGAGGGGTAACGCCTGTGATTTTGGATATTGATCCAGAGAGTCTGGCTTTGGCGCAGACGATTTTGCCTCACGCGTTTTCTAGTAATGCCCCCGAATTGGAAGACAAACTCAAGGCTATCGCGCCAGGCGGGTTTGATTATCTTTATGATTCGGTGGGCCATGCGCCGACGACGGATCGCATGGTTCAGCAGATGAAATCCCAAGGCACAATTCTGCTCCAAGCCCAATATTTTAACAAAGAAAAATGTGCCATTGACCTCGATGAGATTAAGTTCAAAGAGCTAACGGTGAAGACCACTTGTGGAACGGATAGTCAAGATCGCCTTGAGACGATGACGAACATTCGTCGTCGGCGGTTGAAGGTTGCTCCATTGATTACCCATCGTTTCAAGGCAGATGATCTTTTAAAGGGCTATGACCTACTGCACACGGGCAAGCCGTTTAGCTTGGGCATTGTCTTTGATTGGCGTTGATCAAAGGTTGTACGGTGTGGCATGCGGTACAATCAAGCCTCGTGATCGAGAAACAAATATTTTTTATTGAGGAGGCCTCGCCATGCGATTTTTTCTGGACAGTGCTCATGTTGAGCAGATCGAACAAGCACAACGATTGGGAATACTTGATGGCGTGACGACCAACCCGTCGCATGTGGCTAGCACAGGACGGCCGTTTCTCGAACTGTACAAAGAAATTTGTGCGATGGTTGATGGCCCGGTCAGTCTCGAATGTATCAGCCTCAAGGCAGAGGAAATCGTCGCGGAAGCCAAAAAACTTGTCAAAATTGGCGACAACGTGGTCATCAAAGTTCCTCTGATGAAAGAAGGATTGATCGCGGTCAAAGAACTCGAAGCCATGGGAATTCCGACCAATGTGACGACTGTGTTTTCTGCAGCTCAAGCGTTGCTCGCTGCCAAATGCAACGCCACCTATGTCAGCCCGTTCATCGGCCGTCTCGATGCAATTGGTCATGACGGCATCGACATCGTTTCACAGATCAAAACCATTTATAACCAGTACGGCTACGACACTCAAATCATCGTGGCATCGGTGCGTGATCCCCAACATGTCTTGGATTGCGCTTTGCTCGGCGCAGACATTGCCACCATGGGCCTAGATGTCATCTCGCTGCTTTACAATCACCCCTTGACGGATTTGGGAATTGAACGCTTCCTCAAGGACTGGGAAAAAGTTCCCAAGTAAATGCAGCAGGGTTGAACGTTCTAGAGCGTTCAAAATCCAACGGTCGCATTTGGAAAGAATCCGATGCTTCGGAAGACCTCCGCGTTCGGCTTTTTGATGCTCTAAAAAAACGCTTTCTTTGATTTTTCTGACTGAAAGCTGATCACTAAAAAAAACAAAGGGCTGGGTATCACGATAGATACCCAGCCCTTCTGCAATTTGATCCGCGGAGCGTGAAATAGTTTTCACGCCAAGCGTGTTTTAATAGCGATAGTGTTCAGGCTTGTAAGGACCATCGACGGGAATGTCGAGGTAGTCTGCCTGGGTTTTGGTGAGCTTGGAGAGTTTGACGCCAAGCTGATCGAGATGCAATCGGGCGACCTTTTCGTCAAGAATCTTGGGCAGAACGTAGACTTTGTTTTCATATTTTTCAGGGTTCTGAGCCAATTCAATCTGGGCGATGGTCTGGTTGGTGAAGCTGTTGGACATGACAAAGCTGGGGTGGCCCGTTGCACAACCAAGGTTGAGCAGACGACCTTCAGCAAGGATCAAAATCGCGCGGCCCGTATCTTTGAACGTCCACATGTCGTACTGAGGCTTGATGTTGGTGCGAACCACTTCACCCTTGGCTTCCATCTGATGCAGGGAGGCCATGTCGATTTCATTGTCGAAGTGACCGATGTTGCCGACGATGGCTTTGTCTTTCATCTTTCGCATGGCATGGATGTCAATGACATTGAAGTTACCCGTGGTGGTGACGAAGATGTCCGCTTCTGCGACCGCGTCTTCAAGGGTGGTGACTTCGTAGCCTTCCATGGCAGCTTGCAGAGCACAGATGGGATCGATTTCGGTGATGATCACGCGAGCGCCTTGGCCACGTAGGGATTGGGCACAACCTTTGCCCACGTCGCCGTAGCCGAGGACGACTGCGATTTTGCCGCTCATCATGACATCGGTCGCACGGTTGAGGCCGTCGATGAGAGAGTGGCGACAGCCATAGAGGTTGTCGAATTTACTTTTGGTGACGCTGTCGTTGACGTTGATGGCTGGGAAGAGAAGTTTGCCATCGCGTTCGAGTTGGTAGAGACGATGAACGCCTGTGGTGGTTTCTTCGGAGATACCTTGACAGGTTTGAGCTGCCTGGGTCCAGCGGGTGGGCTGTGTTTGGTGGATGCGAGCGAGGCATTTGAGTAGTTCAGCCATGTCTTCGGGGGCATCTGCCGCAGGCGTGGGGACGGAGCCTTGGGCTTCGTAGGTAGCGCCTTCGAGGATCATCATGGTCGCATCGCCGCCGTCGTCGACGATTTGGTGTGGGCCGTCGCCGTTGCCGAAGTCGAGCGCTTGATCGGTGCACCACCAATATTCTTCGAGTGATTCATTTTTCCACGCAAAGACAGGAATGCCTTGGGGATTATCGATGGTTCCGTTGGGGCCGACAGCCACGGCAGCGGCGGCATGGTCCTGGGTGCTGAAAATGTTGCATGAAGCCCAACGAACGTCAGCTCCCAGAACAACAAGGGTTTCCAGAAGGACTGCCGTCTGGATGGTCATGTGCAGACTGCCCATGATGCGAAGGCCCGCCAGTGGTTGGGCTTCGCGGTATTCTTCGCGGACGGACATGAGGCCTGGCATTTCCTGCTGGGCAAGAAGAATTTCCTTGCGTCCCCAGTCAGCCAAAGACATATCTTTGACTTTAAAGTTTAGTTCAGTTGCGTTTGCGGTCATGTTGAAGGTTCCTTAAAAAAGAAGCTATCAGCCATCAGTTTTCAGTTATCAGTAAGAGAAGAAAACGGATAACGGAATGCTGACGGCTTGTGGTTGTGTTATTTCTTTACATTTCAGCAGGTCTTCTCTTGCTGATTACTTCGATGCACGGGCTAAAAAGAGAGCAGGTCCTTTGGCCTGGTGTTGGGGTGGTAACTCCCCGACATGGCAATGCACAAGGCCTGCTGCCTGGAATAGTTGTTGAATTTGATCGGTTGTAAAGCCCATGGACTGTTGGCCCATTTGGCGACGAAAATCATCTTGGTCATGTAGTAGAAGATCGGTGACGACAATCCGGCCGCCGGGCTTGAGGATGCGGGCTGTTTCACGCAGCACCGGCAAGGGGTCGGCAAGGTAGGTTAAGACCAAAGTTAAGATGGCTGCATCACAGCTGTCGTCATCAATGGGGATGGCTTGTAAATCACCACGACGCAGTTGGACGTTGCTGAGGTCTGCGGTGCGTTGGCGGGCTGCATTGAGCATGGCCTCGGACTGGTCGATGCCGATGATCTGTTGAACATGGCAAGCCAGGGAGGCAGTGGTGGTCCCGGTTCCACAGCCGAGGTCTGCAATGACCCAGTGGCGGGGGAGCAGGGCAATTTGAGCTTGGGACTCAAAGGCTACGCCATAAAGCTCTTGACGCAAACGATCCCATTGGCCAGCGGCACTTTCAAAAAATGCGTGGGAGTCTGATTGCTTTTGAGCGAGCCTCGCTTCGAAGCGAAGCTCATCTTGGCGAAGGGTGGGCCAGGCTTCGGTTTGTTCTCGGGTGAGCAGCCAAAGCTTCCGCATCGCGGGCTTGAGTTCATCCAGTACCATGCGGTAGAGGTTGTTGGTTCCCTGTCGTTGGCTGTAACACCACTTTTCAGCACTAAGAATTTTAAGATGACGGCTTACCGTCGATTGAGGCAATTGAAGAATGTCACACAAGTCCATGACATTGAGTTCCTGACGCTCAAGCAGCCTCATCAAACGCAAGCGCGTACCATCAGCAAGGCTGTCCATCGAGCTTAGCAGGGCCAAAGATGATCCGTTTGCGGTGGGGATAGGTTGCTCCATCTTAAAATCCGGATTAAAGGATATGGGGATTCTTTCCGGTTGTCAACCCGTTCTGAAGCAGGCCATGGGACAGTCGGTTAAAATCAGGATCGTTGCCAGCCGGCAGGGACCATTCAACCATGTTTAGCCCTTTGCGATCACTGATTTTGCTTGTCCTGGCCCTAGGTCTAGTCGGAGGGTGCTATCAGGAGCGTGTGGTCAAGGATACTTGGGGGGAGTTTGGTCGATCTTATGGGAATGTTTCGACGGGTCGGTCTTCAAAGACTGCACGATTAAGCCAGCCTGTGGCCGAGGAATACTGGACCATTCGCCTAGCTTCCTTTGATACCGCCAAGCAGGCGCGCAAACAACTCAAAAAACTTCAACGGAAAAAAAACATTCCCGATTTGTGGGTGGCAGATCGTGCGAGAGGGGCCTTGCTGTGTCGCGGGAAGTACAGCAATCCTGCGACAGCAATGGTACAAAATGATTTACGCCAGTCTTTGCTGACCTTCCCGGATGCTAAAATTATCGCAGCTTCGATTGGCGTGGCCGATTCGAATATGAATTTAAAACGCTATCGCCAGCAGGGCTTGTGGACGCTTCAGGTGGCGGTCTACGATGATTTAATAGGCAAGGATTTTCGTAAAAAAGCTGAAGAAGCAGCCGTTGTTTTTCGCAATGACGGGGAAAAAGCCTTTTTTTATCATGGCCCCCATCGTTCGATGGTGACGATTGGGATTTATAGCTACGAGCAGGCTTGGACCCAGCGGCTGCGTGTGGGGGACACGTATTCGCCTGCGATTTTGCAGTTACAAGAGCGTTATCCCTACAACCTTTACAACGGCCGCACCGTGGTGGAAAAATCCGGGGGCAAGGTGCTTCGCCAGCAGCCCTCCTTCTTGGTGAAAGTTCAATAAAACGCTCAGAGGCACTTTGGGAGAATTTTCGGGAGATTTCCGGGGGGGGGAAGGCTAGACCAAGGGAAACTTCCGGGGGTGTGTTTTGCGTCTGCCAGCTGAATCCATTATCCTTACCGACCTTATTTTTAACTCAGGTAATCTTACTTAGAAATAGTACTCGCTTTAGCGAAAGGTTCCTTTTATGGCCAGCACAGGTGTTGTCACCCAAGTCATCGGTTCAACGTTTGACGCTCAGTTTCCGCAGGATAGCTTGCCGGAAATTTACAATGCACTGAAAATCGAGATTAAAATCGAGGAACAGTCCCATACCCTTACCGGTGAGGTGCAGCAGCATCTCGGCGGCGGACAGATCCGAGCGGTGGCCCTGGGCTCGACCGACGGCATGCAGCGAGGGATGGAAGTGCTCGACACCGGTGCGGCCGTGTCCGTGCCTGTGGGTAAAGAAGTTCTTGGCCGGGTGTTCAATCTGCTGGGCGAACCTGTGGATAAGCGTGGGCCTGTGAATGCCAAACGCTTCCGCGCGATTCACCAAGATCCCCCCGAGTTCACCGAACTGAATCCCAAGACCCAAATCCTCGAAACAGGCATCAAGGTCGTCGACCTGCTCTGCCCATTTGTGCGTGGTGGTAAGATCGGCCTGTTCGGCGGTGCTGGCGTGGGCAAGACCGTTATTATTCAGGAAATGATCGCTCGTATCGCTCGTGAACATGACGGCTACTCCGTCTTCGCGGGCGTGGGTGAACGAACCCGTGAAGGCAATGACCTCTGGCTGGAAATGCAGGAAGCCAAGTTTAAAGACGCTCAGGGCAACGAAGTTTCCGTGCTTGACCGCGTGGCCATGGTGTTCGGGCAGATGAATGAACCCCCAGGGGCTCGTTTGCGTGTGGCACTGAGTGGCCTGGCCATGTGCGAAGATTTCCGTGACACGTCCGGCAAGGAAACCCTGCTATTCATTGATAACATTTTCCGCTTTACCCAAGCTGGTTCAGAAGTCTCCGCATTGCTGGGACGTATGCCTTCAGCAGTGGGCTATCAGCCAACACTCGGCACAGAAATGGGCGAACTTCAAGAACGCATTACTTCGACAAACAAGGGTGCTGTGACTTCCGTGCAGGCTATTTATGTGCCAGCGGATGACTTGACCGACCCCGCTCCTGCGACGACCTTTAGCCATCTGGATGCATTCGTCGTGCTTTCTCGTAACATCGCTGAAAAAGGTATTTACCCAGCAGTCGATCCACTGGAGTCCACTTCACGTATTCTCGATCCAGGCGTCCTCGGTGAAGAACACTATGCAGTGGCCCGTCAGGTTCAGTCCATGCTTCAGCGTTACAAGAGTCTTCAGGACATCATTGCGATTCTCGGCGTGGATGAATTGTCTGAAGAAGATAAATTGATCGTCGCTCGTGCCCGCAAGGCAGAACGTTTCCTCAGCCAGCCGTTCTTTGTGGCTGAGCAGTTCACCGGCTTTGCAGGTATTTACACGCCGCTGGAACAGACCATCAGTGACTTTAAACGTCTTTGTGCGGGTGAAGCAGATGATCTGCCAGAATCAGCCTTCATGTATGTGGGCACGCTTGACGATGCTCGCGCCAAGGCCGAGAAAATGGCTGCCGACGCTGCGAAGTAAATCTCAGCCTCCCATTCAAAATCAAAAGCCCTGTGCTGCTTATCAGCACGGGGCTTTTTTTTAGAAGTTATCAGCAGTCAGCTATCAGTTGTCAGTAAGCAGAGAGAGGGTCTTGCATGAATCCGTTTTGTTTTTGATTTGCTGGGACGCTTAAAAAGTAGCTGCACGCAAACTGCGCCCCCGGGGGCGCGTCTGCTCCCCCGGTCCCCCCGGATTCTCCTCCCCGCACAGGGGCGGCGGGGTACACCCTCAGCCCATCAACAATCAGAACATTGAAAATGTTCGAGTCGATCCACACACGCTATCAAAAAGAAACCTCCCCGCCAAAGCTCGCTACAACTTCGTCGGATCAGGCTTGTACATCCGTGTATCCAAAGCCCAGATTTTTTCCGTGAAGTTTCCGCTGGCGATGCCGCCTTGAGCGGCTTCACTGCGGGTGGCTGCGATGGCCATCTGCATCTTGGCATCGAGGTTATCAATGTGTGACACGAGAATCGCTTCAGGGGTGGCAGGGATTTTCAACGCGCCATACTCAGGCACGCCATGATGGGACACGATGATGTGTTCGATCACGTTGAGAATCGGGGCTGGGATGGGGTGTCCTTGCTCTTGGCATTGCTTGGCTTTGTCGTTGACCCAGACGAGGCCTCGCCCGATGTGGCCGACGAGTTGACCTTCATCGGTATAGCTAAATCCCTGTTCCCAGGAAAGCTCAACGGTCTTACCCAAGTCATGCACGAACAGTCCCAATAGCACAATGTCCCGGTTGATCTGGGGATAGTGTGGCAAGATGGATTCCGCTAGATGCAGCAGCGTCAGCGTATGCTCTAACAGCCCGCCCAGAAACGCATGGTGCAGCGTCATTGCTGCCGGTGCCATGCGAAAACGTTCCATCAAAACGTCATCGCCCAGATACGCTTGCGCCAAAGCTTTGACCGCAGGGTGTTCAAAGGAGTCCACGATGGTCGTGAGCTGCTCGAACATCTCTGCAATGTCCCGCTCCGTTGTCGGCAACAGTCTCGCTAGATCATCCGGTGACGGATTGACGGGACTAATTTGCTGAATGATGATTTGCATCTGTCCCTGATAAGGTTGAGTCTGTCCTTCAATCCAGACAAAGCCATCAGTCGGCAATTGTGCAAAAATCTCATCGGTGATATTCCACATCCGCGCAGGTGTGCGGCCGGTCTTATCAGCAATAAGGCCCTTGAGAAAAGGTTTACCCGTGCGGGTTTGTCCTAGCTGGCAATTTTGGATGGCATAAACGCCATCAAGGAATTGAGCAGCCGTCAGGTCTTTAATGTAATGGTGGTTTGGCACACTTGCATCGTACCGGAGGGGAAACAAGGTTGTCAAAATTTTTGTCAATCACCTTCGAGCTGCACGCATGTTGCCTGCGTCTTTTACACCATCCGCTTGAGCGCATCACGTCCAGACATCCCTTCGGTGATGCCCAGCGTCTTGGCGGCTTCGCTAAGACGCACCACGGGCTTATCGAGCATTTGCTCCCATGTCTGAACGCCTGTGACCACGGCCACAGCCTCTTCGAGCTTGTTGGCGGTCTCAATATCAAAATAACCACAACCTAAAAAACCTTGGTTCCCAATGATTAACAGCAAATCAGATTTGGTGGTTTTGATGTGATGGTATTCAAATTCTAGGTCACCAATAAGACATTTCGCCATTACAGATTCTCCATCGGGGCAGAAGGATTGAGAAATTGGTGGGCGATCTGCCAAACGTCGCCCGCGCCCATGGTCACAATTAAATCGCCGTCACGGGCGATCAGTTCAAGCTGTTCGATAATGGCAATAAAAGGGTACAAGTGCATCGCCTGTTTGCCCTGATGCCTTAGCCGATCCACCAAGTCCGCTGCACTGACGGTGTGACGTTCGTTTTCACTGTCACGCACAAAGTAAATCTCAGGCACAATAATCAAATCGGCCTCCGAAAAACTCGTGGCAAACTGATCCATCAAAAAACGGGTGCGGCTATGTTGATGAGGCTGAAAAATACAAATCAACCGAGTGGGCTGATAATATCTACGCAACGCCCGCAGCGTCGTATCAACCTCCGTGGGGTGATGCCCATAATCATCCACCACCAAAACCCCCCCGGAAGTTCCAGATTGGATTTTCGTATTTTTCCCGGTTTTGCCGGGATCACAATTCTGAACCCTTTGGCCTTCTGAGGCCAAAGGGTCGGATTCCCCCAATGTACGATCAGACGTGTGATCCGCATTATTTGGACCATTTCCCCCAGAACTTCCGGGGACGCTTTTGGGGGAACTACCGGGGGAACTACCGGGGGCGCTTCCGGGGGCAAGATATCTGGTTCCCAGCATTTGCATCCGTCGGTCCAGCCCGCCAAACGTGGGTAGCAAGGTTTCAATGGTGTCCCAGTCCGCGCCCAGCCGATGTGTCAGGATCGCTGCCACTGCCGCGTTGGAGGCCATGTGTTCGCCGGGCATGGGATTGATCCAGCGAGCAACGTGTTGGCCGTCGTGGCGCAGGCTGACCCACGCACAGGCAGGTTCGTCCGTGGCTTGTTCGACTTGGACTTGCCAGTCTGCTTGGGGGGCAAAGCCGACCGTTTGGATTTCACAGTTGAGTCCTGCGGTGATCGCTAGGCGGTGGGGCATGTCATGGTTGATTAAGAGGTAGCCGTCATCGGGCAATTGGCGTGCAAAGATCGCAAAGCTTTCGACGACTGCTTCGAGGTTGTCATAAATATCGAGGTGGTCTTCTTCGACGTTGAGAATCGTTCCCAGGGTGGGATGAAAATGGTGGAAGGATCGGTCGTATTCACAGGCTTCAGCGATTAGGAGGTCGCTCTGGCCCACGCGGCTACCACCGCCGATGGATTGACAGGTGGCTCCGACGATGAAGCTGGGGTCCAGTCCTGCTTTGATTAAGAGGTAGCTGAGCATGCTGGTGGTGGTGCTTTTGCCATGGGTTCCTGCGATGGCGACACCCTTGCGGCCGATCATGAGGCTGCCCAATAGCTGGGCGTATTTCAGGACGGGAATATTGCGACGTTGTGCTTCACGATATTGAGGATGCTCCGGGGTAATCGCAGCAGAGATCACCAGATAATCACATGGGTCTGGTAAATCGTCCGCTGTTTGGACAAGGCTCACCGCAAAGCCTTCTGCCACGAGTGATTCGGTGGTTTCACTGGCTTGATAATCACTGCCGCTGCACGAAGCGCCATACGTCCGGGCGAGTCTGGCGAGGCCGGACATCCCGCACCCGCCAATACCCACGAAGTAGAGCTGTTTGGATGCCAGGTCAGGCACCGTGGGAATGTGATTCACAAGTGACATGGCAGTCATTGTAGCGATCCTATCGGATCAAGATACAATAGAAGCCATGATTAAGCTCCAAACCAGTATCGTTGCGGTGGGTTGTCTTGTCCTTGTGAGTTGTGCGAGCCCTCTGGAACAAACGCTTGAAAAAGATTTACGGCAACGACTCCTTTCTGCCCATCAAAACCATGTCCAACTCAATGCCAGCAAAACCATCGCAGTTTCAAGACCAATCAGTTCCGTCGAAGAAAAATTGACCGACTCGCGACGCATTGAACTCGATTATGTCAGTGGACCCACTGCCTACAAAGAAGATCATCCAGACTATGGCCCTGATCTGCTAGGCCAAGACCATACGCCCACCGTGTCCATGTCACTTCAAAAAGTTGTTCACAGCACACTGGCCAACAACCTCACGTTGAAAATCGCCCGATTGGTTCCCGCAGTTGACGATACACTGATTACCCAAGCACAGGCGGTCTTTGATGCCACATTTTTTGCCAATGTGGATTGGCAGAAAATCGATGCAGCCCAGCCGCCGGTCGCCTCGGCCACGGGTTCAGCCTTAAGCCCCAATAATTCTGAAACAACGACAATCAACGTGGGTATTCGAAAGCCCTTGACCACCGGCGGCCAAGTGACCCTTCAGCAAAACATCACGCGTATTGAACGAAGTGCGACTTTTTTTACGCTTAACAATTACCACACCTCCAGCTTGCTACTCAATGTGCAGCAGCCTCTTTTGCGGAACTTTGGCACAGCCGTCAACCGTGCGCAGATCGAATTGGCGGTCAACGCTCGTCGCGAAAATGTCCAAGACCTTCGCCAGCAACTTATTGATGCCTGTCAAAACGCGGAAACCGCCTATTGGAATTTATCTTTTTCCCGTCAACGTTTGCTGATTCAACAGCGTTTGTTGCAGCGCACCATGAAAGACCGCGACCAGATTGAAAAACGCGCGGTGCTTGACGCGTCTCCTGCGGTCATCACCGAGGCCAACAGTTTTGTCGAGGCCAGACGAGCCGAGGTCATCCGTGCCCAAAATGCAGTCCGCAGCGCCTCCGACAGTCTCAAGCGTTTGATGAATGACAAAGAGTTCTCCGTTTCAGATGAAACGATGATTGTGCCTTTGGACGATCCCATTGACGCGCCGTTGCAGTTTAGTTTGCTCGATGCGATTACCACTGCGTTAAAGAATCGTCCTTCCTTACGCCGCGCCTTGATGGAAATTGATGATGCTGCGATTCGTCAGCAAGTTGCGGACAATCAGCAATTGCCGTTGCTCAATTTATCTGCTTCGATGCGTTTTAACGGGGTGGGTCCCAGGGCCGATGACGCGGTTAATATCCAAGGCGAATCCAAGTTAATTGACTATCTCATCAGTGCTCAATTTGAAATGCCTCTGGGCAACCGGGCTGCCAAAGCTTTGTATCGTCAACGACAAGTTGAACGCAGCGCCTCGGTCGTCAACTATCAGAACACCGCCCAGTTGGTGGTTTTGGAAGTGAAGGATGCTTTGCGAGCGATCATCACTGCTTATCGGGTCATCGGCGCAGAGCGAGCTTCTCGTCGCGCTGCTGCGGAGAATCTCCGTGCGTTAGAAGCTCAAGAGGAAGCTGGTGCTGCGTTAACGCCCGAATTTTTGGACTTGAAATTGCGTCGTCAAGAAGCCCTCGCTCAAACGGAAATCCGAGAGCTGCAAGCCATTGTCGATTACAACATCGCCATTGGCTCGTTGTATCAGGCCATGGGAACCTTGCTGGATCGCAATGGCATTGAGTTCAAGGACGATTTGGCAGATCGCCGGTAAAGACCGCTCGCGGCTTGAGGTTTGTAAGGATAAAAAAACCGTAGATTACGCAGATGAAAGAGGGAGAATCGGTGGCGATGAACGAACGCTATTTTACGACCAGCCTTGGGCTTTCATTTTTTTCCAGATGAGGCGGGCGGCTTGGCCTCGGTGGCTGATTTTGTTTTTGTGGTCGGGGGAAAGTTCGGCAGTGGTCTTGCCAAGGTCGGGCACAAAAAAGAGGGGGTCATACCCAAAACCGTTTTGGCCTCGGGGCGCGGTGAGGATTTGTCCTTCGATGGTGCCTCGCACGACGATGGGTTTGATTGTGGGGTCGGGTTGGCAGAAGGCCATGGCACACACAAACCGGGCGGTCCGTTGTTCGGGAGGACGGTTGCCGAGTTCTTGAAGCAATTTTTGATTGTTGGCTTGATCGACGACTTCACGTGAACCGGTTTGGCCGCTGTAGCGGGCGCTGTAGACACCTGGCTGGCCGTCGAGGGCATCGACTTCGAGGCCGCTGTCGTCGGCAAAGCAGGGGAGGCTTGACGCTTGAGCGTAGTAGGTGGCCTTGAGGATGGCGTTGCCTTCAAAGGTGGGTTGATCTTCCACGGGCTCAGGGAGATCGATTCCTGCTTGGGCGAGCGTGGTGATTTGTAGGTCCGGGTCTTGGATGACTGCAAGAATTTCTGCAAGCTTGTGGGCGTTGGACGTGGCTAAAAGGATGGTGTTCATTTTATAAGCGATCAGTTTTATAAGTAGTCAGTCGTCAGTTGTCAGTCAGAGAGGATGGTAAGCTCAAAACCCAATGGAGGAAACCTTTCGAAGTTTTTTTGTTTTTGCTTTTCAGGATTTTTAGGATTGAAAATCCTGAACAAATTCAAATTCAAGGCTGTTTGTGACGGTTGTAGGGCTTGTGTCGCGATAGATCATTCCTCCATCGTGGGGCAGGGGTGGATCGGGGTCAATCTGTTTGGTTGTATTGACGATTCAGGAAGTACAACGTGCGTCAGGTGCGTGGTGGAGCGTTTTGTCTATGACGATGAATTTACAGGCTGTGACCGAAGCGATGGTGAAGGCAGGTGCATCAGATTTACATCTGGTGGCGGGCCATCAGCCGATGATGCGTTTGGCGACGGTGATGACGGCATTGGAATTTCCGATTCTGACCGAACAGGATTGTCAGGACGCATTGTTGCAAATGGCATCCGTCAAGCATCAGGCTCATTTTGAAGAAGTTCAGGATGTTGATTTTTCGTATGAAATCCTCGGCCTCGCGCGTTTTCGTGTGAATGCTCACAAGCAGCGTCAAACCATTGCCATTGCTATGCGAGCGATCAAAGAAACCATTCCGGCATTTGAGACACTGAATTTGCCTGAAATTGTGGGCCAGTTGACCTGTCTGCCTCGCGGATTGGTTTTGGTGACAGGCGATACCGGGTCAGGTAAATCCACGACACTGGCGGGCATGATTCAAAAAATCAATCAGCGTGACGCCAAGCACATTATTACGTTAGAAGACCCGGTGGAATACAAATTAAAAAGTGACAAGTGCATCATTGAACAGCGAGAGCTGGGCGAGGATGTACCGGGCTTTGCATCGGGCTTGCGTCATGTGTTGCGTCAGGACCCAGACATTATTCTAGTGGGCGAAATGCGAGACCTTGAAACCACTTCTGCTGCCATTACCGCAGCAGAGACAGGCCACTTGGTTTTTTCCACGCTGCATACGGTCAATGCGTCCCAAACTGTCGAGCGGGTGGTGGATATGTATCCCGCGGATCAACAGAACCAGATTCGTTCGATGCTCGCCAATACGCTCCAAGCGGTGGTGAGCCAAACGTTGTTTCGTCGTTTGGATCAATCGGGCATGGTGCCTGCCGTCGAGGTCATGCTTTGCACGCCAGCGGTTCGAAATTTAATCCGCGAGAATCGGGCGTTTGAGATTCCCAATGTGATTGAAACCAACCGGGCGTTGGGAATGGTAACGCTGGACAATGCCATTGCCACCTTGTATTTCAACGGCATGATTACCCGCGAAGACGCAGTCGCCCAAGCAGCTTACCCTGATAAGCTCGAACGAATGTTGGCTGCGTAAGCGAGATCAATCCATAATAGATTGTGTTTGCAAAGAATCCGATTCTTCGGTGTTGTTTTAGCCGCAAGCATACTTGCTTGCGCGTCTGCCAAAATACAGAGAACACTACAGATGGATTTGAAATGCACTAGCAGGTGGGGTTTTGTATGGCGATTGTGTTACAAATATTCAATCATCATATTCATCACTGAACGTATCTGGTTTGTCATCATCATCTTTAGATTTTTTGGGCGTTCGTTTGCGTTCATCCAAGGGGGTATCGAGCGAAGTTTTGCGGCGTTCGCGGATGACGAGTTTGATGGGAACTTCGGAGTAGGGCAGTTCATCTCGGTAGCGGTTGATTAAGAAGCGTTCGTAGTTGGGATCGCAGAGGTCGGGGTGATTGACGAACAGGCCGATGGTGGGTGGGCAGATGTCCAGTTGTGTGACATAAAAGACGCGTAAGCGTTTGCCTTGGGTGGCAGGGGGGAGGCGTTGTTCGAGAATGCCTTGGGTGATGCGGTTGAGCTGGCCGGTGGTGACACGGTGTTGCGCTTGCTGATGCAGGTTAAACGCCATGGCCATGACATCTTTGAGGCCTTGCTTGTTTTTGGCGCTGAGGAAGGCCAGGGGTGCAAAGTCCAAGCCTTTCATGGCCTTGTCCAGATACTCCGCGTATTCTTCTTTGGTGTAGTTTTTTTCCGCCAAGTCCCATTTGTTGACCACCAGCACAACGGGTTTGTGGTGTTTGAGGATTTCGTTGCCGAGTTGTTTGTCGACTTGGCTGATGGGAACCGAAGCATCGATGATGAACAAGGTCACATCCGCTCGGCGAATGGCGCGAAGGCTGCGGTGATGGCTGTAAAACTCGATATCACTTTTAATGCTTTTGTGTTTACGAACGCCTGCGGTATCGATGAGGGTGAAGGCGCGGTCTTTGATGGTGAGCCTGACATCGACGCTATCGCGGGTGGTGCCTTCTTTATCGCTGACGATGACACGTTCTTCATTGGCAATTGCGTTGGTGAGGGTACTTTTGCCGGCGTTTCGTTTGCCGACGAGCGCCAAGAGCATGCCCGCATCGGTGACATGGGACAAGCCTTCGGCATCTTTGATGACATCAAGATCAATGGCGTCACGGATCGCTTCGAGAAAGGCATTGCGTTTGTATTTGGTGGTGGCCGAGATCATCACCGGGTTCCCAAAGCCAAGGCTTGAGGCTTCATAGGCATGGTGTTCGAGATCTTCGCCGTCGACTTTGTTGCAGACCAATAGAACTTTGGTCTTGCCAGTGTTACTACTGCGGAGCAGGCGGGCGACCTGTTCGTCCAGTGGGACAATGCCTGTCTGGGCATCGACGACAAAGAGGACTAGGTCCGCTTCTGCCACGGCCACGGCAATGTGGCGTTCGATCTCGGCGGTGAGGTTATGAACGTCTTCAACGCCATAGCCGCCGGTGTCCATGATCTGTACGCATGGGCCGTCGGGTAGCTGAATTTCTGTGGTCAGTCGATCACGTGTCACGCCTGCGGTGGGATCGACAATACTGATCCGTCGCCTGGCGAGGAGGTTGAACAGGCTGGATTTTCCGACGTTGGGGCGTCCGATGATGGCAATGTTGGGGCGTTTCATGAATGGGTTGCTCGTTTGTGTTTGTTTTCTTCCCAGAGTGTAACCGCCTCTGGTTCGCGGGCATAAAGCGGACTCAACGCCAAAGGCTCAGTCCATTGTTGTTCACTGGCCATCCGACGGCCACATTTCCAGGCCGACCCCGCATCGACCTTGGCATCTTCATCAAGAACGACCGCACCGACAGAAAGTTCCGCCAACTGATCGTTCGTGCGAATGTCAGGTTCGTCCGTTAACTCCCATCGACCCGCCTCATGACGATACCGACCACAGTAGACCGTCTCCCGCTTGCGGTTGCGGCAAACAACCAACGGCTGGTCCAACGGGCCAGAAGCCTCCGCCACCGCGTCAAGCGTCGGAACCGCCACGATTTTGGAGCCAGTCATCTGGGCAATCACTTTGACGGTCGTGACCGCGATCCGAAGGCCCGTAAAAGACCCCGGCCCAATACTGACATACAGTTCTTTGAGGTCTATTGCACGTAAGTCATGTTCAGAGCAGAGGTCCGCGATAGTAGGCAACAAGTCCACCCGATGACGCGCAGGAGGCGGTAGCTCCCAAATCGCCAAAAGTGTGTCTCCACATCCCAATGCGACCGAGCCTTGGCGGCTGGACGTTTCAATCGCCAGGTTGTATTCCTTAAAACTCATAGAAGGGTATTCTAGCTAGAAGCAAACTATTTGCGCGTTTGGGGTCTATTTACGGTAAACTGGTGACCATGTCTATTGGAAGCTTTACCTTCGTTTTACATGGTCACTTGCCTTATGTTTTACGCCACGGGGTTTGGCCTCATGGCGAAGATTGGCTCTACGAGGCCGCGGCAGAGACCTATCTCCCCATTCTCGATATGGTGGGCCATTGTGTTTTATATGGCGTTTCGCCACAAATTACACTGGGCTTGACCCCGGTTTTGCTCGAACAGCTTGACCATGACCATTTCAAAGAGGGGTTTGCCCGCTACCTTGGGGACCGGGTCGAACGGGCTGAGCAAGACCTTGCTGAATTTGAAAAGCTCAATAGCGGCCACATGGCCTTCCTCGCCAAGCGATGGATTGAGGTCTACAGCAAATTGGCAGAGCAATTCCAAACCATTAAGCAGGACATCCCCGGCGCCTTTGCTCAGCATGCGCGCGATGGACATATCCAGATACTCACCTCCACCGCCACGCACGCTTATTTGCCACTGCTCTATGAAGATGCCTCCATCCGAGCCCAACTCCGAGCGGGCATGGCAAGCTCTGAGCGAATCCTCGGCTTCAAACCCACAGGAATGTGGCTGCCTGAATGTGCCTACCGTCCGGGAGGACAGTGGAATTGTCCCATTGGCTGGTCCGACAAAGACGGCCGCATCGGGCTCGAACATCTCATTGCAGACGAATCGATCAACCACTTCTTCGTGGAAAACCATCTCGTCGAAAAATCCCACAGCGAACAAATCTTCAACGATGGCCAGTGGTGGAAAATCGACTGGGATGAAGGACGCAAATACCCCAACCGTGGTTGGCATAGCGTCCATGAACCCCACCTCGTCAACAGCGACGGCACAGGCCTCGGCCGCCTCAGTGTTTTTGCCCGTGATCCCGATGTCTGCGAACAAGTCTGGTCCGGCTCCATCGGTTATCCCGGCAGCAGTCCCTATCTCGAATTTCACAAAGCCTGGGGCGCCAAGCGTGGTTTACGCTACTGGAAAATCACCGGTCCCAAGGTCGACCTCGGCGACAAAGATCTCTACTACCCCGACGATATTGACGCAGCAGTCTATAGCCACGCACAACATTTTTGTGATATGGTTCGCGGCCGTCTGCATCAATACCATCAACAGACTGGCCGTCATGGACAGGTCGTGGCGACCTTTGACGCAGAGCTTTTCGGTCATTGGTGGTTCGAGGGGCCGGGCTTTCTCCGTGATGTTATTATGACCTTGAACAGCGATCCCAACGTGGATCTCCAAACGGCCCAAGGCATGCTTCAAAGTCGTCCTTCAGACAAAGTGATCTCCATGCCCGAAGGTTCCTGGGGTGAAGAAGGGGACCACCGCGTCTGGACCAACGACAAGGTCAATTGGATGTGGGATATTGAATACCGTTGTGAAACCAACTTCGGCAAGGCCACGCTGGACCTGCCTTGGCAGACGAACGAACCCATTGCAGAGCTATTGAAAAAGGCCGGCCGCGAGCTATTTCTGCTCCAAGCCAGTGATTGGCCGTTCATCATCACCCGCGGGCAAGCCATCGACTATGGCATCAAACGTTTCATGCAGCACGTCTCACGTTTTGAAACGCTTATTGATCTTTCAGAAAAGCTCGCAGCAGACTCGGCTTACCTCGGCAAGCTCAACGAGGTCGAATGTTTTGAAGTCAAAGACGCAGAGATCCACGACATTATCTTCCCCGAGATTGATCTAAATTGGTGGCGCATGCAGAGCTAGCGCATTTTGCATTAAAGCTTCATAAATCCAGCGATAGCTTTGCAGCTATCACAAGGCCGAACCCTGAAGTCTACTGAAGGGTCGGATTCCCCCAAGACGGTTCTTTTGAACCCACATAGAGAGCCATGATCAAAAACAAAATTTACTCACCCACCCCCGGCCCATACTCAGCGAGCCCGACCATGATATAAGGGTTGATACAGGTGTCGTTATTTTCTTTGGCGAAAGACCATAGTTTGATATAGAGTTCTTTGATGACTGCGGCGTGGGCGGGGTCTTTGATGACATTGTTCATTTCATCGGGATCGTTGCGCAGGTCGTACAGTTCGTCATAGTCAAAGCCGTTGTAGACGAGTTTGAAGTCGGTGGTGGTGACACTGCGTTGAATGCCATACAACTCGTTGCCGTTGCTTTGGGTGTAGTAAGCATCACGCCATTGGGTGGGTTGTTGGTTTTTGAAGAAGGGAACGAGGCTTTGGCCTGAGAAGTGCCGATCGGTTTTAATGCCGGCTAGTTCCAAGAACGTCGGGCCGAAATCATCAAGGCCAATGAAGTTGTCCACCACCCGTCCGGGTTGTTCGATATGTTTAGGCCAGCGTGCGATACAGGGGACGTGATACGCGCTTTTGAAGCAAGGCAATCCCTTGCACCAGAGGCCATGTTCGCCCATGTAATCGCCATGATCTGAAAGATAGATCACCAAAGTGTTTTCTGCTTGGCCTGTTTTTTCAAGCGTGGAGAGAAGTTCCCCAAACAGCCAGTCTTCATAGGTGCAAAAGGCCAAGTAGTGGCGGATCGCTTCTCTATGTTCGTCTTCGGTCAATTGGTCAAACATCGACCGGGTGCGTTCATAGAGATTGGGTCGATTTGAAAAATCATCTTGAAAATTGGTCGGCAATTCAATGTCTCCCAATTTGTACATGTCCAGAAATCGTTGTGGTACAAAGTAGGGATCATGTGGCCCAAGTGTTCCGACATAAAGCATCCACGGGTCGGTCGTGTCCGCAAGTTGTTCAAGTCGTTGTTGACCAGCTCGGACAACGCCGGTGTCGCCGAAGGGGTTTTCGCGTGTGCCGAAGTGGACATAGTCGGGATAGCCCTTGCGGATAATTTCGCCGGGTTTGCGTTGATAATTTTCAGGACGTTCTTTGAGTTTGTCATAGGTGTCCCACATGCCATAAGAATTAAGCGTGTCTGGGTCGAACTCGCCGACGGCTGCTTCCCAGCCGCGATTGCTAGGCAGTTCACGGGAACTGATATGCCATTTGCCTGAAAAGTAGAGTTGATAACCGTTTTGCTTGAGGTCTTCACTCCATGTCACCACGTTGTCAGCAAGGCCACGGGTGATGGCGTTGCTGACATTGACGTTATGCCACACGCCATGTTCGCTTGGCTGTATACCCGTGAAAAACGTGGCTCGCGCCGGACAGCAATGGGGCGATGGGCAATGGACTTGGGAAAAGAGAACACCTTCTTTTTGAAACTTTTCAACATGAGGCATCAAGGCAGGCGACTGGGTTCGTACCGTGTCACCACGCTGTTGATCGGTCATAAAAATAAGGACATTGGGTTTGTTCATGGTTTTTTGTCAGTCTTAGAAAGAGACCCCCGATGGTTTGTTTCGTTTGAAAATAGCCGCACGCATACTTGCGTGCGCGTCCGACTCCTTTGAATACAAATAGAGATAATTTACATAAATTGTACTAATAGGTGAGTCCCCGTTCGAGTTGGCGTTGGGTCCAAGGATTGAGAAGTTGATCGTCGATGTCGTCCATCCATTGCACCAAACGGCCGCGAAGGTCTTTCAATACAGACGCATTGGCTTCATCACAGGCGACATTGAGCAGTTCGCCCGGATCGGTATCGATATTGTAGAGTTCATCTTCTGCGGTGGGGTTCCAGATGTATTTCCATTGACGTGTTCGAACCATGCGTTGGCAATAGGAGCCGAACTGTCCGCCATGCCACATGCCGAAAACTTCTTGAGGCGGATTGGGGTCATCGCCCCCGACCACAGGCAACAAACTCCGTCCCTCAAACGTTTGGGGAATCGCACAACCCGCAGCATCGCAGATCGTCGCTGCAATATCCAGCTCATGACTCACAAACGCTTCGCATGTACTTGCGTGTTTGAATTTTTCAGGCCAACGCATCATCATCGGGATGCGCATGACATCGTCATACATCACAAAATGCTTGTCGATCATGCCATGGCCGCCACACAAATCGCCATGATCTGCCGTGTAGATAATCAGCGTGTTGTCGGCCATGCCCAGCTCATCAAGTTTGTCCAGCAGGCGGCCGACCTGAGCGTCCAGCAAACTAATGTCGCCCAAATACCGACTGACCATTGGAGCCCAGTCATCAGGCCAATTCCACTGGTCCACTTCCCACGTTCGACGCTGCTGGCTTTGAATGTAAGGCTTGCCCGCAAGCGTGTCTTCATAACTCGGCCAAGGCTCAATGTCCTTCGAATCGTACATCGAAAAATAAGGCTCAGGCACAATGTTCGGCAAATGGGGCTCGGTCGGGTCCCATCGCAAAAACATCGGCTTGTCCGTCTGACTAAACCGATCCATCATGTCCATCATGCAAGTCGCGCCCCAGCCGAGGCGGGTTTGGTTTGCAGTGGCATCAGGGTCCAACTCGCCGAACCATTTGTTCTTGTGGGGACGCGGAGGAAGGCCTTGGGCTTTACGCCATGGGCCGTATTCACTTTCAGGATGAAATTCATCAAACCCAAAATCCAAAGGCGTACCTTCGAACTCCTGATGATACTTGGCGACATAACCCAACTGATAGCCCGCCTCTTTGAGGCTGTGGCTGAACTTGGGCAAATCACCGTTGCCTGGCTTGTAAATCTCCGTATGGGTAATTGACAAACACCCATGCTGGCTGGGCCATTGACTGGTCATCAATGACGCGCGGGCTGGCGAGCAGATCGGTGTCGGGGTAAACGCATGTGAAAAATTCACGCCTTCGTTGGCTAAGCGGTCTAAATTGGGCGTTTGAACTAGTTTGTGACCATTCACACCCACGCAATCATAGCGGTGTTGGTCTGCATGAATCAGAATAATATGGGGAGCATCCACAAAAAAACCTTTCAAAATGGGAACTGTTTACGTTAGTCTGTGCCCAAGGTTTGTCAATTTTTTAAAGCGATCAGCAATCAGCGATCAGTTGTCAGTAAGATGAAGAAAACGAAAACAGGTCGCTTGAAAAATAGCCGCAAGCATACTTGCTTGCGCGTCCGATCTATACTCTTGCTGATAACTGATCGCTTAAAAAATGCTGAGGGGTATAATTGGGTGATGCCCCTTTTTCCCGAAAAATCACCCGTTGAATTGATCATTGACGAAGAACATTTTCAGCGAGTGGTCCTCGGCGGAATGCTCAAAGCCAAAACCAGTCTGGACATCACCACCGCCGACCTCAAAGCCATGCTCACCCCCACCCCCGCCCCCGGAAGCGCCCCCGGAAGTTCCTCCGCAAGCCGTGGTCGTCGGGGCAAGGCCGATTCGATCATCACCCACTTGGTCCGTCTCGCTGAGCGGGGCATCGAAATTCGTTTGCTCCATGCAGGTGTTCCCAGTGCTGCAGCACTCACTGCGTTGAGACGATCCTTACCAGAGAATTTAATCGTTCGGCGATGTCCTCGCCTCCACGCCAAATCAGTCATCGTCGATGCGGAGGTCATGTATCTCGGGTCCGCCAACATGACCGGGGCAGGACTTGGTGCGAAATCGCCTCGCCGTCGCAATATCGAATGGGGCATCTGGACCGACGACGCCAATCTCATTGATGGCATTCTGGAGCAATTCAATCGGCTATGGGAAGGCCATCGCTGTGAAGACTGTGGCCGCACGGATATCTGCCCCGCACCCCTGGAAGAACCGCAGCTACTGGCCTAGCGCATTTTGTAAAAGGCAGTCAATTAGCCGTAAGCAAGTATGCTGGTGACTCTTTTGTAAGCCGTACTCTGAGGTCCCCCCGGGGCCGAAGAGTCAGATTCTTTCCAGACGCGACACGGGGATTTATCATGCTCTAGGGATAGAGAAACCTGGGGAAACTTCTGGGGAAACTTCCGGGGGGGATTATTTCTTGGTCAGGTCCGTATGGACGATTTGGACAAATTGGTCAGGCGAAAGAAGTCCTTTGCCCCATTTTTCATCAAAGGCCTGGGTGGGTTTTGCTGCTTGGATTTCTTTGAGCGTTTTACCTTCTTTGATGAGCAAGGCCACTTTGCTGTAGATCGTGTTGAGCATGTTGCGATAGGCTGTAAGTTCAACCTTATTCGAAAGCGGGCCATGGCCTGGGATCACTTGGGTTTTGTCATTGATGCGGTCTAGGATATGGTCGATGCCGTCAATAATGCCCGTGATGGTTCCGCCAGCCCCCGCATCAAAAAAAGGATACATGCCCGCAAAATACAGATCGCCTGTGTGGATCACATTGGACGTTTTAAAATGAACGATGGCATCCCCATCGGTGTGGGCATGGGGGGGATGGTAGACATAGATTTCTTCATTGTTTAGATGAAACGTCAGGTCCTGGGTAAAGGTGACAATAGGCAGTCCGATGGCCTTGGTGGCGGGGACTGCTTTATCAAAAAAAGCAATGAACTGGTCACGGCTCAATCGTTGTCGCACGTTTTGATGGGCAACGATAACAGCCCCTGTTTTGCCGAAGTTTTCATTGCCGCCGGTATGGTCAAAGTGCCAGTGGGTGTTGATGAGAAAGCGGATTTTCTGGTCACTCACCGCCGCAATCGAAGCCGTGATCTTTTCCGTGAGCGGTGCAAATTGATTGTCGATGAGTAGTACGCCATCTTTTCCCACACAAATCCCCATGTTGCCACCCTGTCCGGTGAGCATATAAATATTGTCCGCTGCTTTGAGGGTCTGAATTTCCACATCATCAAGGTCATGGTGTTGTCCCAGCCCGATAGAGGCGGTGAGGGTAATGGTTAAGAGAACCGTTGTCATTTGCCGTAAAGAGAAGTGACGCATGGGATGAATCCTTGTGGAGTGGGTTTTGGTCTTTGTTACAAAAAACTCTGTGATGAGTTTAGATGTATTCTACGTCCAAAGTGAGGATGAAAAAAATAGACGCGAGCATTTTGTAGTTATTTGTTTAGAGTGATGGCGTTTTTTTTCGTCAAATAATTTCAAGATAGATATTTGACCTGTTTGGTCAAGTTTTTTTATTCACACACTCACGACCAGCTTCACGAAGACTTCGGGGTTGAGCAGTTGGCGTTCGAAGCGGCGGGCGGTTTTGGTACGCAAGGTGGGGGCTTGGCCATAGGCGTGGTCAATCGCGCCCAACGCATCGTCTGCATTGCTAAATAGACCCATCGCACCAATGTACAACGGGTAAAGCAAGGCCAATGAACGCAACCCATCGAGCATGTCCAACCCTAAATTCACCGAGCCAAAAAATTGAAGCGTTTGTAGACGCATGCGAATTAAATCCGTGAATGCCGTCTGGTCTGTCAAGGGTGCGGTGGGCGTTTGAAAGAGCTTTGACGCAGCAGTGGTGTGGGCTGCGTGGACCGTGCCGAGGTGGGCGGGGGAGATTTTTTTGCTGCCACGGGCGAAACTGACAATGGCCGTCATTCGCTTAAAGCGATTCACCCGTTTGTCGAGAATGTCCTCGTCACGTCGCAAGTACATGGCCAACAAACTGCGATACGCAAAGCGATCTGCTGATCGAAGGGATTGGGCTGTGGCTTGGGCGATGAAAATTTCGGTGTGCTGCTTGAGCGGTTGATAGGCTTCTCCAAGGGATAAGCGGTCGAGGTCTGCAATTTCCTGATGCGAAAGCCAATCACAAAATAGATGCAGAAAAACCGCTTGGGATTGGAGATTGCCAAGGCTCGGCAACAAGGTTGCTAAAAACTCTGTGACGGCCTGAAGTTGGTCCGTATCCAGTTGGCAAACCTGTTGCTCGGTGAGAGGGGCTGCATCGGCAAGGACGCTTGAGGCGAGTTTGCGGAGGGCTGCTTCGTTGAGTGGTTCGCCTTTGTTTTGACGGACGCTGGGACAGTCATAGCGTCCCATGACGGTGACTTGGTCGTTGAGGGTGCGGGTGAGTCGGAAGGGGAATAGTTGGCAGCCGAGCGGCTTTGCCTCTTCGCCGAACTGTTCGTGCAGGAGGCAGAGGCCGTTTTCAGGATTGAGAAAAATACAGTCGCCGTTGGGGCGATGTTTGAGGTAGGTGTTGCCTTGGTGGGTGAGCAGCACGTCTGATTTGGGTGCGAAGTTGGCAATTTTTTGAGGCTCATCGTCAATGAGCTGGACGTGCCAATGCTTGCAACAGTTGCCACAGTTGTGGCAGGTGAACCGCTGGTTTTCAAGGATGGATAGATTCATTTGAGCTATCAGCTGTTAGCTATCAGCGATCAGTAAGAGAAGACGTGCAAAAACTTTTGTTTTAAGACTGAAGGTCGCTGTCAGTATACCTGCGATCCCAAAACGTTGGCGAGCAGATGCGTTTGCCCTGCGTTCGAGTACTTTGCATTATTGATTGCTGCACCCCGGACACGCACGCAGTATGCGTGCGGCTGCTTTTCAAATGACCCACCTAATCAAAGGCGGCAAGAAATGAGGCAAAGTGCTCTGGAGAATCTAAATGCGTTGCCTAAAAAATATTTCAAGCGCTTTTGGTATTCCCTTGAGAAACTTCCGGGGGGGGGTACCAGTCTAGGGGTTTTTTCCAGGTTGCTTTGAGGTCATCGAGGGCAACGTCTAGGATTTGTCCTGCTTGGGCAGAGCGGACGGTGAGCCGTTGGTGTTGATCGGTGAATCGTCCGACTTCGCCGAAGGGGATTTGCTTGTCTTTGAGCAATCGGATGACCGTGTCAAGTTGATCCGGATGGACTTCGACAAGGTAACGGCTCGGTGTTTCACTAAAGCACAGAGCGGTGTCGCTGAGGCCAGCGTTGTCATTGCCCAAGGTCGGGGCGGTTGCGGGGGCTAGGTCTAGGCCGAGGTTGCCGGCGAAGGCCATTTCCGCTGCTGCGACCAGGAGTCCGCCGTCGGAACAATCGTGGGCCGAGGTGATGAGGCTGTGGTGGATAAGTCCTGCGACGAAGGCTGCGTTGGCTGGACCGTCGTGGAGATCTGTTTGGGGCAGTGACGGGTCGCAGGCAGCGTCGTTGTGGGTCATGAGATAGTGTGACCCACCCATGGCACTGGTGGTGTTGCCGATGACGAGCAGGAGGTTGCCTGAGGCTTTGGCATCCATGGTGCGAGCGAGCTTGGCATCTTCGACGATTCCCATGGCCGTGATGAGCAGGGTGGGTGGGATTTCAATGCGTTGGCCGTCATCGGTGGTGAACTGGTTGTTCAGTGAATCTTTACCTGAGACGAAGGGGGTTTTGTAAGCAAGGGCTCCGTCGTAGCAGGCTTCAGCCGCTCGGACGAGTGAGCCGAGGTTTGTGGGATCATCACAGCCGGGCCAGCAGAAGTTATCCAAGATGGCGATGCGTGAGGGGTCAGCCCCGACGCAGATGACATTGCGGACTGCTTCATCGATGGCGGCGAGGGTCATCCAGTAGGCGTCATGTTCCATGCCTGTCTGGAGGCCGCAGCCTAGGGCGATGCCTTTGTCGCTATCGAGTTTGGGTCGCAGGACTGCTGCATCGGAGGGACCGTCTTGGTTTGGGCCGGTGAGTGGTTTGACGACCGAACCGCCTTGGACTTCGTGGTCATATTGTCGAATGATCCAATGTTTGGAAGCGATGTTTGGATGTGAGAGCAGTGTTTTGAGCTGTTGGTCCAGCGGCGTGTTTGAAGCATTCAAGTTGCTGGCAGTATTTCCAGAGGCAAGCTTCCGGGGGGACTTTCCGGGGGTGGTGGAGATTGCTTTGCGGGTTGGCATGGGGATGCCGTCGTGGAGCAGTTCCATGGCAAGTTTGCCGACCTCGGTGTTTTGATAGGTGAGGATAAGTTGCGGTTTTTGTTGGTCGTCTGTGATGCCGAACTCGCCGAGGTCGGACAGTTCGACATCTTCAGCATCGCAGAGAGCTTGGATGGCAGCCACGTTTTGTGGTGGGACGGAGAGGACCATGCGTTCTTGGGCTTCGGAGATCCAGATATGGGTATAGCTGAGTCCTTGGTATTTGAGGGGGGCGGTGTCGAGGGTGACTTTGGCTCCTACTTTTTCGCCCATTTCGCCGACAGCGCTGGAGAATCCACCTGCGCCGCAGTCGGTGATGGCGCTGAAGAGACAGCCTTGTGCAGCATCGCGTGCTTTGAGGATGACATCGAGAGTTTTCTTTTCGGTGATGGCGTTACCGATTTGGACAGCGTGGCTAAATTCGTCTGCGTGGGAGTCGGTCAGTTCAGCACTGGAGAAGGTCGCGCCATGGATGCCGTCGCGTCCGGTGCGTCCACCGAGGGCGATGATTCGGTCGCCTGGCTGGGCGTCACCGAAGCATTTGTCCAGTGGGATGATTCCAACGCTACCTGCGAAGACCAAGGGGTTGCCGAGGTAATTGTCATCGAACCAGACAGCCCCGTTGACGGTGGGGATTCCCATTCGGTTGCCATAGTCTCGCACGCCGCCGACGACTTGTTGTAGGACTCGTTTGGGATGGATCACGCCGTTGGGGAGTGTTTGGGCGTTTTGGTCTGGATGGGCGACACAGAAGACATTGGTATTGGCGATGGGTTTGCCGGCAAGTCCGGTTCCCATGGTGTCCCGGATACACCCGCCGATGCCGGTGGCTGCGCCGCCGTAGGGTTCGATGGCGCTGGGGTGGTTGTGTGTTTCGACTTTGAGGGTGATTCCGTCTTGGTCATCAAAGCGGACGATGCCAGCGTTATCGACGAAGACGCTGACACACCATTGGTCTAGGCCGCATTCGTTCATAAGTTTTTTGGTGGCAGCAGCGATGGTGCTTTTGAGCAGGTTGTGAATGGTGATTGAGCCGTCGTCATTGATATCGTGGCCTGGCCGGGTGGTGAAGTCGATGGCATCATTGGGTAGGGGGGGGTAGTGGATGGTTGCTTTGAGCGTTTTGTGAACGCAGTGTTCGGACCAGGTTTGGGCGAGTGTTTCGAGTTCGACATCGGTGGGTTCGCGTTGGAGGTCTTGGTAGTAGGTCTGGATGGCCTGCATTTCTTCAAGACTTAAAAACAGATGGCCCTCACGGGAGAGGCGTTGCAAAGCAGCATCATCGAGGTTTCGGATTGGCACATGGGTCAGATGTAGCGTGTAAGGCGAGCCTGTGGCAAATTCAGCGGGATGGTAAGGCTCGGTGTAAATTTCCTGAATGACGGTGTTGGCGAGGGTTTGGCGAGCAAACTGTTCAAGGGTCGCGGCATCTGCTTCGGTGTGGCGGATGTCATAACGCACGGCAGTTCGCACTTGAATCTTGGCGAGGTCCAAGGATTCCCCTTCACTGAGCATTTCCCCGATGGCGGCGCGGGCGGAAAGGGCAACTGGGTCCATAACCCCTGTCTTGTAATGGACTTCTATGGTTTTCGCATCAGGTTCAATGTCTGCCGTGCCGATGGAAAACTGTTGTCCGACGGGGTCTGCGAGCAGTTCCCCAGCGATGCGCAGGAGGGTCTGCTCAGCCAGTGGCGCTTCGATGAGGAAGATTTGCGTGGCCTGAAGGACCGCTTGGGAGCCGAACTGGTTGTGGACTGCTTCTGTGTGCGGATGGGCCAGTGTGTCGGGTTCTCCGGGGGCAGGTCGGACTTCCACACGGAAAACATGATTTGTAGCGATAGAGGTAGGGGCTTGGGTCATGGGGAGGATGATAAGGCCTGTGCGGTCTGGCGCAAAATCCGCAGGATAAATCGGCCTTGTAGCGATCTTCTAGGTGGAGATGGATTTCGAGTCTGCCGATGGGATTTTATAGTTGAGATAGACCCAAAAAGATTGGTTGAAGGAACAATATGATGCAGAAATGGATTGGCTTATTGGTAATGATGGCGGTGATTGCGCTGGCTTCAGGCTGTAAACCCAAAGAAGCGGATGCCCAGATTCAAAGAGTTTCCAAGCCGGTGGGTGGGTATGTGCAAATGACGTTCCAGCTAGAGGACGGCCAAAGCATCAAGACCCAGGTGAACTCGGCCAGTACCGCGTTGGTCCGTATCAACAAGTTTATTCGGTCCGATGGTGGGAAAATGCGGCTCACCGGCTCGATTAAGGTGATTGAACACGAGATGGAACACACCAAATTTCACATTCGGATGATGCTCTACAAAAACAGTATTCCCAATGGCTCGTTTAATTTTCCCGTTGCGGTTTCTCGCAGTAAAAAGCTGGAATTTAACCTCGGTTCAGGGATGATGCTTTACGCTCATTTTAAATAAATGAACGCAGTGTCAGCTCTAGCCTTCTCGACGAGGGCGGGCGGCCCATCGCAATTTACGAGCAAGAATCTGCCAGTAATCAATCTGCGGGTTCTGGACTAGTTTGACCGCATGTTCGTAACGCCGAATGAGTAATTGCTGGCCGGTTTGGATTTCAATGGATTGCTGGCCATCAATGACCAATGCGGTCCCTTTTTCATTGGTCCGACTGACCCGAACCCAAACATCTGAATTGGCATTGACGACAATGGGCCGAAACGCCAAGGTGTGTGGGCAGAGCGGGGTGATGCAAACCGCATCAATGCCTGGGCTGACAATCGGGCCGCCAGCAGAGAGATTGTAGGCGGTGGACCCACTGGGGGTGGAGATGATCACGCCGTCGGCAGAAAATTTGGTGATATGAGATTCGCCTGGTCCTGGGTCAATTGCCAATTCCAAGTCAATCATGCGAAACGGAGGACCCGCGGTAATGACCGCGTCATTGAGGGCCACGGTCTGTAATTGAGGCGTGAATTTTTCAGAAGCATGATTCGCCCACAAAGGGACGTCCGCATCATAGACCGAAATGCCCAACATCAATCGAGGGCTAATCGGGCAGGTCCCCGATGCAATCTGATCCCAGTACATCTTGATATCTGCAATGCGAAATTCCGCGAGGAAGCCCAGCTTGCCAAAGTTAATGCCCAACAACGGCAAATCCAAGTCGACAATTTGACGGGCTTGCGATAGCAACGTGCCATCACCGCCAAAAACCATGGCCATGTCTGCCTTGGGTAATTGCTTCACCTTTTCAGCCGTAAGCTCTTTGAATACAGGCTCTGCGACAATTGTCGCTCGCTGCTGGAGCCACGGACGAAATCGCTCCAAGGCCTCAGCCACCTGAGGCATACAGGTATTCGCTAGAAGTAATATCTTTGGCTTGGGTAATGGTTTGGTCATCTGGGTCACCATAATATCATGAATGAGCTGCAGTGATGTAGTATCTTGGCCGATAATCATCGCAGTGATCGATTGACTCTGAATTAGGGAGCCCCCAAATTGCGAGCACTTGTCCTTGACGGCCAAAATATTTCTCTTGATGAACGCCATCCCGAGGCAAGCCCGCCTCCGGGTGAAGCCTTGATTCGTCCGCGACGCATGGGCGTTTGCGCAACAGACCTCGAACTTTGCCAAGGCTACATGAACATGACAGGCACGCTCGGCCACGAGTTTGTCGGCGAAGTCATGGCAGTCGGACGCGCCAAAGATAAAGCATGGATCGGCAAACGCGTGGTTGGCTCGATCAACTGTGTCTGTGGCCAATGTGATATGTGTCAACGCGGTCTAAGCGAACATTGTCGCGACCGAACCGTGCTGGGCATTCTCAACCGTGACGGCTGCTTTGCAGATTTGTTCACCTTGCCCGTGCAAAACCTCTTAGAAGTTCCCGACTCGGTGGACGATGACCATGCAGTCTTTGTCGAACCCTTGGCCGCAGCCTATCAAGTGCTCCGTCAATTAACCGTCGAGGGACGTCCCTTTGTAACGGTACTGGGAGATGGTCGGCTGGGTTTGTTGTGTGCTCAAGTTTTGACTGAATTAAACGCCACCGTGCGGCTTGTGGGCAAGCATCCGGAAAAACTCGAACTGTGCGAAAAATGGGGTGTGAAAAACCGGCTCTTAAATGATGTGGGGCTTCGAGGGGATCAGGATATTGTCGTGGACTGTACCGGACGGGCGGATGGTTTGACCACGGCCATGCAGATGGTGCGTCCCAAAGGCACGATTGTTTTGAAGACGACCGTTTCAGGCAATCACCCCATCGGTCCGGTTGATTTGTCACCGTTGGTCATCAATGAGATTCAGGTGATTGGGAGCCGTTGTGGGCCGTTCCCTGAGGCGCTCGATGCGTTGGCGGCTCAGAAGGTGGACGTGTTGAGTTTGATCAGTCGGCGGATGAAGCTCACTGACGGGGTTGCCGCTCTGCAAACCGCCAAGCAGCCGGGCGTGCTTAAAGTGCTGCTGGAACCGTAAAGACGTTCAGCAAGAGCAACGCACCCACCACGCAAGCGAGAACCAGTCTGTACCAGCCAAACGGTGCAAGGCCATATTTGGTCAAAAAGTTGACAAACCATTTGACCGCGACGGCCGCGCAGATGGTGGCGGTGAAGATGCCGATGACGATGGGCATGATGCCGAACTGGGTAAAAATGGTGTGCCCTTCGGTGAGCATTTCATAGCTGGTGGCAGCGGTAAGGGTGATCAACCCCAGCAAAAAACTAAACTCAGCGGAGTCTTTGGCGCCGATCCCCAAGAGCATGGCCGTGACAATGGTCATCATCGACCGGCTCGTGCCAGGCCACATTGCCACACATTGTCCAAACCCGATGAGTAACGCAATTCGCCAAGTGATGTGATGGATATCCCGTTTGCCCGGCGAGTTGCGATTCCCACAGACAAGCATGAGCCATGCCCCGACAAAGAGCGCGCCCACCACCGGCCACGGGCCGTTGAGGTAGGCATGGATATGTCCTTTGAGCAGTGGGCCGAGCGCTGCGGCGGGCAAAAACGCGACGATCAGATTGATCGCCAGGCGTTTACCTAGTTCATCCTTGCCGACGATGCCTCGAAGCATTTGCATGATGCGGACGCGGTACAGTCCCAGCACCGCAGCAATTGCGCCGATCTGGATGACGATGTTAAAGGAGAAGGCTGCTTCCCATTTGGCCGCATCTGACCCCAGACCCATCAGCCATGCGGTGAGGATCAGATGGCCCGTCGAGCTGACCGGTAAATATTCGGTCAACCCTTCAACGATCCCCAGAATCACAGCTTGCCACCAGTCCATATGCAGAGGCCTGTTTTTTTTAAGCTATCAGCGATCAGCTGTTAGCGATGAGTAAGAAACGAAAATCAAAAACGATGACTGCTATCATACCAATTCCATTTTGATCCATGATTTTGGGTATGGCTTTAGGCATGGCATGGCTTGACTGATTGTTTTTAGCATTCTTTCTTACGGATCGTTGATAGCTGATCGCTGACAACTCGGATATGATACCCCTCATATTTAAAATTCGCGTGTTTTGTGATTCGCGGAGACTGAATTGACAAGACTTTATAAAAGTCTCGTCGCGCAACAAAAATACGCAAGGCGTATGATTCCCCCCTGAGTCTTTTGATTATGAATTGTCCTTTGGAGTGGTGGTAATCCCCATGAGTCTTTTTGTCGAACAACTAAAACAGCGTGTCTTGATCCTTGATGGTGCGATGGGGACGGCTATTCATAAGCTGGAACTGGACTTGGAAAAGGATTATCTAGGCAAAGAAAACTGCACGGAAGTCTTGCTTCTGACGCGGCCAGACGATATCCAGGCGATTCACGAATCTTTCTTGGCGGTCGGTTGTGATGAGGTGGAAACGGATTCTTTTGGGGCTGCGAGCCATGTGTTGCAGGAATTTGAGTTGCAAGACCGGTGTTATGAACTTAATCAGCTCGCTGCTCAGGTGGCTCGCAAAGCCTGTGACAAACATGCGACGCCTGACAAGCCACGTTTTGTGATTGGGTCGATGGGGCCTGGGACCAAGCTCATCACCCTTGGCAATACCGACTGGCAGACGATGAGTGATTCGTATTGCCTTCAGGCAGGCGGGCTCATCGATGGCGGGGCTGATGTGCTTCTGATTGAAACTTCTCAAGATTTGCTGCAAGTAAAATGTGCGATCAATGCTTGTCTCCAAGCCTTGGTGGATCGTGGCCTATCGCCTGCGATGCTGGATCAGGATGGGGACATTCCCATCATGGCTCAAGTGACCATCGAAACCACGGGGACCATGTTGCTGGGCACGGAAATTGCCGCGGCCGCCATGGCACTCGAGGCGTACCCGATTCTCAGCCTTGGCCTTAACTGTGCGACGGGCCCGACCGAAATGGCCCAGCACGTGCAATGGCTTTCTAAGCACTGGCCCAAAGCGATCAGTGTGCTGCCCAATGCGGGCTTGCCTGCGTTGATCGACGGCCAGACGGTGTATCCACTGGAGCCCACACCCTTCGGCGACGCAGTGGCAGCCTGTGCCCAACGCGACGGCGTGCAGATCGTTGGCGGTTGCTGCGGAACCACCCCCCAACATCTCAAAGCAGTCGTCGAAAAACTCCAAGGCCAACCGTCCGCCTCGACTGATAAAAAAACCGTCAAGCCCGGCTGTACCAGTCTCTACAGCGTGACCGAATACCGTCAAGATGCCTCGATCCTTAACGTCGGCGAACGCACCAATGCGTCAGGTAGTCGCTTGTTCAAACGCTTGCTCGAAGAAGAAAACTGGGACGAAATGATCAGCATCGCTCGCCAACAGATGCGAGAAGGCTCTCATGTCATTGATGTGAATGTCGACTATGCTGGCCGAGACAACGCTCAGGACATGACCGAGTTTGTCTCCCGACTCGTCCGCCAGGTCAACGCGCCGTTGATGCTCGACTCGACCCAGATTAAGACCATTGAAGCAGGCCTCAAAGCAGCGCCCGGTAAATGCCTAATCAACTCGGCGAACCTCGAAGATGGCGAAGATAAATTTGCCCAGATGTGCCAATTGGCCAAAACGTACAATGCAGGCCTCGTGCTGGGTTGTATTGATGAAGATCCCCAAGAGGCCATGGCACGCACCGCTGATCGAAAAATCAGCATTGCTTCGCGTATGTTCAAATTGGCAACGCAAGCCCATGGACTTGCCCCAGCAGACATCATGTTCGACCCCTTGGTCCTACCCATTTCCACAGGCATGGAAATGGACCGTCGCTCTGCATTGGAAACCATTGAGGGGACCAAGCTCATCGCAGCAGCGTTCCCCGATAGCCAAATCACCTGCGGCCTCTCCAATGTCAGCTTCGGCCTCAAGCCCGTAGCACGCCAAGTACTCAATAGCGTGTTCCTCTTTGAACTCGTCGAAGCAGGCATGACCGGCGCAATCGTCCATGTCACCAAAATTTTGCCCAAACGCAAAATTGATGAAGCACAATGGAATGCTGCGTTGGATTTGATCTACGACCGCCGATCCGAATCGTTGCCTGACCCCTTGTCCACCTTTATTGAGCTGTTCCCTGATGATGCGGCGGCTCAAACCCAAACCCAAGACTTGGCAGAACTTTCGACCGAGGAACGTTTGCAGCAGCATATTATTGATGGCGAGAAAAAAGGCATTGCCGACACACTTGCCGAGGCGATGAAAACGTATAGCCCACTGGAAATTATCAATGACCATCTGCTCGAAGGTATGAAGGTGGTGGGGCAGTTGTTTGGTTCAGGTCAAATGCAGTTGCCGTTTGTACTTCAGTCAGCGGAGGTCATGAAAATGGCCGTCGCGCACCTTGAACCGCACATGCCCAAAAGTGAGAGCCAAAGCAAAGGCTCCATCGTCCTCGCCACCGTCAAAGGGGACGTGCACGACATCGGTAAAAACTTGGTGGATATTATTCTCACCAACAACGGCTTCACCGTTTTTAACATCGGCATCAAACAACCCATCAATGCCATCCTCGACAAATGGCGTGAAACTCAGGCTGATGCCATCGGGCTGTCAGGCCTGTTGGTCAAATCCGTGAACATCATGGAAGACAATCTCAAAGAACTCGTCTCCCAAGGCGTTGACGTGCCCATGCTCCTAGGCGGTGCAGCTTTATCTCGGCACTATTGTGACAGTCACCTGCGAGCGATCTATGCAGAAACTGGCGGGCGAACCTACCACGGCAAAGATGCGTTTGAAGGCTTACGCGTGATGAACATCCTTGCCTCGGGCGAATTGGATTTTCTTGAAGAAGAAATCGAAACCCGCCTCGCCAAACGCGCCGAGGCGGCCGCGAAGACCACCCCGCCGAAAAAAGCAGCCAAGCCCCTTGTCATTGAAAAAGTCGATATTCCAGAACCACCATTCTGGGGGGATCGCTTGGTGGAGAATGTGGACCTCTCTGAGATTTATAACTATATCAACCGAACCGCTCTGTACCGAGGCCAGTGGCAGTTCAAAAAAGGCAAGCTCTCCGATGCGGATTATGCAACGATGATCCAAGACAAAGTGGACCCCGTTTTTGACCGCATCGCTCGCCAGTGCAAAGAAGAAAAACTCCTGCTCCCAAGCGTGGTTTACGGCTACTATCCCTGCCAAAGCCAAGGCGATGATCTCATTGTTTTTGATCCTGAAGATCATGACAAACCCATTGAGCGTTTTTCCTTTCCACGCCAAGAAGACAGACAGAGCTTGTGCATTAGCAGCTTTTTCCGGTCAGATCGCAAGGATGTGATTGCCCTGTCCTGTGTGACCATGGGACAAACCGTAAGCAAGAAAACAGCAGAGCTTTTCAAGGCTGACGAATACCAAGAGTATCTCTACCTCCATGGCTTCGGGGTCGAGGCGGCTGAAGCTCTTGCTGAACTGTGGCACAAACGTATTCGCCAAGAACTGGGAATTGACGGCAACGATTCCCCCGAAGTTCGCAAACTCTTTACCCAGAATTACCAAGGTAGCCGTTACAGCTTTGGCTATCCCGCTTGCCCGGAGATGAGCGATCAAGATAAATTGTTCCGCCTACTCAAGCCCGAACGCATCGGTTGTGTCTTGACCGAAAATTGGCAGATTGATCCCGAACAATCCACCAGCGCGATTATCGTCCATCACCCACAAGCCAAGTATTTCAATGTCTGATCAACCCGCTATCACACATCTGGTTCTCGACGGCCTGACCGACCCACGCTTGGCGAGATCGCTTTCAACGGCCTGGCATCAAGCGGGCTTCGAAAACAGCGTGGACCCTGCCGGTCAGTGCGCCCAGTTAAGCCAAAACGCCCAAGCTCTCACCGAAGAACAAGTTGACGGGGCTGCTTCGGTGGCTCGACAGTTTGGCCTAGAAATCCGTGACCGGGCGGGCAATATCTATCAGCCTGAAGCTGATTTAGATACTTTGCGCCAAAAGACGATCCATGAATACAAGTCACGTTTTGCGACGGCCATTGTCTGTGGATTGCCCGCGATGCTGTTGCACTATCTATCCCCTTTTTTAGCAGGTGGCGTGGTGGGGCCTCGGTCGCTCACGTATCCGTGGCTCATTGAAATGGTTCTGGTGGGTTGGATGTTGATCTCTGCGGGTTGGCCGATCTTTTGGCAGGGGGCCTTGGCGGTGCGTCATCTTCGGATGACCGGGGATTTGTTTATCAGCATTCTCGTGGCAGTGGCGTTTATTCCCTCTGCGTGGGGGGGGATTAAAATGCCGTTTGGAGTGATGCCTCAGGACTTGCCGTTGTTTCATGCAGCATCGATGATCATGACGCTGGCATTGTTGAATCGTTGGCAGGGTCATCGGGCGGCCGCGAATTTGGCGGGGCGGGGGGACTTGATGGTGGTCCCGATTAGTTTGATTTTTAATTTATGGTTGCTCGCTTCGTTGTGGTTTGGATTGGGGTTCGCGATGTTGTTGCCTGGGTGCGTGGGGTTGGCTTCGGTCAATCGGCGGAATCCGGGGTTGCTCACGCTGTTGCCGATCTTTGGGTTTGTGGGGGTTTGGCTGTTGGGACCTTCTGCGATGGAGCTGTCCATGTCAGGCATGGAAATCGAAATCGCAGGCGGTTTTGGTTTGTTGTTAAGTGGTATGTTTGCCTTGAATTGGCGAGCTTCATTTTAAAGTTTTCAGCTATCAGCCATCAGCTTTCAGTCAGAAAAAAGACCCCCAAAATCAGTCGTACCATGCCTGAAAGTTATGGATAAAAATAGAAATGATATGATGTGCATCATTGTATTTTGTTTTTTTCTTACTGATGACTGACAGCTGATTGCTGATTGCTGAGAGTTTCTTAAAAGATTGATTTAGATGAATCGTATTGATGCTATTTTTACCCGTTTGGCGAAAGACAACGCCAAAGCTCTGATGCCTTATCTGACGATGGGGGACCCTGATTTAAAAACCTCTGGCAAGTTGCTGCTGGCAGCCCAAGAGGCTGGCGCGTCGATCTGTGAATTGGGATTTCCCTTTTCCGATCCCATTGCCGACGGCCCGGTGATTCAGGCTTCGATGAGTTACGTGCTGGATCAAGGGCTTAACGTCGTTGACATCCTTCAATCGGTCGCGGATGTACGGGAGCAGTTAGAGATTGGCCTTGTTGCCATGGTGAGCTATTCCATTGTGCATCGTTTGGGCGATGAAGCGTTCATTGCCGACGCGGTGGGGGCTGGGATTGATGGGTTTATTTTTCCAGACTTGCCCTTAGAAGAATCTGATAAAGCTCGGGACCTTGTGCAGAAAAATGGTGCAATCCTGAGTTTTCTCATTGCACCGACGACCCCTCCCAAGCGGGCCGAGCAGATTGCTGCCGCCAGCAGTGGTTTTGTGTATTTGCTGGCTCGAGCGGGGATCACGGGTGAACAAGCATCACTTCCACCGGACTTGACGGACCGGATTGAGGTTTTGCGTCAGGCCACTGATTTACCCATCACGGTGGGGTTTGGTGTTTCGACGGCCCAGCAGGTGAGCGACGTGGTGGCGGCGGCCGATGCTGCGATTGTGGGTTCTGCGTTGGTGCGTCGAATTGCCGACGTGCGTGAGCAGGGTTCTGATGCGGTGGTTTCTCACTTGGGCTCGTTCATGCAGGAATTAGCCACGGGATTAAAACGCTAATGTGATTTTATCTAAATTAGGAGTTGTCGTCATGGTCGCATCGGACCCCGATTGTATTTTTTGCAAGATTGCAGCAGGTCAAATTCCTTGCCACAAGATTTACGAAGATGAGGACGTGTTGGCCTTTTTGGATGTGAATCCTTTGTCAGCCGGTCATACGTTGGTGATCCCTAAAACGCATAACCAAACATTGGATGAAGTTTCCGAGGATGTGGCAGCCAAGATTGGGCGGGTTTTGCCCAGGCTTAGCCGTGCGGTGAAGCAGGCCACGGGGATCAACGCTTGGAACATTTTGCAAAACAACGGTTCGGAGGCTCATCAAGCCGTCGACCATGTGCATTTTCATATCATTCCCAAAGACGCTGATGGGGGGCTGGGAATCACTTGGCCTGCCGATCAATTGGTCTCGGATGAGGCAGAGCCGTTGATCAAGTTGATTCGAGAAGCGTTGGATTAAATGCCATGCGTGGGGGTGTGGCCGGATTAAAAATAGCATTTGCTTGTAGTTTGAGGGTGACAAACAACGTCGAAATTACTTACAATTGGTAGCAAGTACGATGGCAACATATCTTTGCATTTTGGCCGGTGGACGCAGTAGCCGTTTTGGACAATCCAAATTACGGGTGCAGATTGATGGGAAGCCCATTCTGCCGTGGCTCATCGAACGTCACAAAGACCTCAATCCCGATGGCTGTTGGCTGAGTCTGGGTCCGGATCAACCGTTACCTGCGGGGGCTGAAGTTTTCGATAAAATTATTCGTGATGAACAGGCCCATCAGGGGCCGTTGCATGGGCTCAAAGCGATTTTGGCTGAAGGTGAGCCTGAAGATCTGGTGGTCTTGTTGCCTGCGGACATGCCGTTGATCCCGACGGATTATTTGATCGTGCTACTGAATTGTCTAGGGCTCAGTCAAGACCAGGCAGGCATCATGGCCAAATGGGCCATGGGCGATTTAACAGGCCAAATTGAACCGCTTCCCTCAGCGTGGCGTGTTCGGACGGCCCGTATTGTGGTGGACCAGGCCATTGGTCGAGGCTTGGGCGGTCCCTCTCAAATGGCAGACTATCCAGGCATCGGCAAAACTTTTTTGCATTGGGAAGAAGAACAGAAGCCTCAGTTCCTCAGTTTCAACCGCCAGAAAGATTTGCCTCAAATCTCCGAATTGCTCAATGCGACCCTCTCCGTCGGCAAGCCTCATTAGTGGTGATTCCATGCGGGTTTGGCCGATTTGTTCCTTATGACATCAAATGCGTTAGAAACACAAACGTGCGCCAAATGGGTGCATCACGGATTGCTGCTGGCCATGCTGGGAACCTTGGCGGTTGTTTTGCTGGGCGTGGTGGTTCCGATCTTGCCTCAGGTGTATTGGGATGTGGACCCGCGTTCGGAACAGGCTGCCAGCCCGCTGACAATTCTAGGCCCCCATGTGGCTGTTTGGCTCAATGTGTTCAGCGTGTTGCTTGCGGCGGCGGTGATGGCGTTGCACCATTTGGCTGGCCGTCGGATTGCATGGTTCTCTACGCTGTTGGCGTTGGGGGGGATCGGGGTGTGTTTGTATCACATGCCTGTGCATATCGACAATCTTTTAAAAGGGAGCAGTTGGATTGGCGCGATTGGCTTGGGACTGGCCGGGCGGCATCTGGCAGAAGACGCGAAGCTTCGCCCCTATATCGTGGCTGCCTTGTGCGCGATGGTCATTCCACTGACCGTCAAAAGTTTGATGTATCTTTGGCTCGAACACCCGCAGACGGTTTCGATGTTCTTGGAAAATGAGTCATCGATTTTAAAATCTCGCGGCTGGTCTGAAGGGTCCGCTCAACATGTCTTGTACAAACGCCGCCTGATGTTTCCCGATGTGACGGGCTCGTTTGGCTTGTCCAATGTGTTTGGTTCGATCATGGCTGCTCTGAGCTTGCTGGGCGCGGTGATTACGATCAACGTGATGCGCCGGTGGCGAGCGTGGGCGTGGGTGCCTGCGTTGGTGGTGGTGGGGGGGTTGGTTTGTGTGTATTTGACCCATTCCAAGGGGGCTGCCGTTGCTTTGGTGGCAGGTGTGTTGTTGTTGGGCTTGGCGTGGGCGGTGCATAAAACAAAATATTTTAAGTATGCGTTTTCAGTCTTGGCGGTCTTGATGATGGTGGGCGTGATTGCCTTGGTCTGGGCGCGTGGAGCGGTGATGGGTCCACCGCCAGCAAGCAATCCGGAGGGTGAAAAGAGTTTGCTGTTTCGCTATCACTATTGGCAAGGTGCCATTCGCGTGGCGGAGGACGCTTCGCCTTGGGTGCAAAAAGTCGGCGTGGGGCCTGGCCGCTTTAAGCAAGCGTATACGCAATACAAAAATCCAATCAATCCTGAAGAAGTGACCAGCACGCACAATGTTTTTATCGATCAGATTGTCATGCTGGGCCTTGGTGGTATTGCATGGACCTTGCTGCTTTTAATCTGGTTATGGCGTAGCGGACAACTCGCGGCAAGGTTGCAGCCTGTTGTGCCGAAGAAAAAATCCCCAGACACAACCGATCAAACAACCCAAAAGAGAGAAATAAACAAACCTGATCATGCCCCCCCCACATCGCCCGGCAGCATTGCTGACGGAACGGTTTTGGTGGCGTTGACTTTGGCGGTGTTGGTTTTTGGAACTCAACTTCTGATTCAATGGGAAGCTCTGCTCAGCCCCGAAGGGATCGGGGGGTTGATCCTTGGCACGATTGGTTTCATTGTGATGATGAGTGTGTTGAGTAGTCCCGGTTGGCTTACCGAGCGGGCGATGCAGTTGGGTTTGTTTGCTGCCGCGGCGGTGTTGTTGATTCATGCTCAAATTGAAATGACTTTTTTCCATGAAGGCGCTGTGGCCATGGCCATGTTCATGGTCGGCATTGCCGCAGCAGGTCCCGCCAACACCCGCACCATGCCCAAGGTTTTAACCCCTTCAAAGCCTCCTAGGCCGTCGGGGTGGTTGTGGGTCATGCCTTTGGCGATGTTGGCTGTGGCAGTCCAGACAACACGGCTGGCGGCCATGCCCATAGCAGGGCATCAGGCTCAAATGCGCCAAGCAGCCGAACAGTTGCGCCAAAAGAATTACCAAGGTGCTCTTGATGGCCTCAAGCAAGCGAGTCTTTTCATTCGTACCGATCCCACCCTTTGGCGTTGGCGTACGGTGTTGAGTATGGAAATTGCGTATGCCCATCAGCGTCGGGGCAATCAGCGTCAAGCAGGCCAGTGGTTTAAATTGGCGTTGGGTGTTTTGGCTGATGCGAAGAAGGCAGGCCTAGATGAATTGTCTTTGATGCGTCTTGAAGCTCAGCTTCAAGAGCGGGGTGCGGAGCTACTGAATCAGCCCGGCCGTCGGTCGTTGGCCACGTCCATGTGGCACAAGATTTTGCTTCGCAACCACCATAGTTTGCAAGACAGGCTAGCTTATGCGGATTTGTTATGGCGAATGGGTCGTCATGCCGACGCGGCAGCGAGCTATCAGCAAGCATTGCACCTAAGTGAGCAAGCCTACCTCGACCCCGCCAAGCAGCTTTCAGACAAAGACGCCAAACGCTGCAATGAACGAGCCACCCCCAGAAGCACCCCCGCCCCCGGAAGTGCCTTTGAAGCCCAGAAGCGATAACTACAAAAAAACAAAAAAGTGGGTGTACATGACAAGGGGAGGTTGTCTTTAGGATGGCTCACTTGTGTTGTTTGCCTTGGTAAAACTAAAAATATGGCATTCCTTAAATGTAAATTTTTTTTTCAGTGCAGCATGATCCCTGCTAGGTCGATTGCTTTTGTTGATTTCGCCTTGAAAAATACGGGTCTGTGGATCGGACGAGATAATTTTGGCATAAATAGGATTACGATGGTCTTCGTCTATTTTTAGATATAGCGTGACATCGTCTCCGTTGTCAGGGAGTTGGTCAGTTGTACTTGGGGCATTTTGGCAGCAAGGGGGTATCTCGTACGGTCGAATAGAAAATTCGAAGGTTGTGGTCGTCATCGTTTATGGAGCCCCGTTTATTTGCGCGTATTTTTAAGGTAGAAAAAAATTGTCGAGAATCTGTTTTTTTGATTTTGCATTGGTATTAACTTTAGATTGGCGCAAACCACTGTTTGCCCATGGCATCGCCTGCGTGGATCAGCTCGCGGCGGCGGGTGCAGTATTGACCTGCTGCGTAGATCAAAATCAGTCCCGGTCCCAAGGTCCATAACAAAACCGATGACGCGAGAATCAATCCCGTGTACGTGCCACTGTGCCAATAGCTTGAGGTGAGGCCGACTTGCTTGAGATGGATCAGCCCGCCAGCGAAAATTTCCAATCCTGCAACCACGAACAAGGCATAGATCATGCTTGCCATGTGCATGTAATGATCCCCATGACGGAGGCGACGTTGCAGCCACACACTCCAAGCAGCCCAAGATACCAATAGACTAAACCAAAGCAGTAGTGTTGGGGAGAGCCACAAACAGCCATAGGCCCGAAAGGTGGGGCCCGGGAGCCATTGCCACAAGTCCACTGCTTCAAGGGCAATGCTCATCGCACCGACGCTGAGCAGGGCCATGGGAAACGCGCCGAGGATAATGCTTGATGAGGGCAACGGCGTTCGATGGATCAAACTATCAAGCCAGCCGATGGTTGGATTGAGAAATAGAAACTGCGTGAGACAAAAAATACCCAAGCCTAGGAGCGTGATAGCCCAGTGGGCTGCGAGGGTTTCAGGATAGACCGCCATCGCGCCACGAAAGCCATGATCCAAGATCGGCCAAAAGCCATGCTGAATACTAAAGTGTTTCAGTGTGAACGCGCCAAGGGGGTGACGCATGAGGATGTCTGCCAATAAAAGCCACACCGTCAGCGTCATTAAAACTGCCACGGCAGTGAAAAGAACACGTCGCAACAGAAATAAAATTCGCAAAGTATGAGGCATTGGCTTTCATTTTACGCCAATACATAGGGCGAAGTACAGCAAAAAACGGGAGGCCATCGATTTTTTAAAAATCAGAATAGCCACAAAAAACACAAAAAGGCACAAAAACAACGCGAAGAATTAAATTTTAATGGCAACGAAGGTCTCGTTGGCATGCCCCATGGCAACGGGCTTGAATTAGCCAAATGACGTATTTTTGCAATGTGACAGGTTCATCAGGTCGAGATATTTGTCGTGAGGACAACGCCGCACTCTGAGGTCCCCCCGGGGCCGAAGAGTCGGATTCTTACCACACGCGACAGGTGAGTTCGCTTTTGAACATAAAGATGAAGATCATGCCAAAGATTTACTCTTTTATTTTTCGTGTTTTCGTATTTTTTGTGTGGCTATTCTTCCCCACATTCAGGGCAAGCGGGCGAAGAACTCCCTCGGCGGTCATAGCCACAGGCCAAGCAATGGTTCTGGTGATATCGATACCACGCTCGCACGCTAAACAGTAGCAAGGTGCTACTGCCCATGGCCCAGAGAATGATGCTCACAATGGTGCTGCGGGCTGCCATGAAAGCGGGGACCACGCGATGGGTGGAATTTAACGCTTCTTGAGCAATTTGTTGAGCCCCCAGAAAAATAACCAAGCTAAAGATGCCACCCAAGAGCACGGCCGCGAGCAGGCGATAGTAACGACTCAGACAACGCCCTTGGTCAAACCAAGTAGACCAGATGCTTCCCCAGACCACCGCCAATAAGCCAGAACCCGCCAGCCGTGAGGCCAACGGAAACGGGGCGAGTTGGCTCTGATTGATCGTCGGCCCATGAACCAGAATGTCACCAAGTACCAAGGCAATCTCCAGCACACTGGTGTTGAGAAAACCACAAGCAGCCCCCGCAATGGCCCACGCTTGCCAAGGCAGCGGATTTTGCTCGCTGAGACGGCGATACCACGGCCGCCGAGGCCAAAGAAACAACCACGGACTGATCACCAAAATCAGAACGTAACTCCCCCATATAACCCATGATAGAAAATCTGCTTCGCCAAAGAACAACGGGGTTGCCAGCACCATTGACCAAAGGACCAGCATAAGGACCCAGCCAACGGCAAACGGCCAACGAAGCCAATGAGCAAACTCGATATGACGGTTCACACGCATCATCCCAATAAAACAGCCCCACGCACAATTGCCAGTTCGGCCAAGGTCTCTACAATACATCACCATGACCAGTACCGATACCATACAGACCGAATTCATCCTTCAGAAACCCGACGGTCCCCTGCCCGCCAACGGCGCGCAGGTGGACGTTAAGACTGAAGAAATGCTCGTCAACATGGGGCCACAACACCCCTCGACCCATGGTGTGTTAAGGCTCGTCCTTCGCACCGATGGTGAAATGGTCCTCGAAGCCGTGCCTCACATCGGCTATCTACATCGCAGTGCGGAGAAGATCGCTGAGAACGTGGCCTATTACCAGTACACGCCTTATACCGATCGCATGGACTACCTTGCTGCCATGAACGAGAATTGGACCTGGTGTCATGCGGTGGAACAACTGGCTGGTCTGGAGATATCTCGGCGTGCGGAGTTGATTCGCATCATCGTCGGCGAGCTTTGCCGCATCGCTTCTCACCTCGTGAGTTTCGGAACCTATGGCCTAGACCTCGGCGCCTTTACGCCGTTCCTCTATGCCTTCCGTGAACGCGAATATATTCTCGATATGTTCGAAATGATCTGTGGCGCTCGATTGACCTACAGCTTCTTCACCATCGGCGGCTCAATGCACGATCTTCCCGATGGCTGCCCCGATAAAATCCTCGAGTTTTTGGACTACTTCGAGCCCAAGCTCGCCGAGTACAACGACCTCTTAACGTACAACCAAATCTTCATCAAACGAACCGCCAACGTCGGCGTGATCTCCAAAGATCAATGCACCAGATACGCTCTGACCGGCCCGGTCATCCGTGGCAGCGGGATTCCTTATGACCTCCGTCGTGACAAGCCTTACGGCCTATACCCCGAGTTCGACTTCGACGTCATCGTCGGCAAAGGTGAAATGGGCGAGATCGGCGACTGCTGGGACCGCTACATTGTCCGCATGAAAGAGATGGAACAGTCCGTCAGCATCATCCGCCAAGCGATCGCCAAGTTCAAAGATGACAGCGACAGCGACAGTTATCGCTTGAAGCTTCCCCGTAACTTCAAACCTGCTGAAGGCGAAGTCTACGTCGAAACCGAAAACCCCCGCGGCGTATTGGGCTTTTATCTCGAAAGCCAGGGTGGCCCCATGCCATACCGCGCCAAAGCCCGTGCTGCGACCTTCTGCAACTTGTCCGTCACCGACGAAATCAGTCGCGGCGTACTTTTGGCAGACATCCCCGCCATCATCGGCTCCATCGACGTGGTCATGGGACAAGTGGATCGGTAACCTTGATAGGTGAGGCCAGCGAATAAAGTCCCGCTCCTTCTAAGTATTAGGTTTTCAAGATGGTACAACCTGAAACAGACGAAGAAAGAAAAGTACGGTTGCTAAAAGAGTTAGAGGGGAAAAATATTGCCCACGGCTCTGTAATGCTATCTGCTTATATCACGTCTCGTCTTGAGGTAAACAAGGCCATCTTTACGTTTTCGTCCGCAGCAATCGGCTTACTTGTGATTGTTTTTAAAAATCCATTGTCCGGAACAGGTATAGCGAGCGGATTCTATATTTTGACCATGATATTATTTGTAGCAGCAATTGTTTCGACATTGTTGGTTTATGCTTCAAATGCGAATCTTATCGAGTCATATATAAAGGGGGAGCGAGAGAAAAAAGAAAAATATAGGTTAAAATTAAAAAAAATGATAGATATAAATTATTTTACTTTTGGCTTAGGTATAGTCTCTGCAGCAATATTAGCGATGCTGCAATAGATGTAGAGTCAGGGGTCAGGGAATAAAAAAGGTGTCAAAGGTAAAAAAGGTGTCAGGAACCTTTTTTGAAGTAATTAAAGAGTGAAACGAAAGGTTCCTGACAACCTTTTGTCTATCCATTAATTTCAAAAGGTGTAACCACCGTGACAACAGCAACTGAAACTGAAACATTTCCGATTGATTTGGCGGCCTTCAAGCGAATTGCTTTGGACCCTGCTAATCCGACGTTGACGGCCCAACAGCGTGAAGCATTGGCGTTTAATATTGATCTTTGTCGGGACGCGATTGTCTTCTTCACGGCCACCGGCGATGCACGCGGCGTGGGGGGGCATACTGGCGGTCCATTCGATACTGTGCCTGAAACATTGATTGCTTATGGCTTTCTCGAACACATGCGTCAGCAGGGGAATGACAACATTGTCCCAATCTTCTTTGATGAAGCGGGACATCGTGTTGGAACGCAGTATCTGTTGAGTGTGCTTGATGGCGAGATGCCAGCAGAGCGTTTGCTGCACTACCGTGAATACAAAGCCAAATTGCCTGGGCATCCTGAATTGGGATTGACGCCTGGCGTTAAATTTTCTTCGGGACGTTTGGGACACATGTGGCCATTCGTCAATGGCGTGGTCATGGCGAACCCCGGCAAGACCGCGTTTATGCTCGGCTCCGATGGATCACAAATGGAAGGTAATGATGCAGAGGCGGCCCGTCTTGCAGTTGCGCAGAACCTTAATATTAAATTACTCATTGATGACAACAATGTCACCATTGCCGGACATCCCGCCGAGTACATGCCCGGCTACGACTTGGTCAAAACCCTTGAAGGCCACGGCTTAACCGTGAACGTCGGTGATGGTGAAGATATTGATGGCCTTTATGCTCGCATGTGCCACGCATTTACCACGCCTGGCCCCATCGCACTGATCAACAAACGACCCATGTGTCCGGGCATTGAAGGACTCGAAGGTTCTTGTCATGGCCATGACGTGATTAAAACTGCGGTGGCGATTGCGTATCTTGAAAAACGAGGCCATGGCGAGGCAGCTGCCTATCTTGGGCAAATTGAAAAAGGTCCATCCCGCCCAGCCTATCAAGGGTCCACCGGTGCAGGGAAAAACCGATCTGCCTTCGGCACCATCGTCAACACCATTCTCGATGACATGCCAGAAGCAGACCGCGTTGCCTCCGTGCGTGTGTTTGATTGTGACCTCGAAGGCTCTTGTGGCCTCGATGCCATCCGCAAAGAACACCCCGAAGTTTTCGTTCGCGGCGGCATCATGGAACGCGGCAACTACTCCGCAGCAGCAGGTTTTGGTTTTGAGCAAGGCAAGCAAGGCATCTTTGCCACCTTCTCAGCCTTCTTAGAAATGATCGTCAGTGAAATCACCATGGCCCGCCTTAACTACGCCAACGTGTTGGCACATTTTAGCCATGCGGGTTGTGATGACATGGCAGACAACACTTGTCACTTCGGCATCAACAACTGTTTTGCCGCCAACGGCTTGCCCGAAGATGGGGCGGATCTGACTCGGCTATATTTCCCGGCAGATCAGCATCAATTTGCCTCTTGTCTGCGCCGGATTTTCAATGACCCAGGTTTGCGATTTATCTTTTCGACGCGTTCTGCGGTGCCTGACATTCTCGATGCTGAGGGCAATTTGTTCTACAACGATGCTTACGAATTTGTCTCAGGCAAAGACGACGTGATCCGCGAAGGAACCGCAGGCTATGTGGTGAGCTTTGGCGATACGCTTTATCGCGCTCTCGATGCGGTGCTGACATTGCGTGAGCAAGGCATGGATGTGGGGTTGATCAATAAATCCACGTTGAACGTGATGGATGAAGAAGTGATGGCCAAATTGGCCGCGTCGCCGATGGTGCTTGTGGCTGAGTCGTTTAACGTGGCAACGGGACTGGGTTCTCGCTTTGGCACTGAACTACTTAAGCGGGGCTTTGCAGGCAAATACAACAACCTCGGCGTCCACAAAGAAGGTTCCGGCGGCCTGTGGCAACAGCACGGCTACCAAGGAATCGATCCAAATGGCATTGCCGCTTCGGTTCAAGCTCTGATCGGGTAAAATGGAGAGGATGCTTTGCTCTTAGCAGAGCAGCGTTGGTGAAGCTGTTGGATACGTGTTCAACAGCATGGGGTTCAGATCACTAAAAAAGAGGCTTTGCGTTCGAAATTTTCATTTTTCGGAGGCAGTCCTCGTAAAAGGAACATAACGATGAAAAATTATCTCATGGGATTGATGTGTTTGGTTGGTTTTTTGACCCTCGCAAGTTGTGCAACCGCGCCAGCTTCCACCGAAGGCAAAGCCAACATTGTTCAAGAAGCTGACGTGGCGTTGGCCAATGCAAAATCCAATGACCCTTCCTTGGTCAGTGTTTTTAATGCAGCCAAAGGCTACGCGGTTTTCCCTTCTGTGGGCAAAGGCGCGATCGGCGTGGGTGGTGCTTATGGCAAGGGTGTTCTCTACGAAAACGGCATCGACGTAGGTTACTGCACATTGAGCCAAGCCACGATTGGCTTTCAACTGGGTGGACAGGCTTATACCGAAATTGTGTTGTTTGAAAACGCTCAGGCACTGCATAACTTCAAGCATGGCAATTTTCGATTCAGCGCTCAAGCCACCGCCGTCGCCATCAAATCTGGCGCCGGCGCCAACGCCAAGTACAGCAACGGCGTGATGGTCCTCACCATGAACGAAGCTGGCCTGATGTATGAAGCTTCCGTGGGTGGACAAAAGTTCAGCTATCAACCGAAATAATCCATTCGTTTGATTTTCTAAAAATTTAGGCTTGGTGCGATCATTACGTTTGTGTGGCCGAGATGGCTGCATGGCGCATCACTCAAAATACCAGCACCCCCGTCCTTCAAAGGCCGGGGGTGTTGTTTTGGAACTGCGCACACAAAATGCCCCAAGGAAATCGCTCCTTGCTTGTAATGTTTGATCAAGCGTTTAAAGCAAAAGTTCCCCATAATCCCTACAACTGATACAGACAGCATGGCACTTTCGATAATCAGAGTGCTTGGTTTGCCTTTGGTCATCTTAGTGGTAGATCCTTCTATAGGGACGCCATGTTTTTGTATGTGATGATGAGAGGGACCCCCTGTTGCGACCTTTGATGATGGATTGTGATGCACTGGTGTTTGACCCCATGCCAAGCGTGGCTCAACAGTGGTTTGTGCTGCACACCAAAAGCCGTCAGGAAAAAGTCGTTGCTCAATCGCTGCAAGCCCGAGAGGTGAAGTGTTTTTTGCCTTTGGTCGAGCAGATTCGTTTGCATGGCCATCGCAAGGTGCGTGTGCAGATGCCTCTGTTCCCAGGCTATGTTTTTCTTTATGGCTCACGGGAAGACGCGTATGAAGTGGACCGAGCCCGCCGCATTGCACAAATTATTGAAGTGACGGATCAAACGCAGATTGAGCAAGAGATCAACGTGATTCGTCAAGTTTTGATCAGCGAATTGCCGTTGGACCCTTACCCCTATTTGGCGGTGGGGGTTCGTGTGCGTGTTCGTTGTGGGCCTTTAGAGGGGATGTGTGGGCTGGTTGAAAGTCGATCCCACATGCACCGTTTGGTTCTGGGGGTTGAAGTTTTAGGACAAGCATGCAGCCTCGAAATAGATGGGGCGATATTGGAAATTCTCGATTGAGTATAGCTGCTTCAAAGGCTTCGAGTTTTTTTGTGTGTGTGGGTTGGGGGAAATCGTGGAGGGGGAAGGTTGGAGATCGCTGCGCCGCAAAAGGGTGTAGTTGACGGGGGCGGAGCCCGTCCGAACGGCCGAGTGATTATTGGTTCCAGTGGGAGAGGTCGATATCGAGGAACTTTTCGAGTTCTTGGTTACCCGCTCGAAAGAGTTCGACAAAGTGCTGGCGTGCTTGGGGGCTCATCGGGATGGGGTTGAAGGCTTGACGCATGCGTTTGCCATAAGGCGTACGCATGACAAGGTTGTAGCCTGCGGTGCGAAATGATTTGGGCAACGCATAAGCCAGCTTGCTAATAATGGGATGGTTGCGAAAGGGTTCGGTGGTGTAGTAACGCAATTTGCCGTCACGGTGTTGCGATCCTTTGTTGTCCACAATCGCGCCTTGGGCGACAAGGTCAATTTGGTCATCAACTTCGAGGAAGTTCAATACTTTTTTGACGAGGTTTGTGGGGTTTTCAATGAGCTCGTCCATGAACAGGAACAGCATTTGTTTTCGCTGGAAGTGATAGAGGAATTGCTCGATTTGTTGCATGTAGTGGCTGCAATCGAGAATCATCGGATCAGACTGGGAAAACTCTTCAACGGTTTGATCAAACGGTTTGCCAGGGAACAGTTCTTTGGTAAACCGATGGGAATAGTGCGAGTAAGTTCGATCCACCGGATGACGCATCATGTAGATGAGTTTGGCATCGGGGGCATGTTCAGCCAAGAGGGCCGGGGCATCAGGCACATGAGGCCAGAACGTGTAATTGGTCGAACCTTCACCCAGAAGTTGGCCTTTTTGAGCATGTTCAAACAAGGAAGCGTACCAGTTCCATCCACGGTCCCACGTGGCTCGGCGGTCAAAAAAACAGGGTTCTTTTTCACGGGAAAAACAGATTTGTGGATGCAGGTCCAAATAACGATAGAGCGTGGATGTTCCGCTCTTGGCGGCACCCACAATCACAAAATCAGGCACCGTTTTAGGGGTCTGGCTTATTTGTTCAATCATAGACGTACGACTCCAAGGGATTTTATCGGCCAAAAGTGGTCGTGAATGAATCTCTAATTCAGGAAAAATGGATGGAAACTGAGAGTTCAAAGCCACGTGTTTTGTTAATTGCCGAGGCCGCCAACCCGCAATGGGTCAGCGTGCCTCTAGAGGGATGGTCCCATAGCCGGGCCATTGCAGGGATTGCTGAGGCGCATGTGGTGACCCAAATTCGCAATCGAGACGCTTTTATCGAGGCAGGTTTAATCGAGGGGCAAGATTTTACAGCCATTGATTCCCAGAAAGTGGCTGGCCCGCTCAGTGAATTGGCCTATAAAATACGTGGTGGGCATGGCAAGGGGTGGACGACATTGATGGCGTTCAATGCTTTGAGTTATTACTACTTTGAGCGTCAGCTCTGGAAACGTTTTGGAGCAGACCTCAAGGCAGGGCGTTTTGATCTGGTGCATCGTTTGACACCGTTGAGTCCAACGACACCGAGCTTATTAGCCAAGAAATTGCATCGCATTGGCGTTCCGTTTGTGCTTGGGCCTCTCAATGGCGGGTTGCCTTGGCCCAAGGGTTTTGATCAGGCACGTCGTCGAGAGCGTGAATGGCTCAGTTATGTTCGGTCGATTTACAAGTTTATGCCCGGCTATCGCGCGACCCGGAAGTTCGCGTCTGCGATGATGATTGGTTCGCGGGCGACGTTTGAGCAGATGTCTGATCGCTACAGCGCTCAATGTGTGTATGTGCCTGAAAACGCGGTTGATCCCAAGCGGTTTACCCGTTTTGTGGATCGTTCCATTTCTTTGCCGTTGAAGTTGGCGTTCGTGGGTCGTTTTGTGCCTTACAAGGGTGCGGACATGTTGCTCGAGGCTGCGGCTCCTTTGATTCGTCAGGGTCAGGTGACGGTGGACCTCATTGGCGAAGGGCCGATGGAGCAATCTTTGCGTGAGTTGGCGTGTCAATTGGACATTGTCGCGGGCGTGAAGATGGATGGCTGGGTGGCTCATGATCAATTGCAAGATCGGTTGATGCAGTCAGATGTGTTTGCGTTTCCGAGTATTCGCGAATTTGGCGGGGCGGTGGTTCTTGAAGCCATGGCGGTGGGCTTGGTTCCTGTTGTGATTGACTATGGTGGGCCGGGCGAGTTGGTATCTGCTCAAACGGGTTTTGCGATTCCGATAGGATCGCGTGACCAGATTATTGCTCGGTTCCGTAAGGCTATTGAACAGTTGGTGGCTTCTCCTGAGCGTCTTGAGACGATGCGTCATCACGCTCGTCAACGGGTGTTTAAATATTTTACTTGGGACGCCAAAGCCAAACAGGTTTTGGAAGTTTACCGGTGGGTGTTGGGTCAGCGTATGGCCAAGCCTGATTTTGGAATGCCGTTGTTGGATTTGCCGCAAGAATCGGAATCTGTGCGTGAGCTTGTGGGAGTCTGTCGATGAGTACGATGAATGCTGTGACATCCTCAAACCCTCCGCCGGTTCAGTCACTTAAGCGGTTGGCCATTCAGGGCTCGATCTGGACCGTGGCCACGCAGGTTGGTGGCAATGCGATGCGTTTGGTGGGCAACTTGATCCTGACGCGGATGCTGTTTCCCGAGGCGTTTGGGTTGATGGTTTTGGTGGGGGTGTTTACCGCGGGCCTTCAGATGTTTTCGGATTTTGGGATTAGCCAGAATGTGATTCATTCAGAGCGTGGAGATGATCCTGTTTTTTTAAGGACCGCTTGGACATTGGCGGTTCTTCGCGGTGGGGTATTGTGGCTGCTTTCCTGTTTGCTGACGTGGCCTTACGCTCAGTGGTATGGTGAGCCGCAACTGATGACGTTGTTGCCGGTGATTAGTTTTTGTGCAGTGATCAATGGTCTCCAATCAATCCGATTGGCCACGCGAAACCGTCACTTGGTGTTGGGTGCGTTTAGCTTGATTCATCTGGGCTCTCAGCTTGCCAGTTTGGTTGTGACGGTGGTCTGGGCGTTGATTCATCCGAGTGTCTGGGCTTTGGTTGCGGGTGGGGTGGCATTGAGCGTAACCCGCACCGTCTTGAGCCATTTGGTTCTCAAAGGTCCCCGTGACAAATTTGGCTGGGATTCCGCTGCTGCGGTGGCGATGTATCGGTTTGGTAAGTGGATCTTTATCAGCACCATTTTGACATTTTGTGCCAGGCAGGCAGACAAAATCATTCTCAGCAAGCTTATTTCGCGTGAAATGCTTGGTGTTTATGGGATTGCCTTGATTTGGGCTTTGGTTCCTTCAGAATTACTCCAGCGGGTTGCCCAGCAGGTGGCTTTTCCTGTCTTTAGCAAACTAAAAACTTCTGACGGAGGCTTGCTCGGTCCTCAGGCTGCGCGGGTGCGACGGCCACTTTCTATTCTTGGTGGGATGATTGTGACGTTCCTCCTCGTGTCGGGGCAGGATTTGATCAATCTCCTCTACGATCCGCGATATGAACAGGCGGGCTTGATGTTGCAGCTCATGGCTGTGGGGGTCTGGTTTCAGATGCAAGGCAACAGTTACACCCCAGCCTTGTTGGCGTTGGGTGAGACACGGCGAATGGCGTTGGGACATGCCGCAAAATTTTTGAGTTTGTTGGTCGGCGTTCCTCTGGGCTTTCATTACGGTGGTATTTCCGGTGTTTTGTGGGGACTTGCCGCCGCTGAATTGGCCAAATATTCCGTCCTTGGAATTTCCTTGCATCGTCATGGCCTGTCACAAATGTGTGAAGACATGAAATACACCTTGCTCATCGGTCTGGCCATGGCTCTGTCATTGGGGATCACATGGATGTGGCCTATGAATCCTTTTATGACTGGGATGATTCATCTCCTAATTGGGATCGGGATATGGATTCCTTTTTGGCCTGTGTTATGGGAGATGGTTCAAAATCGAAAGAAAAGAGCTTTGCAGACGGAGCTTTGATTTGCGTGAGAGGCGGTTTGGATGCTGTTTCTCAAAAAAACATTTGTTTTTAGAATGCCTTGATTTGTAAAAAGAGATAAGGAAGAACCTTGTTATGATGTTTCTCACACACCTTGCGATGGTCGGATGGATTCCTTTGTCCATTGGATTGTTCTTAATTCTAAGGCCTCGCCGAGCGGTGATGGCGGGCTTTATCCTCGCGGTATTGTTTTTGCCCAACCATACGTATGACATTCCTCGGCTGGTAGACTACACCAAGTTTACCGCAGCATCTTTGGGACTGATGTTTGCCGCCACGCTGTTTGATTGGAAAACGATTACCAATTTCCGTTTTCGCTGGGTTGATATCCCGGTACTGGTCTGGTGTGTGGTGCCGTTCTTCTCCTCCATGGCCAATGATGCCGGGATGTATGATCCTTACGGCCTATACGATGGTGTGTCCGCATCGTTGTATCAAATGTGTATCTGGGGCTTCCCTTATTTCCTCGGCCGAGTCTATCTAACCGACCATGAAGCACTCAAAGAAATGTCCATTGCCTTGATTCTTGCTGGGTTGGTCTATGCTCCGTTGTGTTGGTTTGAAATACGGATGAGTCCGCAGCTTCACAATATGGTTTACGGCTTTCATTCACACCAATTTCTACAAGGCCGACGTATGGGTGGGTGGAGGCCGGTGGTCTTTCAACAGCATGGCCTGGCGTTGGGCATGCTCATGACGGCCACCGCCGTGGCGGCTGGTTGGTTGTGGCGTGCACGCACGATTAAAAAGGTGGCCTCGGTTCCGCTTTGGGCTGTAGCTATCTTTTTGATCGTGACCGCTGTGTTTATTAAGTCTGCCTTGGCGATATTGCTTTTGGTCGCGGGGATTGTGGGGTACTACAGCATTAAAATCATCAAGCACCCGTTGCCATTGTTGATTCTTCTGATTTTTCCACTTGTCTATGAAGTTTTACGACTGACCGGAGCGTGGAGTGGTGAAAACCTCGTCCAATTGGCGCTAACGCTGTTCGATGAAAACCGGGCGGGTTCCTTAATGGTTCGTCTGGGAAATGAAGACCGAATTGCAGCCCATGTCCTGAATTCCAAGCCTTGGCTTGGATGGGGAACATGGGGCGAGTTCTTTGTCGATGAAGAGACAATCCCCGACGGCCTTTGGGTGACGAGCTTGGGTAAATTCGGCATCATCGGGCTGGTCAGCTTTATGGGAACGCTCCTGGTGGCGCCTGCGGTGATGCTGCTGGGCTTGCCACGCAAACTCCTTGCAACTCCAGCCATCGCGCCTGCAGTGATGTTGGCGACGATCTGCATTCTCTATTCCTATGACTGCATTATGAATGCTCATCCAAACTTGATCTTTGGCCTTGTCAGTGGCGGTCTTGCCAGCGTGGGAAGTCTCTATTGGAAAGGCAACCAAAGTAAATCCTGGCTTCAAATTTTACTCTGGCGTATGCGACGGCGACGCGGCAACCATACAGGCTATCAATCTTCTTCTCGTATCTAAGTTTCACCGTTGTCAATGTTATGTCTGAATCTTCATCCATCTCGCTCCTAGCCGTCATTGTCAACTACGCCACGCCCACGTTGACCATTGATTGTCTATGTTCGTTGCAAAAACAACGAGAGGATTTTCCTCAGTTGCGTGTGGCTGTGGTCAATGCGCCCGCAGAGGATGACTCTGCTCAACAGATTCAAGATGCCATTGCTCAAAACAACTGGGGGGATTGGGTCACGTTTGAAAATTTAGATCACAACGGCGGTTTTGCCTTTGGAAACAATGCTGCGGTGAGGCCAGCTTTGTCATCAAAAAATCCGCCGAACCGGGTCTGGCTATTAAACCCTGATACGGTGGTGAAAACCGGGGCCCTTCAATATTTAATGCAACTGCTAGATGAAAAACCACAGGCTGGCCTTGTCGGCAGCCGACTGCAAGACCCTGATGGTACGCCCCAAGCATCTGCCTTCCGTTTTCCTTCAGCGCTGAGTGAATGGGTTTCTACCATGAGACTTGGGCTTGTTTCCAAATGCCTTAAACGTTGGGTCGTGGCAGGTCCCATTGCAGATGTTCCACACCCCACGGACTGGGTCGCTGGTGCCTCGGTTTTGATTCGACGGGAAGTGTTTGAAGAAATTGGCTTACTGGATGAAAATTATTTTCTCTATTACGAAGAAGTAGACTTTTGCTTTCGTGCTCAGAAAGCCGGTTGGCAATGTTGGTATCAACCGCAAAGTAGAGTGATCCATCTGGTCGGGGCTGCCAGTGGGATTTCCGATTCACGCAAACAATCACCACGACGGCCAGCGTATTGGTTTGAATCACGTCGACGCTATTTTATTAAAAATTTCGGCAAACTCTCTGCCGCTGCTGCAGACCTGCTTTGGCTCGTGGGCTTTGGAATTTGGCGTGTGCGTCGATGGGTTCAACGCAAGCCTGATCTGGACCCGCCGCATTTTATGGCAGACTTTTTTCGCCATAGCGTGCTGTGCAAAGGGGGAAAGTTGTGACCCAAACACTCTGCCAACAAATTCGTGAAGATTGGATCGCCCACGGCAAAGATAGAACCAAACCCGGCTTCCGTGCAGTGGCTTACCACCGGTTTGGCAACTGGCGTATGACGATCAAGTCCAAATGCCTGCGTGCTCCATTTAGCCTGCTCTATCGCATGCTCTACCGTCGAGCCCGCAACAACTGGGGGATTGAACTTCCCTACTCAACAAGGCTAGGCCAACGGGTCATCATCGAACACCAAGGCGCTATCGTCATTCACGGCAACGCAACTCTTGGCGACGATTGCGTGATCCGTCAAGGAGTCACCCTTGGCAACCGTTATCCCGACCGTTCCAATGAAGCGCCCACGCTGGGTGATCGGGTCAGTGTCGGGGCTGGGGCGAAATTGCTAGGCAATATTCATGTGGGTGATGATGCAGTGATCGGCGCCAATGCGGTGGTGTTATGTGATGTACCCGCAGGGGCGACGGCCGTGGGTATTCCCGCTCAAATCAAGTGAGACGAATCGTTGCAATTTAATTCTGTTATTTATTTTGTGTATCTGTTGCTGGTGGTGGGGCTGTATTACCAGCTTCGACCCACAGGTCGGCGATGGTTGATCCTCGGGGCAAGCTATTTCTTTTATGGCTTTTGGAGTGTGCCGTTCTCAGGCTTGCTCGTTTTGTCCACCGTGGTGGATTGGTCCGTGTCCCGTTAGATCCAACGGTCGCAAACCAAAGCAGGGCGACGCATGGGTTTGTTCGTTTCTCTGTTTGCGAACCTCGGCGTGTTGGGTTTGTTTAAGTATGCGGACTTTTTCAGTGACAGTTCATATGCCTGGTTTGGGATGCGTCCTTGGCCTCATTTGGATTTGATTTTGCCGTTGGGTATTTCTTTTTATACGTTTCAGACCATGAGCTACACCATTGACGTGTATCGTGGTCAGCTCAAAGCCCATCGTTCGCTGTTGGATGTGGCTATTTATGTGAGCTTTTTCCCACAACTGGTGGCGGGTCCGATTGTGCGGGCCGCAGACTTGCTACCTCAACTGCGAGGTGAGCAGGCATTTGATTGGGAAAATATTCGCTTGGGTATTGGTCGCATTGTCTGGGGGGTGATCAAAAAAGTTTATTTTGCAGATGCCATGGCCCGCGTGGTGAGCGTGGTGTATGGCGATGCGTCAGACTATACGGGCTTGAGTCTTTTGCTGGCGACGTATGCGTTTGCGATTCAAATTTATTGTGATTTTTCGGGTTATTGTGACATTGCCATTGGGTCTGCCCGGTTGCTTGGGATTCGGTTACCTGAGAACTTTGATTCGCCGTATTTGTCTTTGAGTATTCGAGAGTTTTGGCGACGCTGGCATATAACGTTGTCTACTTGGCTTCGGGACTATCTCTATATTCCGCTTGGGGGTAGTCGGTGCAGTGGGTTTCGTACATTTGTGAATTTAATGATTACGATGATTCTGGGCGGCCTGTGGCATGGCGCGGGTTGGCATTGGGTGGTTTGGGGAGCGTTGCAGGGATTGGCGATGTCGTTTGAACGTTTTTTGGGGTTCGGAACACAACGGCCCAATTCAATGTTTCTGTGTTTGGTGCGGTGGTTTGTGACGTTTCATGTGGTCTGTATTTCATGGGTGCTATTCCGGGCAGCAGATTTGTCCCATGCGATGCTGATCTTTAAACGCATTTTCACTTTGGCGGATGGCCCGTTTTCAATTGGTGCGATGCCGGTGGTGGTGTTGGGATTTCTGCTGTTGGTTCAGCAAATGCAATTGCGTCACCGTTGGCTCGCGATGTGTGAAAGTCGCCCCGTCTTGGTGCGTTGGATGACGTATGTGGCGTTGGTGTTGTTTTCCTTGACGTTCATGCGAAGTAGCAATCCTGAATTTATCTACTTTCAGTTTTAGAAAGCATTTTTTGAAATGACCACGGCCCAGGTACAATCTGTTTCTCCCACCACGCAAACCAAAGTAGGTAAAACCTCCATCATGCGAGTGATGTTGTGTGATGGGATGATTGTGTTGTCGCTGGTCATCCTCGCGGAACTGGCATTGCAGATGTGGTTGCCTAAGTACAGTCACCAGTTGTTTGACCATGAATACTCAGGCTCGCATCCCATTGCCATGAACGAGCAAGGCCATCGCGGTCCCACCATTGCTTTGGTTAAACCCGAAGGTGAATTTCGTATTTTGGCATTGGGCGACTCGGTGACATGGGGGACAGGCGTGCGGGCTTCAGATGCGTGGCCTGCACAATTGCAAAAACAACTAGGCCAATCCGTGCGTGTGATCAATGCGGCTATGCCCGGCGCGAGTGTCGATGCTCTGACCGAGGCTTATCAAAACAATTGGAAAAAGTACGATGTGGATGCGGTGGTTTTTGTGGCGACCGCGAATATGGTTTCTCGCCAATGGCTCAGTGGAGATTCTCCCTTACCCGCTCAAACGTGGAACATTGATACCTCTCAATGGTCTGTTGTAAAAAAGATACGGGTGCGTGCCAAGCGAATTTCAAGTCAATTTTGCTTGCCTTCGTTCTTGTCGATCAATACCCAGCGGTTGATGTATCGCATTGGCTTGCTGCAGCACAAAATGAATGCGGATCTCCCTTTTGGCCCGATGCTGGCCTATGGCATGGTGCAGCCACACTTTTCACGCGAGTCTTCATCCAAAGCTTGGACCCAGTTCGACGAGGCGGTCAATCGCATGGCCGCGATTTTGAAGCAAGACAAGGTGCGTTTGATCATCTGTTTTGCAACGCCTCGTTTTGCAACCTGGCAGACGACCCGTGATAACGAAAAACAAGTCCCACGCCAGCGTCTTCTCATTGATGCCCATGAGCAATTTCAAAATCTGTGTCAAAAAAATGATTGGACTTCCGTGGACTTGGTGGAGGCATTGCAAACCGCGCGTCATGACGCGGCAGACTCTCCGGATTTATTTATTACGTTTGATTACAACCACCTTGCCCCTGGGGGACATGGTGCGGTGGCCTCGGCGGTGAAGGCTTGTTTTCCTCGGTAAAAAGTTATGAATACGCATAAAACTCCTCAGATTGGTGTGGTGGTGATTGGTCGCAATGAAGGCGAACGGCTGGAGCGTTGTCTGCGTTCGGTGATCGGACGTGTGGACCACATGGTCTATGTCGATTCGGGTTCAACCGATGGCAGTGTGGCGTTGGCCAAGGGGATGGGCGTGACGGTGGTGGATTTGGATTTGTCGCGGCCGTTCACGATGGCGCGGGGACGCAATGAAGGTTTTGAGCGTTTGCGTGAAATGGCGCCTGCGACGGATTTTGTTCAGTTCATTGATGGCGATTGTGAAGTGGTCGATGGGTGGATTGAGCGGGCGAGTCAAACCTTGGTGGAGCGTTCGGACGTGGTGGCGGTGGCGGGATTTCGCAGTGAGCGTTTTCCGGAGCATTCGATTTACAACAAATTATGTGACATGGAATGGGCGGGTCCGGTGGGGGAGGTTTCATCGGTGGGGGGTGATGTGATGATGCGGATGGGGCCGTTGAGCAAGGCTGGTGGTTTTAATGAAGCGATGATTGCCGGGGAAGAGGGGGAACTTTGCGTGCGTCTTCGTGCTGAGGGTTGGAAGGTTTTGCGGATTGATGCTGCGATGACGTTGCATGACGCTGCGATGACGCGTTTGGGTCAATGGTTTAAAAGGACGATGCGGGCCGGTCACGCGTATGCCGAGGGAGCGTTGATGCATGGCCGATCTGCTGAGCGTTACAACGTGCGTCCGGTGTTGAGCGCGTTGGCGTGGGGGGTGGTGATGCCTGTGTTATGGCTGATGAGTTTGGTGATCGCGGGTGTTTGGCCTGCGTTTGTATGGGGCATTGCGGTTGTGCCGTTGGTGACGGCTGTATCGTTTTTGCGGATGGTGCTTCGTCGTCGGTTTGTGACGGGGTTTTGGGGTGACTCAGCCTTGTTTTGTGCCTTTTGTATGCTCGCCAAGTTGCCTCAGGCGTGGGGCGTGGCATGGTTCTTTCAGAATCGGCTGCGTGGCAGACGGTCCGGACTCATTGAGTACAAGACGGCATCGGCTGATCTGACGCAGGAGGGAATTGTTTCTTGATTCACTACATGACCACCAACGGCATCGGCAATGCCTGGGTTGCCAACGAGCTTCATCAGCTAGGCAAGGCAGGCATTCCCTTTCGATTGCACACCATGCGTTCGCCGGGCGTGACCTTTCATGCGTCGCAGTGGGCGGATCAACTCGACCGCCAGACCCATGTGCTGTATCCCGTTTCAAAATTCAAAGTGGCAGCCTCTGTTTTGGCAGCCCCGTTTTTGTTTGGCAAGCGATTTTTCAGTGCGGCCGCCAACGCAGTGTTCGGCAAGCGTGAAAGTTTGCGTGTGCGTTTGGCAGGGATCGCCCATTTGATGGTGGCGTGTCATTGGGCTCGCCAGTTGCGTCATCAGGAAGTCAGTTTGATTCACTCTCAGTGGATTCATTCAGGGGGGACGATTGCGATGTATGGCGGGTGGCTCTTGGATAAACCTTTTAGTTTTACAGGCCACGCAGCAGACTTGTTTCGTGAGCGGGCGGCGTTGGAAGACAAAGTCAAACGGGCTGCTCGGATTGTCTGTATTTCTGAATTTCACCGGGAATTTTACCTGAAAATGGGTGTTCCCAACGAAAAACTTCAAGTGGTGTATTGTGGCATTGACACGTCTTTGTTCCATCCTACTCCGCAGCGGAAGACTCCGGTTCCTCATATTCTTTCATCGGGTCGTCTTGTTGAGAAAAAAGGTTTTGAATATCTGATTGATGCCTGTCATCTATTAGATCAACAGGGGCGAGAATTTTGCTGCACCATTGGGGGCAGTGGTCCGCTCGAAGCTTCTTTGCGTGAGCGGATTCAAAAATTAAATTTAGAACACAAAATCACCCTCACCGGTGAAGCTCTTAAGCAAGAGCAGGTCCCCACGTTTATGCACAGCGGCGATGTCTACTGCTTGCCATGCGTTTGGGCCAAGGACAATGATGTGGACGGTCTTCCTCAGATGTTAATGGAAGCGATGGCCTGTGGATTGCCCGCGGTTTCCACGCGATTGGTCGGCATTCCTGACTTATTGATCCAAGGCGAAACCGGTTTGCTCGTCGAACCCAACAACGCCAAACAGCTTGCCGATGCTTTGATCACACTGATGGATGATTCGCCTTTGGCGGAGAAAATAGCCAAACAGGGACGAGCTCATGTGTTATCCAAGTTTGATTTGGGAACGTGCCTTGACCCGTTGATCAAGATGTATGGCCCGTACCTTGAACGCTCTGAACAACAGCAGACTGCTTCTTCTACCCCAACAATCAAAACAACGGTGAAATCATGATTATTACCCAAAGCCCATACCGCGTTAGTTTTGCAGGTGGCGGGACCGATTTGCCTGCGTTTTACCGAAAAGAATTCGGGGCGGTGTTGAGTGTGACCCTCAATCAGCACATGTACACAACGGTCAGTCCCCGTTTTGATTCCACGATTCGTGTGGCCTATTCCCGGACCGAAATCGCAGCGACTCCCGATGACGTGGAACACACCATTGTTCGGGAAGCCCTTAAAAAAACAGGCTTGTCTAAGCACCTGGAAATTACCACCGTGGGCGATGTACCCGCGGGGACCGGGATGGGGTCCAGCAGCACCTTGACCGTCGGATTGCTTCAAGCGTTGTATGCCTACACCGGCAAAATTGTGAGCCGCGAAACCCTTGGACGCGAAGCCTGTGAAATTGAAATTGATTGTCTGGGTAAACCCATCGGCCGTCAGGATCAGTACGCAGCCGCCTTTGGTGGATTGAATTACATTCGGTTTAACCCCGATGATACCGTGGACGTGGAGCCGGTCCCTTGTAAAAAACAGACGCTCGTCGAACTCGAAAAACGGGTGTTGCTTTTGTACACCAATCAGCAACGCGACGCAGACACCATTTTACAAAAACAAAGTGATGGAACCGCCGACCGCATGGGCGTGTTGCGCCAAATGCGTGATTTAGCGGACGAAATGCGACATGTCATGTGTGGCGAAGGTGATCTCGATGCCTTTGCAGCGTTGTTACATCAAGGCTGGGAACTCAAACGATCCCTGGGCTTTGGCATTACCAATTCTCAAGTGGACCAGTGGTATGACGCAGCCCGCAAAGCTGGAGCCCAAGGCGGGAAATTGCTCGGAGCTGGCGGTGGTGGATTTGTAATGCTCGTCGCACCGCCTGAAAAACATGCAGCGATTCGTGAAGCGGTGGGCCATCCGCAGGAATTGAAATTTGAAATTGATCAACGTGGCAGTCGCCTCATTTTTGTCAGCGAACGCCACGGTTAAAGACGCAAAAAGAGAGCCCCTTGGATCACCAAGGGATAGAAGTTTTAGAAGGGAAAGAGGATATGGCAGGAAGTACTTGTGCCACGGCACGACAATACATGGATGAGATGAAAAGGCTGCTTCACCTGGTGAACGACCTGGCGGTCGACAAAGTTTCCGAAGCTATTTTTACAGCATGGAAAGGTGATCGCAGGGTTTTTATCTGTGGCAATGGTGGCAGCGCTTTGACATCCAGTCACTGGGCGCTGGACCTGATGAAAACCGCCGAAGTCGACGGCCAACCCAGACTCAAAGCCATTAGCCTGACAGACAACGTCGGCGTGATTACCGCGGTGGGCAATGACGTGAGCTTTGATGATGTGTTTCGCTATCCACTCGATGCTTACGCTGAGCAGGGTGATATTTTGATTGCCATCAGTTGTTCAGGTAACAGCCCCAATGTCATCAGTGCCTGTGAATGGGCCGCAACCCATGGGCTCACCGTGATTGCCTTGACCGGATTCACCGGCGGGAAGTTGCGAGAGCTGGGCGATATTCGTGTTCACGTACCCAGTGATAACTACGGGATCATCGAAGACATGCACATGGCGATGGGACACATGGCTGCCCAGGGATTACGCGCCCGCATTCTAGCTCAAGAGGAAGTAGCAACATGGACATCCTAATCACCGGCGGCGCTGGCTTTATTGGTTCACACACCGCAGACGCGCTACTAGCCCAAGGACACACCGTCCGCGTGCTTGACAGCCTTGAAGCGCCCGTGCATCCCAAACCCATCAAGCCGGATTATCTCGATCCACGGATTGATTTTATTCATGGCGATGTGCGCGATGAAGCGGCCCTTCTAGCTGCACTGCAAGGAGTCGATGCGGTGTACCATCTTGCCGCGTTTCAAGATTATCTCCCGGTGTTTAGCCGTTACTTTGATGTGAATGTGACAAGCACCGCATTGCTTTACGAATTAATCGTTCGTGAAAATTTACCTGTCAAAAAAGTCATCGTCGCTTCCAGTCAAGCAACCCTCGGCGAAGGTTTGTACGCAGACGCGACAGGCCAAACCTATTTGCCTGATATCCGATCCAATGAACAGTTGGCCCAAGGACGCTGGGAGTGTCAACCGCCAGCAGAATTGAACGGCCCGCTGACGTGGCTTCCCACGGATGAAACCGTGGCCAACCCGCAAAACCAATACGGCATCAGCAAAATCGCTGAAGAAAAAATTGCATTACACCTCGGCAAACGCTACGGCATCCCCTCGGTGGCGATGCGGTACTCCATTGTGCAAGGGCCTCGCCAAAGTTTTTATAACGCTTATAGCGGTGCTTGCCGTGTATTTTGCTTGGCGTTTCATCAGGGCTTTGAACCGAGTATTTATGAAGATGGCCAGCAGATTCGTGATTTTGTCAATATCTTTGATGTGGTGGATGCGAACCTGTTGGTCCTCGCTGATGACCGGGCAGACTACGAAATGTTCCACGTCGGTGGAGACAAGCCCATGACCGTCATGGAATTTGCCTGTGTGGTCGCGGACGTGTTCGGCGTGAAGGATTATCAACCCGTCCCGTGTGGCCAATACCGTTTTGGAGACACCCGACATATTTGCTCAGATGTTTCCAAACTCAAAGCACTGGGCTGGGAGCCGACCCGTGACGTTTATAAAAGTGTGCAAGATTACAAAGTATGGCTCGATCAAGCTGAAAACCTCGGCGACATTTTGGCGTACTGCAAAAAACAGATGGCAAAAATGAATGTCGTGCGGGACGTGCAGTCTGATACCGCGGTGACCGCTAGTTCGAAGTATTGAAGTAAGAGTATGACGCAACAATTACCTCATTTGATGATTCTGCCGACGATTAAAGCCTGGCGTAGCCCGGACAATGATCGTCTGATTGTCTTGACTGGCAAGTTCCTGACAGGGATGGAGGTTTACGCGCAGTTGTGGCCTGGTCGCATTACGCTTTGCATTGAAGAAGCGGCCGCGGCTGATTCAAACTTGGATCATCAGGCAGTGGACCCTGCTGATTTGCCTTATGAAGTGGAACGAGTCGATTACGACGAGGCGCAAATGGTGGAGCGTTTACGTGAGGCTGATGTGGTGTTGGGCAGTGTGTGTTGGCGTCAGAATCATATCAGTCGTTTGTGTCTAGAAGCCGGTGTGCCTTGCGTTTATGTTTCGGAATATTCATACCAAACGCGATGCCAAATGGAGCGAGCGCGTGTGGTGAACAAGTTGGTCTATGCTCGGCGGGTGTTGTGGCATTATCAGCATGAACGTAAGCATCGCAAAGCGATTGCCTTGGCTGATGGGATTCAATGCAACGGCACCCCGACGTTTGAAGATTATCGATCTTTGACGAAAAATTCGTTGCTCTATTTTGACAGTCGGGTGTCAGCAGAAAATCAGGCCACGATGTCGCAAATTCAAACGCGCTATGAAACTTTGGAGACAGGTCGTCCGCTGCGATTGGCTTTTTCCGGTCGATTGATTGCGATCAAAGGAGCTGATCATTTGCCTGCCATTGCCCGCGAGTTAAAAGTTTTGGAAGTGCCGTTTGAGATGACGATTTGTGGCGAGGGCGATTTGGTTCCCGCCATGGAAAAGCAGATTGCCGATTGGGGTTTGGAAGATCAGGTCAAGATGGCGGGCGTGTTGGATTTTCAGACTGAGCTTGTGCCGTTTGTCACTGAACAGGTGGATGTGTTTGTTTGTCCGCATCGTCAGGGCGATCCATCTTGTACTTATTTGGAAACGATGAGTTGTGGCGTGCCGATGGTGGGTTATGACAATGCTGCGTTTGGTGGGGTGGTCGATGAATCTGATGGTGGGTGGCTTTGCCCGATGGACCAGCCCAAGGCCGTGGCTCTTCAAATTCAAAAATTGCACCAAGACCCAAGCCAAATTCAAACCAGTGCGTTTAATGCACTTCGTTTTGCTCAGAAGCATAGTTTTAATGAAACCTTTGAGCGGCGGATCAACCATTTGCTGGAGATTGCCAAGATGGGTGAGGGTGTTTCATCGCAAAATAAATCAGAGCCGACGACACGCGTATTATTGTTGGCCGGTGGTCTTGGCACGCGTTTGAAGCCGTTGACAGACAAGATGCCCAAGTGTCTGATTCCCATTGCCGGTCGCCCCATGTTGGACTATTGGTTTGATCGTTTTGAGGCTGCTGATTTGTCTGAGGTCCGCATCAACAACCATCATTTGCCGAACCAAGTTCGTGCGTACATGGATCAGAAAAATGCAGCAGGCAAGTTTCAGATTACCGAAGCCTACGAGCCCACGTTGCGGGGGTCTGCTGGGACGGTGACCGCCAATCGTGATTTTATCAATGATGAAGATTTGTGTGTGCTGGTTTATGCAGACAATCTCAGCGATGTCGATTTAACAGGCCTCCTCGAATACCATCGGTCTCATGACGACCCTTTTACCATGATGCTGTTCCATACCACGGCTGCGACGCAGTGTGGCATTGCGACGCTGGACGATGAAAATCGCGTGGTCGAGTTTGTCGAAAAACCAAAACATCCCACCAGTGATTTAGCCAATGGGGGGATTTATGTCCTTGATGGCAAAGCCTATCGTGAGATTGCGGACATGGGCGTGTTTGATCTGGGATTTGATGTGTTGCCCAAGTTTGTCGGCCGCATGCGGGGCTGGGTATGGCAGGGCTATCACCGTGACATCGGCACACTCGAATCACTGACCCAAGCTCGCAAAGATGTGGCGGAGGTGTTTGTCTCATGAAACACGCTGCTGTTTTTCTAGACCGTGATGGAACCATCATCGAACAGGTACACCACCTGATCGACCCTGCCAAAGTACGCCTGCTCCCCGGAGCAGGTCAAGCAATTGCTGAGCTAACTGCGGCGGGCTATGTCTGTGTGGTGGTGACCAATCAATCGGTCATCGGGCGAGGCATGTTGACCGAGCAAGGACTCCAAGCAATTCACGCTCAGATGCACGCGCAGCTAGCTGCTTGTGGTGCAAAGGTGGATGGCGTTTATTTCTGCCCAGTCGCTCCGGTCAAAGGAGACCGAACCCGTTGTGAACATCCAGACCGCAAGCCTTCGCCGGGCATGTTGCTCAAGGCGGCCAATGATTTGGATTTGGATTTGTCAAAGTCTTGGATGGTGGGGGACATGCTCAGTGATATTCTTGCTGGCCGTCACGCGGGTTGTTGTGGATCGATTTTGGTCCGCACGGGCAATGCTTCGGTCGAAGATGAATCACACGCAGATTATGTCGAGGCAGACCTGACGGCTGCTGTCAAACGAATACAAAAAACCCAGGAGGTTTTACTATGAAAATTCTCGTGACAGGTGGTGCTGGCTATGTGGGTAGCGCTTGCTTGCGTTATTTATTGTCTCAAGGTTGTGACGCAGTGGCCTATGATAATCTGGTGCAGGGGCATGCCCAGGCAGTTCCCCAAGGTCGACTCATTGAAGGTGAACTTGCCGATACCGAAGCACTGACCGCTGCATTGAAAAAAGTGAAAGCCGATGCTGTGATGCACTTTGCCGCGGCAACTTGTGTGGGCGAATCTGTCGAAAATCCCTCCTATCACTACAGCAACAATATCGGCGGCACACTGAGCTTGCTCAATGCCATGCGGGCCGCAGGTGTGAAACGCATGTTGTTTAGCAGCACCTGTGCGACGTATGGGATGACACCTAAAATTCCGATGAGTGAAAGCACCCCTCAGGAGCCATTTAGCCCTTACGCACGCACGAAGCTGACGGTGGAATGGATGATCCGCGACTTTGCCGAGGCTTATGGATTGGGCTTTACCCTGCTGCGTTATTTCAATGCGTCCGGTGCGTCTTCAGATGGCCAGTTTGGCGAAGACCATGATCCTGAAAACCATTTGATTCCATTGGTCCTGGGCGTGCCGTTGGGACAACGGGATAAAATTACGATCTTTGGAACGGACTATCCGACCCCCGATGGAACGTGCATCCGTGACTATGTGCATGTGGATGACCTTGCTTCAGCCCATTGGTTGGCAATTGGGGCAACCACCCCGGACACGCGGGAAATTTTCAATGTCGGCACAGGCAACGGTCAATCGGTCATGCAAATCATCGAAGCTTGCGAACAAGTCACCGGTCAAACCATTCCGCGTGAACTGGCAGACCGACGACCTGGCGATCCACCAGCCTTGGTCGCTGACCCGGTCAAGCTCAAAAAACAACTGGGTTGGCAGCCTCGCTACACCGACATCAAAGACGTGGTCGCGACCGCTTGGCAATGGCATCAGGCGAACCCTGCCGGCTATGTTTCGAAGGAGGCTTCATGCGCGACTATCTGATCATCACCCCTTGTCGCAATGAAGCGGACTACGCGCGCCAAACGCTCGATACCATTGTTGCGCAGACGATTCGTCCGAAGTTGTGGGTCATTGTCGATGATGGATCGACGGATCAAACGCCTGCGATTCTTGCGGAATACGCTCAGAAGCATGATTGGATCAAAGTGGTTCGTCGTGAAGATCGAGGCAGTCGCAGTGTGGGGCCGGGCGTGATTGATGCGTTTTACGCAGGGCTTGAAACGGTTTCGGATCTCAAAGATTTTGATTATTTGTGCAAGCTGGATTTGGATTTGAATTTGCCTGAAGGTTATTTTCAGGGGCTCATCGAACGCATGGAAGACAACCCGCGCATTGGAACTTGTAGCGGCAAAGCTTACTTCATCAACGATCAAGGCAAGTCCATCAGTGAAGGCATTGGTGATGATGTTTCGGTGGGTGCGAGTAAGTTCTATCGGCGAACTTGTTTTGAGCAGATTGGTGGGTTTGTACGTCAGGTCATGTGGGATGGGATTGACTGTCACCGTTGCCGCATGTTGGGCTGGGTCCCGTGTAGCTGGGATGATGACGATATTCGATTTATTCATTTGCGTCCGATGGGTTCAAGTCAAAAGGGCATTCTGGCCGGTCGATTCCGCTGGGGCTATGGCCAATATTTTATGGGAACGAGCTTGGCGTATATCACCGCCAGCGCGTTGTATCGCATGACCCGTCCGCCGTTGTTTTTTGGGGGGGTGGCGATTTGGTGTGGCTATGTGTGGAGTCATTTGACGGGCAAACCTCGTTATGAGGATGTCGCTTTTCGTCGGTTTGTTCGCAAGTGTCAGTGGTCGTTTTTGATGCGAGGCAAAGCAAAAGCCGTTCGAGAAATTAACCAACAGCAGGCAACAGCATGGCAAACGATATGACAACCCCAGCCCCCTTACCCACCGTGAATTTGATGGGCGTGACGCTTCACGCGGTGACGCGAGATCAATGCGTGGATCATATTTTCACGGAGCTTGGTGCTGGCCGTGGGGGTTGGGTGATTACGCCGAATTTGGATCATTTGCGTCGGCTGGTGCGAGATGAGAAAACGCGTGAGCTTTATTCGGGTGCTCAGTTGATGGTCGCCGATGGGATGCCGTTGATCTGGGCGAGTCGATTGCAGGGAACGCCGTTGCCTCAGCGGGTGGCAGGTTCGGACCTGACGGTTCATTTACCTGCCGCGGCAGCCGAGCATGGGCGCACGTTGTTTTTGCTTGGTGGAGAGGGCGATGTCGCTCACCGGGCAGCAGATGTTTTGACCAAACGCCATCCGAATTTACAGGTTGTGGGGATTGATGTGCCACCTGTGGGTTTTGAGAAAGATCCTGTGTTGATGGCTGCCCTGACGCGTAAGCTCATCGAGGCCAAGCCCGATGTGGTGCTGGTGGCGTTGGGGTCTCCCAAGCAGGAAAAAATAATTAAACAGTTACGCGATCAATTGCCTGGCACCTGGTGGTTGGGCATTGGTATTAGTTTTAGTTTTGTATGTGGCGAGGTGCATCGCGCTCCGCGTTGGGTTCAGAAGCTTGGCCTTGAATGGCTACACCGTTTGGCACAGGAGCCGCGTCGTTTGGCGAGGCGATATTTGCTTGATGGTTTGCCGTTCGCTTTGGCCTTGATGATCCGGGCGATTCGATCACGATGGGTTCACCAACCGCAATAGACGCAACGGTTGGTGTTGGAAGTGGCAGCGGGAAATTGCCACCTGTATTGAATAAGGGAAAAGATGACGCAGACAAACAATTACGCAACCGCTGCATCCCAAGTGCAGGGAAGTCCTGAGGCTCAGAAGGCCGATGCCGTTCGATCACTTGAACGCTTGCGCATGGTGGTTCTGTTGGCGGGGGCGGTTCATCCGACACCGTTGCAGACGGATCTGGGGCGGTCGATGTTGGACTTACCGATTGATGAACGCCGTTCGATTTTGAACCATTGGCAAGATCATGTCAGCACCTTGGCCCAGCAGTTGGGTCGTGACCATTTAGAAACGCGTGTGATGGTTGACTGGACGGCCACCGCTCCTATTTCTGCATGGGATGATTCACGATCTCAGATCGAAATTGAACGGGACCCCTTAGAACTAAGAGGCACAGGCGGGGTGTTGCATGACCTGGCCAAAGAACTCGATGACGATGAGGTGTTGTTGGTGATTAGTGCCAAGCAATTGATGTATGAACCGTTGGCGGGCTTGACGTTGGAGATGTCGCAGCTTGGCGGGGATGTCAGTTTGGTGGCGTATGACGATGGGACGCCTTCGGGGGTGATGCTTTGTCGTTGTGGTGCTTTGCGTAAGATTGCTCCCATTGGTTTTGTGGACATGAAAGAACAGGCTTTGCCGTTGATTGCCAAGCATTACAAAACGCATGTGTTGCATCGGGAAACGTCTTTGGCTCAGCCGATGCGTGATCGAGTAGATTATCTGCGTGGGCTGCGTCGGTTACACGGCAAGGCCGTGAAAAATGGCGAGCCTACTTTCAATATTGTGGAAGTCGGCGCTCATGTGGACCCCACTGCCTCCTTGCACGACGCAGTGGTCTTGCGTGGCAGTCATGTCGGCCGTGACGCGGTGGTGGCTCGGTCTTTGGTGGGCGATGGTGCTCAAATCAAACCCCGCCAGGTGGTGGTGGATCAATTGGTGGCTGTGGGCAGCGGTTATCAGGTGGTCTAGAGCGTGATTGGCGAGCTTTTTTTCTCTTACTGATAGCTGACAACTGATAACTTAAAAAAATGATTCAATTTCCCAAAACACTTTCTCGCAACGGCTGGACACCTCGTCACGGGGTGGCCATGGTCGTGATGTTGATGGCTGGCATTGGGGTGACGCTCGATGCGTGGCTGGACATTTGGCGTTTGATGGTGAGCCATGAAGAATTCAGTCATCTGTTTTTGGTGATCCCTGTGGCGTTGTGGCTTGCTTGGATTCGTCGGGGGCGATTGCGTTTGTGTCAGCCAACGGGTCAGACGGTGGGCTTGTTATTGATCAGTGTGGGTTGGCTTCTTTGTTCTTTTGGTTATTACAACTCGGTGGAATCACTTTGGCATGGCGGCTCACTTTTGGTAGTGGTGGGGTGTTTGGTTTGTGTGGTGGGGAGTGATGCGTTGGCCTGCTTTTTACCTTGTTTTGTGGTGCTGTTGTTTTTGGTGCCTGTGCCTGGGGTGATTCGCCAGACGATTGCGATTCCGTTGCAAGGGCTTGTGGCGCGGACGACGCAGTTCTTTTTCGAGTTGATTGGGATTGAAATACAACGGGCCGGAAGCTTGCTTTCGATCAACGGCATACACGTTGCGATTGCCGAGGCGTGCAACGGGATGCGAATGGTCTTTGCTTTGGCGTTGGTTTCTTATTGTTTTGCATTTAGCTTGCCGTTGCGGCTGTATGTGCGGGTTTTAATTTTAGTCGCCAGCCCGATCTCCGCTTTGCTGTGCAATGTGATCCGCACGATCCCCACGGTTTGGGCTTATGGGCATTATCCGAATATCGCCGATGGCTTTCACGCGGTGAGCGGCTGGGTCATGCTTTTGGCAGCCTTTGGGCTGCTTTTGATTCTAATCAAGATGCTCAAATGGTCCTTGGTTCCGATAACCCGTTTTACGCTGGCGTACGAATAGGTGAGATGAGGTATTGATGAGCAATGAAACACCATCTCGAGGCTACCGCATTTGGACGGTCCCAGTTCTGGGGTTGTTCTTGTTGGTGGGGATGGGGCTTGAAAAATTCCTTGTTCAGTTGCCAGTGGAGGACGCTTCGCCGTATCACACGCTGGTTCGCAGCGTGGCGGAGCAGACACCCATGCAGATGGGGGATTGGGTGGGGACGGACATTCCCGTACCCGCGGCAGCGGTATCGCTTCTCAAGCCCAATGTCTTGATTAGTCGTCGGTTTGTGAATATTCGTACGGGCTGGGTGGCGAACGTGTTATTGGTTCAATGCCGGGACACGCGGGACATGGTCGGTCACTACCCGCCAGTGTGTTATCCGGGGCAGGGCTGGACGGTAAGTTCCGAGAAAAATCGCAATTACCATGTTAATAAGATGCTAATTCCCGCCAAGCTCTACAAATTGGTTAAGAGCGGCCCCAGTCATGCCGACCGAATGATAGTGGGCAATTTCATGATTGTGCCGGATGGGAGACTTGTGCGCGATATGACGGGACTATACGAACATTTAGCAACAAAATCACGCCGTCCGTTTGGCGCCGCCCAAATGCAGGTGGTAATTCCCGGTAGCCTCGCGGCAAGTAGTCGCCATGAGGTGTTTCGTGAATTGGTCCAAGAACATATGCCTCTGATTCAAACCATCCTCAGAGGGGGATATTAAATGAGACAGGAAAACATGATGAACAAGACACCCGATGCGTTACACACAGCCGACCCATATCAAGTGGATGGCATGACCCGTTTTGACCAGACCATGCAGATGCTGCGGGGTCGATGGGGATTGGTTGCCATTCTCGCCCTGATCGGCATGATCGGCGGCGGATTTGTGGGCTATAAAGTCCCAACCCCGGTTTACCGCAGTGAAGGGCTGATCGAAATTAAGCCTGTGGTTCCTAAAATTCTGATTTCAGATGACACCAAAGACCTTCGTGCCCAGTTCGAAGGCTATGTGCGTCAGCAACTGACCCTGCTCAATTCCAAGGAAGTTCTCAAAACTGCCATGCTCGATCCAGACTGGCAGGCCATTGCGCCAGGGACCGGTGACGGGAACTTTATCCACTTTGAAAGAAGTGCCGATGCTGAACGCGAAGTCCGCAGTCAGGTCATCAACGTCTACTTTAGCGATTCAAATCCCGCAGCAGCTTTAGTGGGTGTGAAAGTCATCACCAACGCATACATGAAACTCGCTCAGGCCAAGGAAGAAGAAGACAAAGCGCAAGTCTATGACATCGTGGTCGCTGAACGTGATCGCGTTGAAAGAGAACTCGAACAAGCTCGCCAGGAAATCACCGATGCCACCAACGAAGTCGGTGCGGACTCCCTTGAAAAAATGTATTCCAACAAACTCGTCCGTTTGGTGAAACTCGAAGAAGAGCTTGACCAAGTCAAGATGACCCTCATTGCCATGCACGAACTGGTGGGCAGTGCCAGTCGTAGTTCGACACTTCAATTGATTGCTTCAAGTGACACACAATTACGCACGCTTTTACGTGACCGTTATCTGGTTCAGCGAGAAATTTCTCGCCTCAGTGCAGACTATGGTTCAGAGCATGGCCTGATTCGTCAGCAGAAAACCGTGCTGGCCAATCTCAATGAAATGGTCGAACTCTATGTCGACGAAGCACGCGGTGAGGGACCTGTCGCCGGTGGCGGAGCGGAAGCTTTACGACTTCGCGCCCAAGAATATGGCCTCGAAGCCATAATCAAACGCGTCAACAAAGAAGCTGCCATCATCGGCCGCAAAGAACTTCGTCTCTCCCAATTGCGTGACCAAGAAACACGCATGGAAGACAAAATTAAACTCATTCGAGAACGTCTAGACGATCTCACCATCACGGCCGCAGCTTCGGGACGAATTAAAATTCTTTCCGACGGCACCGTGCCTGCATCACCTTACTCAGACCGTCGTAACCTCGGCAGCGTGATGGGCGTGGCCCTAGGCGGCATGTTCGGCTTCGGTATCGTGCTGTTCATCGCTTGGCTTGATCCAAGCATCCGTAACCTTGATGACCTTGAACTGACCGTGAGCGATATCGGCCGACTCGGTGTGCTGCCTCAGTTGCCTGATGATCTCACCGATGTGGAAGCGATCACCACCGCGGCTCACTGTGTGCATAACATTCGTACTAAAATGCAAATCAGTACCAGTCGGGATAACAACCACGTCTTTGCCATCACCAGTGCAGGTCCGGCAACCGGAAAATCCAGCCTCGCCATGGCATTGGGACTCTCCTTTGCAGGCACCGGCGGTAAAACCCTCTTGGTCGATTGTGATCTCATCGGCAGCGGCCTAAGCCGACGTGTAGACGACATCGTCTCTGCACAGTCTAAACATCCGCTTGTCCGTGCTGAACTGGTCACCGAAGCACAACTCAACCGTGCCCGCGTCAAAGCTCAAGAAGAAAACCGCTTCCTCGTTGAAGTCCTCGTCGAAACAGGCGATCTGCTTTCACGCGACGCTCAACGAGCCAGTAGCCTGCTTGATGACAGCAACAAGGGACTCCTAGACGTGCTTGATGGTTCACCTTTGGCTGACTGTGTCCTTGAAACTAAAATTCCAAGCCTGCATGTGTTGGCAGTGGGCTCAGCGACGGAACACGATATCAGTCGTCTGTCACTCAGCGGTCTGCAACGTGTGTTTGAAGCAGCTCGTGAACAATACGACACCATCATCGTCGATACAGGTCCAATCCCAGGCAGTGCCGAGGCCTCACTGGTCACCGCCGTTGCCGACGGAACCGTCTTGGTCGTGACCCGTGGCGAAGATCGTATGGAAATCAAACGTGCTTCAGATGAACTGCGCCGCAACCGTGTGCCTGTCCTAGGCATCGTGTACAACCGAGCAGATGATATGGATATGGAATTGTCCGGTGCAACTTCAGTGAGTCGCCGCTCAATCCGCCCCGAAGCACCCGCCTCTTTGATGGTTGATTCTGCTGCACTGAGCAATTCAAAAATCGGTGGACTGGGCATATCCGTGGCAATCGACTCCAGACAAGATTTGACCAAGTCCTGATCAAGCCTCTCTGCTTTTTACCAGAGACATCATGGCAAAAAAGTGAATCTTTAAACGCTCATAAAATTTGAACATCGAAGCCCCAAAATTTGAAACAATTGAATTTTGGGGTTTTCGATATTCAGAGACTCTCTCTTGCTGGTAGCTGATCGCTGAAAGCTCGTAAATGATTCGACCGCAAGCTCCAACCTCAGACCCGCTGTTACAAGACCCGACTTTGTTCGGCCTGACCCCGACGCAATTGCATGACCGATTCTGGGCTGCCCGAGGTGTCCAAGTCGTCAGGCAAGGCGAAGCCTCACAAATCGTCGCAGATGCAGAACTCTATTTACTGGCAGACCCGCGAACCTTAACCATTTTTAAAATTAGACCCGTGCTAGATGTCCTCAATTGGCTCAAACCCGAGGTGCTCTTTTTACGTTTGCATGACCTCAATGAACACGGCTACCGTGAACAGGTGGTCGCCGATGAAGACGGCCAATTTGTCCGTTTTGACCGGGTGTATGACGCAGGGGATTCACGGCTAGCACGCGTGGCCTTGACGAGCAATCTGGATTTGGCTCGCATGTGGCAAGCTGCAGAAAGCCCGCGTGAGGGTTGGCGTATGTTACGTCATACCATTCATCGGCAATGGCGCGCGACTCGCTCCGTGGACGGCCGCATTTATGACCGTTCCCTTCAATCTCAGCGACTCACCTTTGTGCGTGATCTGATCGATGTCTGGAAACAACCCGATGCCACCATTGGACGCGTGCAGCGGATGGGAGATCAAGCCTGGGGCGATCCCAAAGCCAAAGCGGACAAACAAACCCGTTTTATTGGTCCCGCTTGGATTGGGGCCGGCCGCACCTTAAACGCCCAGACGCCGATCATCGGCCCCATCGCATTGTGGGATGAGCCCGATGCCCGTCCCCCGGTGGAGGATATTCGCTGGTTGGAAATTGAACGAACACGCACTTTTGCCCGCATGGAAAATGTGGCGGTCCGTGAACTGACTTCGATTGAAACAGTCCTAAAGCGAACGTTTGACTTGCTGTTTGCTTTGGGGGTTTTGATCTTGGCGTTGCCGCTTTTCCCCTTGGTGATGCTCGCGATTTACATTGAAGATGGACGGCCGTTTTTCTTTGGCCATCAGCGAGAAACCTTAGGTGGTAAGGAATTTCCTTGTTGGAAATTCAGGTCCATGCGAAAAGATGCTGAAAAAATCAAAGAAGAACTGATGCGAAAAAATGCGGCCGACGGCCCACAGTTCTTTATGGAAAATGACCCACGGTTAACCTGTGTCGGTCGGCTCATCCGTAAACTCAATATCGATGAACTGCCTCAGTTCTTCAATGTACTCATGGGCCAAATGTCCGTGGTCGGTCCACGGCCGAGCCCGTTTAAAGAGAATCAATTTTGCCCTGCTTGGCGTGAAGCTCGATTGAGCGTCAAGCCCGGCATCACCGGCTTGTGGCAAGTGCGCCGCAGCCGCCTTCAAGGCTTGGACTTTCAGGAATGGATTCGCTACGACGTGGAATATGTCAGGCATCGAAGTTGGAGCTTGGACCTGTGGATTATTCTTCAAACAGCCAAAGTATTAATTCGCTCGGTTTTCAAATCAAACTGATAAAACAAGTGGGCTTTTGTAAGCTTGGCAAATGTCGGGTCAGCCGTGGGAAGTTCAATGAAATGAAATGGGTATGAATCACACCGTGGTCTCCAAATCTCGCCGTCGCCTGTTACTGCTGGGCGTGTTGTCGCTCTTGGTGACCACGCTGGGTGGGGTGGCTTTGGGTGTGCACCAATGGCAATTAGAAGGTCGAGATCGTCTTCTACACACCCAGGCAACCGAGGCCATTGCAGAAGAAAATTTTCAAGATGCCATGGGCCTGTTAGAGTCCTATCTTCAACGCCATGGCAATGATGTGGATGCGCTGGTGGCCTACGCTCAGGTGAAGATGCAGGTGGTGGATGCTTCGAATCATCATGCTGAAAGTGCCATTGCATCCTTGAGTCGAGCGGTCGCATTAGCGCCCGGTCGTGTGGAATTGGCAGAGCAATTGGTGGGCCTTTATCTAGACCAAGGGGAAGACGAAGAAGCGGTTCGCCTGGCCACCGCCACGTTGTTGGGTGATGGGGAGAACATTGCGTTGTGCCGTTTGCGGGCAGTGGCCTTGGCAAGGCTCGGACGGTTTGGTGAAGCCATTGGCGATACGGATTTGTACATCAAGCATCAACCTCGTGATTGGGATGCACGCATTTTGCGTTTGTTTTTGATGCACCAGCGAGGCGATGCTGTGCAAAACGTGGTTGAATTAACCCGCCAATGGCAAGAACAGTGGCCTGGGGATCAGGCCTTTGAAATTTTCGAGGGTGTTGCTTGGCGTCTGTACGATCACAACACAGAAGCTTACGAGCGATTCAAAGGAGCGATGCAGCGGCCGTTCAAGCAAGCCAGTCTGGTTCATATTCTGGTTCGTCAGCTTGATTCGATGGGGAAATATGATGCGGCACTAGCTGTTTTGAATCAGCACGTGGGTCAGTTTGAGGACATGGATTTGATTCGCCTCAAGTGTGAACGTCTTTTACAAGCAAAGCAATATCAGACACTTGCGCAGATGAAAATGCCACCCGAAGCGTCATTGGTTGTGTTGCGTATGGTGGCCTTGATTCACTTGGGGCGACAGGATGAAGCCTTGGATGCTTTGAACCATTTCCCGCCTCATCGTAGCAGTTACGGTGAGTCAACTTCCCATCAGGGGTGGTCTAAATTGGCGCATGCCTTGGTGCAAAAGACAACGCCCTTGGCATTGATTGCCATTGGGAATGAAGTTTTAAAAGAGAGGCCTCAAAATGCCATGCTCCAGGATCTGGTGGCAACGCAATGGCTCATGCTCGGTGAAGAAGAGCTGGCTAGAGCTTCTTGGCATCGGGCGATTCGTGCGGCACCGGCTTGGGTGGAACCGCGTGTTCAGTTGGCGCGATCGCTGCTGCGTGGTGGACGTGTTGCCGCGGCAGTGAAGGTGGCTCGCATGGCCATTGAAACTTCGCCTGGGGATTTGGATGCGGCTGGTGTGTTGATTGAAAGCTTGACACAATTGCCTGATCTTGCTGCAAAAACCGTGGCGAGGAATCTTTTGCAAAGCTTGGCGGGGAAACTTTCGCCTGTGGCTGAATTGAAATTGCAAGCTCGCCTGCTGGATGTGGATCAGGTGAAACAGCAAGTCGATTCGATTCTTCAAACACCTTCAGACTTGATGCCAGAAGACCTTTTGGCGTTGGCGCAAATCAGTTGGGAGCGGCATGGCAATTGGCACCAAAGCTGTTTGTCACAATATGAAAAACAATTTGGCGTGACACCCCGTTGGGCCAGTTTGAAGGCTCGGATTCTTGTTCAGCAGGGCCGTGTGTCTCAAGCACATCAGTTGTTTGAGGTGGGGGCTAATCGGGATTGGCTTTTGGCTCGTGCCCAGTTTTTAAGCTTGGCAGGTGACCGTCAAGCGTTGGCTACATGGAAACGTTTAATCAATCGGTTTCCCAAGGACATTGCCATTCAACGAGCCGTCTTGGCATGTGAAGACAGCCAGATTCCGCAGGCTTTGAAAAAGCAAGCCGTGTTGCATCTTCAGCAACAGACAGGGCCTCGAGGTATGACGTGGCGTTTGCATCAAGCCCGTTTGTTGTTATCTCAAACAGTGGACAACCGCCGCTTGGCTCAGGCTGCGGGATTGTTACATGAAGCCATTGCATTAACACCTCGAGCAGCGGCCCCTCGGATGTTGCTGGTGCGTTGTTTGGAGTATGTTGCCAGTCGTGAAGGCATCTGTGAACAGTTGCAGGCCGTCTTGGAAACATACCCAGGGCATCGTGAAGCGAAACATTATTTGCAAAGATTAAACGCCAGCCAAGGTTCTTGACCATCGACAAGGCCAGCATGAAATATTTCAAAGAGGACTTAAGCCCAGCTGAATTGCTGGGCTTTTTTTTTAGAGCGTTATGAATTCATCTGTCACGTTTAAAAGAATTCGACTCTTGGGAAGACCTTAATACCAATCCCATAAAAAACTCGTGCCAATGGTTATTCGCGGAGATTGATTGAATGAGGCTTTATAAAAATATCAACGCATACATGATCTATGCGATGCGTATTAGAATTCGGCTTTGTCAAAGCCGCAAGCTAACAGCTTGCGCGTCGGAGAGAGATTAGAGATTGCGGGGGGACTGCCGGGGGGCGTTCCGGGGGGCGTTCCGGGGGGCGTTCCGGGGGAACTTCCGGCGTGCGCGGCGTTTGCGTTTGAATAGCATGGCCGTTCCGAGTCCCGCGAGTAGGAGGAACGAGCTGGGTTCGGGTGCGGTTTGAATGTGGACGCGTCGACTGACTTCAAAGGAGAGTGGGACGGTGGTACTTCTTTTGGCAATGGCGACCAGTGACCCGCTGCGTGTATGCGAATCCCGCATGGGCTCGGCAAGCCGAATGTTGTTATCAAGTATCGCGAGGATGGAGCTTTCGCCACAGCAGCGAAACCACTGTTCACCCATGTTGATTTGGCCAAATCCGTTGGCATTGACTTCATGTGAAGTCATGATTTCTGCCAATAAATCGTTCGAAGGCAAGTTCTTGACCGTGAGGGCTGTTTTGGCTGAGACTGGCAAGCGAGGGTCTGTCCAGTGGGGTGTCTGGCCCGGTCGCGCAATCGCTTGGAAGGGCGATTTGAACTGGAGGCTTTGCACCGGGGAGGCACTTGCTTGACCCATGGATAGCCAAGTCACAATCCAAGAGAATGACAAAGCATAGGCCCACTGATTGACATGGCCTTTCATATTCTCAAGTGTAACGGCTCTGAGGAGATGAACAACGTCAAAATGCCTTAAAACCCAACTAGAGTAGGTATACCTTCTGTTTTCAAGGCCGGTACGGATTGCAGGGATTAAATGGAACAAAACGCTTATAGGAATTGTACGGAGTGGGGTCGGGGTGCAATGGTGGCGTTTGTGTTTTTTTCGTTGTGGATTGGTATTTTAAAGAGATAATTGTAGGAAGTTATCAGCTATCAGCTGTCAGCTGTCAGTAAGAAACGGATTAGAAAAAGATGGGAGTATGGGCCAAGCCAGCAAGCCGTTGGCGGTCCTTGGGAAAGGCTTGATTTGGATGGATAGTGGGAATCGAATCAGATCGTGGCCGTGGTGGCTGGTGGTGGCTTGTTTGGCGTATAGCTTTGTGGGTGGCGGGGGAAGTTTCGTTTTCGCTGATCCGTTGTTTCAAGCTGCTGACTTAGGCGAGGTGGATCGCGTGCTTGGCGAGCAGGGTTATTGCTTACAATCTGCATCCACCGTTGGCACGCTGGGTTTGTCTGGGTTGGTCGCGCGTATCGAGGCAGACTCTGGGGGTGAGATGGAGCGTGATCCGGGCGATGCAAACGCTAGTCGTCTTGCTTTGTTGGCTGTTCCACTTCCGTTGGCTTCAACGATGGGTTTTCTGTTGTTGTTTGTGCTGGGATTGGCTTGGTGGGTTTGGCATAGGCAGCCTGAGGCAAGCCCAATGCGCCGGAGCGGCTGAACCAGCCCAATCCCAAGACCAACAGTAAAATAGCACAGGCTGCAAAAGCCAAGATCGGCCGGAGTAATTCCCGCCGAGCTTCTTCATGTAAAATCGCGGTTTCTCGTGAAATGCCCATCGGGTTGGGTTCGCTTGGGGTTTGTTCGGTCGTGGGATCATCGTAGAGGCTCACCGGTTTGGGAGCTTCAAGCGTTGGGATTTTAATTGGGCTGACTGTGGGGAGTTGTGTGGTGTTGTCATCATCCGTGGTTTTAGAGCTTATTTTTTCATCGTCTTTTTCTTCTGCAAGTTTTTTAGCGGGCTGATCTTCTGTTTCTTCAAGTGCGTTGACAACCCGTTGTCGATAGTTTTGATCTTCCTGGTCTGTGGTGAGGGTTTGCAAGGACGCTTTTAAGAGCACTTTGACTAGTTGATCGCCATTGGCACTCGCACGTTGGACTAGTTCAGAGAGTAGTTCTTCGTTGTCCCAGATATTGGCTGTTGAGTCGGGTGTTCGCGTTTGTTTTTTAGCGTCCATTTTCTATTTTCCTATGGACCGATGAATAGTTCGGTCTCTGTGATATGAATCGGTCGATGGTGAAGGGGACTGAATCTGAAATTAAAAAAGTCGTTTAAATATTCAGCCACTTGGCCATAGAAAGCTTCTGGTCGGTATGATGCACGTCTTCAGTGATTAGCGATCCGTCATTTGTGGTGAGTCTCAATAAGGACTGGGCGTAGATTACAGATGTTGAGCCATGGGATTACAATTGTAGCTTATGGGTTTTGTTTTTGACGAAAGGGAAATGATGTTGCTTCAGACGCCGTTTTATAAGTTTCATGTGAGCCGTGGTGCAAAGTTTACAGATTTCGCTGGCTGGGAGATGCCTTTGTCTTTTGGTTCTGTGATTGCGGAGCATCAACAGATTCGTCAGCATGGCGGGATGTTCGATGTGTCGCACATGGGTCGATTCAAAATTGCGGGTCGTCATAGTCGGCGTTTACTCGAACGGGTTTTGACTCGCCGGGTGACGGACATGGAAGAAAAGACTTGTCGTTACGCATTGGTGTGCAACGAGCAGGGCGGCATCATGGACGATGTGCTGGTCTATCGTTTTTCAGGCTACTGGATGTTGGTGGTCAATGCCTCGAATCGATCCAAAATTTACACCCACCTCCAAGCTGTCATCGAACAGAACAAGATGGTCGTGAAGCTCAGCGATCAGACCCAGTCCACTGCGATGGTTGCGTTGCAAGGCCCGGGCATTATGGAAAAGATAGGCCAGTTTTCGCGTGAAGTCCCCACACTCAAGCGCTACTCCTTTTGTGAAAAAAACCTGTTGATTTTGAAAATGACCATTAGCCGCACCGGCTACACCGGCGAAGATGGCGTGGAAATTATCATGGGTGCTGCCATGGCAGACAAAGCGCTTAAATTGCTCGTGCGTGAGCCTGTTGAAGGCCAAGTCGACGTGATGGGAAGTTGCGGCCTCGCAGCACGCGATACCCTCCGCCTCGAGGCGGCCATGCCTCTGTATGGCCACGAATTAACCGAAGAAATTGACCCATTGACCGCAGGTTTGAGCTTTGCGGTGAACTTGGACAAAGATCAAGAAGATCGCGGTGAACCGTTTGTCGGCCAAGACGCGCTCAAGCAAATTGCAGCGGCAGGTCTCAAACAAAAACGCGTGGGTTTACAATTTGAAGGCAAGCGTACCCCGCGACAAGGAGGCCTTGTTCGTCAGGGCGATACAGAAGTTGGTTATGTGACGAGTGGTTGTTTGTCTCCGACATTGGGTTATCCGATTGCGATGGCTTATGTGGCGGTGGAGCAGGCTGAAACGGGGACTGCTCTGAGTGTTGATTTGAGCAACGGCAAACGAATCGAAGGCCAAGTCGTTCCCTTGCCGTTTTATAAAAGTGGCGGAAAATGACACGCATGCGGATTAAAATCTGTGGCATCAAAACACCTGAGCTTGCTCAAGTGGTGGTCGATTGTGGTGCGGACGCCATTGGGTTGAATTTTGTCACACGGTCGCTCCGGTCGGTGACTTCGGATGAGGCCCAACAGATTCTCCAAACACTGTCGCCTTGGGTCGAGCCGGTGGCTTTGTTTGCCGATGCGTCGACTGAACAGGTCATGACCGTGGCCAAGCAGATGTCATTACGCACGATTCAATTGCATGGCAACGAGCCGGTGAGTTATGGCAACTATCTTTCACCGTTGCGGGTGATCAAAGCTCTTGCGTTTGATGACCAGTTTGCCGACCAAGTGGCTCAATGGCAGTCGGGGTGCGCGAATTTGGCGGCTATTTTGGTGGATGCGCCGCCGGCGGCCGGATTGACCGGGGGGACGGGGCAGACGATTGATTGGGTCAAGCTCGCTCAGATGAAGCGTGATGATTGGCCGCCATTGATTTTGGCCGGTGGATTGACACCTTTGAATGTGGCCCAGGCGATTGAGGTGGTGAAGCCCTATGGCGTAGACGTGGCCAGTGGGGTGGAAAAGCAGCGAGGCATCAAAGATTCCTTGTTGATTCAAGCGTTCTGCCAAGCAGTGCATGATGTTGCGATTTGATCGTGGGAAGACGCGCACGCTGTAAGCGTGCGGCTATTTTCAAACGCTTTGTCATACGCGTCGCATTTTTTTGTTACGCGTTGAGAATTTTATAAAGTCTAGTTTTCTTCTGAGACCAAGTGCGTGCTGCGACATCAATATTTTTGTTTCAGAAAAGAAATGATTCTTCAAAGGTTAACGTGAATGAGTTGGCTGTTGGTTTGTAAGACGCGCACGCATACCTGCGTGCACGTCGGGGGGAGTTCGGAGGCTGGGTTCGGGGGCTCGGGGGTCCGGGGGGGTTAGTCTTCTTCTGAGACGTAGGGGAGGGGGCAATCTTTGCGTTTGATCATGGTCACGCAATTGCCTTTATCGTTGAAGGTGACTTTGGTCATGTAGGCATTCATCAGCATCACGCCTCGGCCGCACGGGCGTTCGAGGTTTTCATCGAGCGTGGGGTCTGGCACTTGCTCAGGCTTAAATCCATCCCCTTCATCACAGATTGAGATTTGAAGTTGTTCTTCTGTGATGTGGTATTCAATGGTCACATGTTTGGTTGGGTCATTGTTGTTGCCATGTCGAATGGCATTGGCCATGGCTTCGTCTAGGGCAAGTCTCACGGCAAACTGGGCGGTCTGGGAATAGCCCAGAGGTTCCATCTGTTCGATCACGGTTTTAACTACTTTGACACCTTGCGCCAAAAGGTTGGGGATGATCCAGGGTTTGCGGGTGTGGGACTGTTCCATAGCTTGGTTAGGTGAGATTATCTCCTAGTTGGACCAAAGCCTCAAGCGGTTAGAGGTGAGGCTATTTAAAGCTCTGCATGGCCTTTTCTGCGTCAGAATGAATCTGAAAAAGTTTATTGAGTTTGGTAATCGCAAACACTTCATAAATTTGCGTATTGATATTGGCAAGCCGCAGTTGTCCGCTTTTGTGGCGGACTTTGTTGTTAATGGTGATGAGCATGCCCAGGGCCGCGGATGAGAGATGATCAACGTTGTCAAAGTTAATCAAGATCCGTGGGTTGGGTGTGGCATCGATGATATCACTGATTTGATCGCCAATATGTTGGATGGTCGCTTCTTCAAGAATATTGCGATCCAAGAATCCAACAAGTGTGATATCGTCGCTGGTCTCAATGGTGAGGCGCGAGTCATTTTCCGCCATCACAAAGCTCCTCCTAAAAGGTATCGAGTGGTGAATGTATGGTTGCAACCATTAAGTGTCAAGGTCTATAAGAGATATGTCAATTCCTAAAGGCGGCTCCGAAACGAAAAAAAACCTTTTTAGCTCAAGTGTGTGGAGGGACAATTGATGCGACAGGATCGGTGATAAGCCCAAATTAAGGTGTTTGTCACGGTCTTAACGATCTTATTTTCGCCGCATTGATAAGATTTTTGGGCAAAAATTATTTTTTATAGGGGTCTCGAATGGAACATCCTCGTACAAGTCGTTAAAATTAGAGCTTCGAATACAGATGTTTGTCCCTTTGGAATTTGGAGATCGCCCATGAAGGCTTCGTACAAGATCGCGCTGGTCTCGGCGGTCGTGTTGTTTGCTGTGGTGGGTGGCTACCTCCTGCTACAGTCTCCACCACCTACTTCCGGTGATGGCGTGACGGATGAACCGTTGGTCACCTTGCCTGCTCAGGGCATAGATAATCCCGTCCCAAGTAAGAAAACATTGACACCCACAAGCAATGCCAAGTCCGATCAAGGACTCATGAGCTTGACCCAGCAGGTTCGAGCTCGTCTCGAGGCCAGCCGCAAGGGGGCCAATACATCTACTCCCACGACTGATCCGGCGATTAAGAAACCCCCCGTCAGTGATCCTGTCCCAACGCTTACATTTGATCGTAAGCCCAGCGAGACACCTGCTCCGCCAGTGAAGCCTGTGGTGGTGACGCCAAAGCCAACCCCCGCAGTGGCAATCGCAAAACCCTTGGCTACCCGAGGAACGATGCCCAGTCGTTATCAGATTCAACCCGGTGATACGCTGAGCTCGATTGCGTTGACGCTTTACGGCTCAGAACGCCAGTGGGTCGACATCGCTCAGGCCAATCCACTGATTGACCCCTTGAAACTAAAGCTAGGCCAAGAAATTAAGTTGCCCGCTGTCAACACCTTGCGAAACGACCGAAGGATTTCACTTTCACCTCCCGGTCAAACCGCCAAATACATTGTGCGAGCAGGCGATAATCTTTCGACCATTGCCCATGAGTTTTACAACAACGCCGATCAGTGGCGACGAATTTACAATGCCAACCGAAGTCAAATTGGTGCGAACCCTGACAACCTCCAAGCAGGCGTAACATTAACCATTCCCCCAGACCCCACCCCCGGAAGTACCCCCGGAACCTCCCCCGGAACTTCCCCCGGAACTTCCCCCGGACGTGCAACTCGTTCTTCTACCAGCCCGTGATGCCGATGCAAATAGACGTGTTGATTTTTGGCGGCGGTGGAGCAGGGCTATGGCTCCTCGATGAATTACATCGACAGGGCTACTCAACCTGCTTGCTTGAATCCCATGCCTTGGGGACAGGTCAAACCATCGCCTCTCAAGGTATTATCCACGGGGGCCTGAAGTACACACTTTCAAATTTGATCGATCCCGGTGCCAAGGCCATTGCCAATATGCCGCTGTTGTGGCGGGAATGTTTGGCAGGGAAATCGCAACCAAATTTAAGCCAAACGCAATTGCGGACTGAGTCTTGCCACCTCTGGCGAACCGGCTCAGCCAAGTCACGCTTCGGCATGACCGGCGCGAGAATGGTCTTACGCGTTAAGCCTCAAGACATTGCTCTAGCTCAGTGGCCCAGCGTGCTTCAAGGCCTTGATGGCAGTGTGTATCGTCTGGATGAACAGGTCATTCAAACCGATAGCTTTCTTCAAGCATTGGCTGATGCGCATCAAGACCGTCTCTTGAAAATCAATCCCAAAGAGGGCTTGGCCTTTCAAACGTCCAAGCTGGGCCATGTTGAACAGGTCACTCTGGCCCATGAAGATCAAACACTTACCCTGCGGCCGCGGAAAATTGTCTTTGCCGCCGGCCAGGGAAATGCAGCCTTGCGTCAAAGTGTCGGCCTAGACCCCGCCCTGATGCAAACCCGCCCGCTGCACATGGTCATGGTTCGAGGCCTGCCCAAAGAAGCAATCCTCAATGGCCACTGCACCGATTTCTCCCAGACCCGCGTTACCATCACCACCGATCACGACAGCCAAGGGCGCGTCGTGTGGCAAGTCGGTGGACAAATTTCTGAAGACGGCATCAACATGGAACCCACCGAACTGATCCATCACGCCAAAGCAGAAATTCAAGCGGTCATTCCCAATGTCGATTTAAGTGATACCCAGTGGGCCACCTTCAGGGTCAATCGTGCCGAAGCACACACCCGTGCAGGCAGACGACCTGAAGGCGTGACGTTGTTTGAAGATGGCAATGTGATCACCGCATGGCCAACCAAACTGGCGTTGGTCCCACAGTTGGCGGCAGACCTGCTACATCGTTTGGATATTGAACCTGCTGAGGGGGGGGGAGATGGTATGGGGACCATTGCTCGGAACTGGCCTCGTCCGCAGGTGGCGTTACCTCCATGGGAGACTGCAACATCGTGGATCACCGTTCCTTAGGTCAGACTGGCCTGAATATTTCGCCGATTGGTTTTGGTGCGTTCAAAATCGGACGCAACCAAAAAACCAAATATCCCACAGACTATGCGCTGCCTGACCTGCCTAGGGTGGAAACCTTGCTTAACGGTGTGCTGGACATGGGCATCAACCACATCGACACCGCCCCTGCCTATGGCATCAGCGAAGAACGCATCGGCCAAGCCATCGCCCATCGTCGTGATGAATTTATTCTTTCAACCAAAGTCGGCGAAGTTTTCCAAGACGGCCAATCCGCCTACCACTTCGACGCAGACCATGTTCAGGCCAGTATCCAAAACAGTCTTCGATTGCTTAAAACAGATGTGCTGGACATTGTTTTTATTCACTGCGACGACCGCGATGTCTGGATTCAGACCCAGACTGATTGCGTGGCCACACTGCAAAAGCTCAAAGCTCAAGGATTGATCAAAGCCATTGGCCTTTCAGGTAAAACGGCAGAAGGCTTTAGCCATGCTCTTGTGTGGGCGGATGTCTTGATGCTTGAATACAACCTGACAGATCGCCAGCTTGAGCCAGTGATTGCTCAAGCAGCCGGGGCTGAGGTCGGCGTGATCTGTAAAAAAGGCCTTGCGTCTGGTCATCTTGACCCAGCAGAATCCGTCCGATTTGTCTTGGCCAATTCAGGGGTCACCAGCCTTGTCGTCGGCAGCTTAAACCCAGATCACCTCCAAGAAAACCTTCGCATTGCCAGTGAATAATCGCTCACGATGCAAGGATGGATGAAGAATGCGTCAAAGAGGTTGGTCTCTCGCTTATACGGGAATACTGGCTATAATTCCCGCACCATGAAATCTATGGACTACGACATCATCGTCATTGGCGGTGGCCATGCGGGCTCTGAAGCAGCATGGGCCGGGGCGAATCTTGGTGCGCGGGTTGCCTTGATTACCATGGATGCGTCGAAAATTGGAGCCATGAGCTGTAACCCAGCCATCGGGGGGCTGGCCAAGGGACAAATCGTCCGCGAAATCGACGCGCTGGGTGGGTTGATGGGATTGGCTGCCGATGCCACGGGCATTCAATTTCGTATTCTCAATCAATCCAAAGGGCCTGCTGTGCATGGTCCTCGTTGTCAGTCAGATAAATACCGTTACGCCAGTGAAGTGCAGCGGTTACTTCAAACACGCAGTGAAATCGACATTCTTGAGGGAGCCGTCGCTGAGATGCTCGTCGAGGAGGGGCGTTGTGTCGGGGTGATATTTCAGGGTGAGCCGTTGCGTGGCGGTGCGGTGGTTTTGACCACGGGAACATTTATGCGAGGGCTGATGCACACGGGACAGACCCAAACCCCCGGCGGGCGTGTGGATGAAAAGCCTGCGGTGGGAATTAGCCAAACACTTAAAAACTTGGGCTTTGAACTAGGACGACTCAAAACAGGCACGCCCCCGCGACTGGACGTGAATACCTTGGACACTGCCGGTTTACAGGTGCAGCCGGGCGATGTACATCCGGTCCCATTTTCAGAATTGACCCAGGCCGCCAGTTTCCCGCCACTACCTCAACGGGACTGCTGGATCACCCATACCTGTGAAGCGAGTCACGAACACATTCGAGCCAACCTCGACCGTTCCCCGATTTACAACGGCCAAATTAAGACCGCAGGCCCACGGTACTGTCCCAGCATCGAAGACAAGGTCGTCCGCTTTAAAGATCGTCAGTCCCACCATGTTTTTCTAGAACCCGAATCGTTGGACACCAACGAAGTTTATTGCAACGGGATCAGCACGTCTTTGCCTCAGGATGTGCAGGACTTTGTGGTGCATCAAATGCCAGGCTGCGAAAAAGCAAAAATTCTCCGCTACGGCTATGCCGTGGAATATGACATGGTAAGACCCCATCAAATCGATGCCACCACCATGACCAAAGTCCTCCGGGGCCTATTCCTCGCTGGCCAAATCAACGGCACAAGCGGCTATGAAGAAGCTGCTGGCCAAGGGTTACTCGCGGGGCTTAACGCAGTCCGCTGGGCGCGTGGGGAAGAGCTGGTCCGTTTGGGCCGTGATGAAGCGTATCTGGGCGTGATGATGGATGACTTAACCACCACGCCACCGCTAGAGCCATACCGCATGTTCACCAGTCGCGCGGAGTTTCGATTGCTCTTGCGATCCGATAACGCACCGTGGCGTTTGACGCCCAAAGGACGACAGTGGGGTCTTGTCGATGATGTTCGCTGGCAGGTGTTTGAACAGCGGGATCGCGCGTTGGAGCAATTGAAGCAGAGCTTGCCTGGGCGTACCCATGAAGGCGTGAAGCTTTTGGATTGGTGTCGTCGTCCTCAAGCCGTCGCTGCGGACTTGGGATGTGAAGACAAGCGGCTCGCCGAGCATCTTCTCGCAGAGTTAAAATACGCAGGGTATCTCGACCGCCAAGCTCGCGATGTGCAGAAGCTTCGGGAACAGGAATCGATTTTGTTGCCTGAGGATTTTCAGTTTGGTGAAATGACAGGCTTACGCAATGAATCCAAGCTGGTGCTGGACAAATTCAAGCCTCGCACGCTCGGTCAAGCTTCTCGCATCTCAGGCATCACCCCGGCGGACCTGATGGTTTTAAGCATTGCGATCAATCGTCATCGTCAAGCATAAACAATCGTTTTTTCCCAAGCGAAGCAGAACTTGCTCGCTTGCGGTGTTCAGCAATCGCTTGGGCTAGTGCCAAATCCTGTGGATGGGTGATCTTTAAATTGGCAGGGTCTCCCTCCACCACAAAAACATTTTGACCCATCGCTTCAACAAGGCCCGCGTCGTCGGTGATCTGATTGGTTTGCACGTCACCTGCATTGATGGCTGCGTAAGCTTTGCGTAAAAGAGCAATTTCAAAAACCTGTGGCGTTTGGACTGCCACCACATCGGTTCGGTCAATGGTGCGATTAATTTTGCGAACGTTGACCGCCGTTTTGCCTGCTTGTCCCATGATCGCATCAAGCGGATCATCCGAGCGGTGTTCTTCTTGGGGTGTCAAAGCCTCGGTGTGTTTGAGCGTGGCGGTGACCGGGACGGCCGGGACGACGGCAGGGTAATGTTTCGCTGCTTCAAACACCCGATCCAACAACGCTTGATCCACCAACGGCCGAGCGGCATCATGAACCGCCACATGGGTACAGTCCTGCGGCACAGCTTCCATTGCCTTGGCAACCGTTTCCCAACGTTCTATTTTGCCGCCTGCCACGATTTGGACACCCCGAAAGCCCAGCTTGTCGTTCCATTTGAACTTAAAAGCGTCCAAATGATCCGGGTTGACTGCCACGATGCACTGCGTCACGGCCGGATGTTTGAGAAACGGTTCAATGGCCTGCAAAAAAACAGGTTTGCCCGCAAGGTTTTGTTCAATTTTGCTGCCGGCCCCAAAGCGTTGACTTTGACCAGCAGCAGGAAAAATAACAGCAATTTTCATCATGCCCCCCATTTTACCGATGATGCCCCCATTTTTCATCCCCCCCCGGAAGTTTCCCCCGGGGGCCGCAGGGCTCGGCGTTGGGGAGAAACCAATGTTTATTTCAGTGAATGACCATGCTCCCTCAAATATCCCAAGAGAAACCTTCCGGGGGGTGCGGTGAGATTAAGTGGGGTGATTGGATCGACGATAAGACAAGTGGACCTATTTTATAGAATGGGAATGATCTATGGCTGGTGCAAATGTCCGTGTGATATGCCCGAATTTAAAATGCCGTGCGATTTTATCCGCACCGAACAGTGCACGAGGAAAGTACGTGCGTTGTCGTATGTGTGGGATGAAAGTCCGCATCCCTGGCCCCAAACCCAAAGCTGCGCCTGTTTCGGTGGTGGTAGAGGATAGTGCCGAGGCATAAGATTTTTGGCGGGCTTCTTTTTTTGATCGCATCTGCGAGCTGATCGGGCTATGCTGTTACGCATGTCCAAGGCTTATTCGCGTGTAGGCATTTCTACACCCCGAACTCATTTATTGTTATCGCTGTGTTCAGCTGCCTTGTTGGCGGTCGGGTTTGCTCGGCCGGGCTGGTGGTGGTTTGCGCATGTGGCCTTGGTTCCCCTTTCATTACTTTCACTTCGAAGTACACGTCGACGTCATTTGATCTGGACCACGTATGTGGTTGGGGTTTTGTGGTGGTTGATGATGGTGTCCTGGCTGTCTGCGGTGACGGTGGGGGGCTATTTTTGTTTATGTTTGTATCTGGGTTTGTATTGGCCAATGTTTGCATTGGCTTTGAGGCGGGTCCATCGCAGCGTCGGGGGGCGTAGTTGGCTTGCGGTTCCGTTGGTCTGGGTCAGCTTGGAATTTATTCGGGCGAATTTATTGGCAGGGGGTTTTGGCTGGTTTTCGTTGGGTCATGCGATGGCTCCGTTTACGCCGATGGCCAAGCCTCCGTTGATGGCTCAGTGTGCGGACCTGTTTGGCGAATTTGGTGTGAGTGTTCTCGTGGCCATGACCAGTGGGATGTGCGTGGATTTGCTTACACGGTCATGGCGTAAAACAGGGTGGTCTCGCTGGCGTTTGAGCCCTGCCATGAACAGTTACATGATCTGGATGATGCTGACGACCGGTGCTGTGTTCTATGGCCTGTATCGCGTGCGAACAACGGTTCTCACCGGGCCAAGTTTGTCCGTGGCAGTGATTCAGAGCAATGTGCCTCAGGACAATAAGAATCAGCCGACCGCCGAGTCGATGGCCAAGGATTGGCAACGGTTGATCGAGCTGACGATGCAAGCTGCTCAGGAGGCCTCCCCAGCCGTGATGGTTTGGCCTGAGACGATGGTGCCTGCTGCACTCAATGCCGATGCCTTGGCGTATTACCGCCAAGCTCCCACCGGCGAGCGTGGTTACGAGGTTTTCAACCAACAAATTCAACAGTGGGCTTCGCAACTCAAGACACATTTTCTGGTGGGCGCTCACGCCAAGTTTGGTTGGCGGACGGTGGAAGGTCGTGATGGCGCTCGGTACATGCTGCCAGAGCGTCGGTTTAATTCGGTTTATCACATTGCCCCTGACGGCAATGCGGGCGATTTGCCCCGCTATGACAAGATGCACCTCGTCCCGTTTGGTGAGTACATTCCGTGGGTGGGGGCGTGGCCCTGGCTCAAGCATCAGTTCATGGTGTATTTGAGTCCTTACTCGGTGGACTACACGGTGTCGGCAGGTCTTGATCGAACGGTTTTTGAGATTCAACACCAAGGCCAGACGTATCGGGTGGCTGCGCCGATTTGCTTTGAAGATACCGTGTCTCGGGTGGTTTTGCCGATGGTGTATCACAAAGATGGACGTAAGCGGGCGGACTTGTTGGTGAATGTGACCAACGATGGTTGGTACGCTGGGACGGTGGCGGGGGTGGCACATCTTCAGAATGCAACGTTGCGTTGCATTGAAAATCGTGTGCCGATGGCTCGCAGTGTGAATACCGGGGTGAGTGGTTTTATTGACTCGACGGGTCGCATTACTTCGTGGGTCCAAGTGGCTGGCAAGACCCAGCAAGTCGACGGCTGGGCGGTGTATCCCATGCAACTTGATGGGCGAAAAACGTTGTTTGGTCGTTGGGGACAGATCCCGATGATGTGTTGGACAGGGGTGACGGGGGCCTTGCTGCGTGTGGGGATGCGCCAACACGGTAAACTGTAGGGACTGAATCGTCCGGCCTTGCTTGAAAGCGAATTCACCCTGAAAAATAAATCATGCCAGTTTCTATCCGTGGGCTTTTTGGCTCTGCTCTTGTTGGCAGGGTTTGGTTCTCTTGCCAATGCTCAAAATTCGATTCCTGTCAATGTGAAACAGGCTGCTCAGACACGCGCGGTCCAGCAGATTTTAGTTTCTGCTCGCAGTGCTGATCCCATCCTTCGGGCCAATGCCATTGAAGCGGCCGAAGCACTTCCTCGGCGAATTGGTCCTTTGGTTCAGCAAGCGTTGAACGATCCCCATCCGGTGGTTCGATACGCTGCGTTGGTGACCATCGGCAAACTGAAAATTGCAGGCGTGGCTCCCAGTGCTCGTTCGTTTTTACAAGATACCAATGAATCCGTGCGGGCTGCGGCGATCTTCGCTTTGGCTCGGAACTTCGGCACCAATCCGCAGACCAGCTCCATGGCAGTGGATGTTTCAGCACTGGGCGGGTTGGCCTTTAGTTCCAATCCGGGCACCCGGGCGAATGTCGCTTATCTGATGGGTTACATGGGTGATTCCAGCGCGATTGCACTTCTCAAGGCCGCCGCCAGGCAAAAGCTTCATACCGCCACGCCCGCTCGAATGCTTCTCGTGCGATTGCAGGTCGCCGAGGCCATTCACAAGCTGGGGGATGGCGAAATGTTGGACTCGATTCGCGCGGGGATGTTTTCTCAATTTGATGAAGTTCGCATTTTATCGGTTCAGATTTTAGGAAGACTTTTTGATCGGCAATGGGAAGCTGCTGTGGAGAACGCTCTAAAGCGACCGCCTATTGAATTGCAATTAGCAGCAGCAGGAACCTTGGCTCGGTTTGGCAATCGCAAGGGATTGAATCTCATGCTTGATGCCGCTCAGAGTGGGAGTGTTTTGTTGCGTTCTCAAGCAGCGATTACGCTTGGGATGTTTCGAAATGAGCCCCAAGCCACGCAGATGTTGATGGGTTTGTTAACGGATCAATCCGAGTCGGTACGGCTCTCTGCGGCCGCGGGGCTGCTTGGCGGGGGGCGTGACGGGTTGTAAAAAAGGCCCATAGACTGGTGTGTTGTATAATTTTACAATTGACAAATCCAGTCAGGGACGATAGATATATGGTATTGCAAAGTACGGTTTTGTCGTGACTCAGACGGTTTATTTTCGGATTCTGGGGGGAAGTCCGGGGGGAAGTCTCGCGGAGCTAATTTGTTGACGATTTGGTAGGAGGTCACTTTGAGCATATTGACCAAAATATTTGTGGTGTTGGTATCGCTGTTGTCGGTTTTGTTGGTGGCATTGATTGTCCCCTTCGTGGCCAAGACAGAGGATTATCGCGTTCAGCTTCAATCTGCTGAGGACGCTCGCGTTCGCGCTGAGGTGACCACCCGGCTGCGTGATGCGGAGTTGGCAGCCCTTGGAGATCATGAAAGTAATCGCAATACAAAGTTGAACGGCGAAATCTCCAGCCTGACCGCTGAGATCGCCCGACTGTCTGAAGAATTACAGACCAGTCGAGCCCAGTTCGCTTCGTCCAAAGCTGAAAACGCCAACAACGATGCCAGCCTTGCAAGGCTCAGTGCATCGCATCGCCAGTTTTCCGCGATTGTGGATAGTATGCGTGCGGAGCTGAATCAGCGACGAGGGCAGGCTCTTACGCAACAGAAAAAATCCATTGAGCTAGCCGATGAAAATGACCGGGTCCAAGCCGAGCTTGAATCGCTGACCCGTCAGGTTCGTCAGTATCAAGAGCAGACGGTGGCATTGGAAGACCGCAATGCTGGCCTTGAAAAAATGTTCAGTCGTCTGGACCCCGCCATTCGCCAACAAGTGCAAGGCGACCAAGGTGGCAGAGACAGCGTGACACCTTTTATGCCTGACTTTCAAATTAGTGGTGCGATTACCCAAGTTCAGGCCATGGACGATGAAACGTTCTTGCAGGTCAACGTGGGCGCGAATGATGGCATTGAGAAAAATATGAAATTTTGGGTTCACCGTGGCGATACCTTTGTGGGGAACATGGTGATTACGGTGGTGGACGCGGACGCTGCGTCTGGCCGCATGATTTTACTTGAAGAAAATCAGCAGGTTGTTGCCGGTGACGCAGTAACCACTGGTGGTATGTAGCATCCGAAATGATTCGGCTTCTGGAGCGTTAGCTTGACTCAACTTCCAAACAGTCCTGTCGGCAGGCCAGCCCCCACCAAGGGCCAGCCCAATGTCTATACCGTATTATCTTTCCTGGCAATTTTAATGCTTGCTTCCGCCATGGGATTTGTCTTGTACCGAAGCAGTGTGTTGTTTGGCAGCATGGGTGCGTTGTTCGATTTGCATGGGACCAAGGCACCGCCTCGCCTTACACAGCCTGTCACGCCTTCTGAATCGCCCGTTCAAGCAGATCCGTTTGATGAGGGTGGCGACGAAGAGTAAATCTGGATCGCTGTTGCGGCGAACCAGTCACTTGAGCGTTGGAGAAACTTCATGGGGGGCTTGGGGATATTCCCAAGGAAAAACTTTCGGGTGGGCTAGAACCGGTACTTTTTTTGTGTGCGACGGCCACGTGTTTTAACCGTAGAAGGGCCTTTTACTTGTTCTTCGATAAACTTCAAAGCTGGTTCAGCGTGGACATGGGCATTGACCTTGGCACCTGCAACACCTTGGTGTGTGTGCGTGGCGAAGGCATCGTGCTTGATGAGCCCAGTGTGGTGGCGGTTAAAAAAGGCACCAACCAGGTTTTACAAAACGGCATGGCCGTGGGCTGGGTCGCCAAAGAAATGCTCGGCCGCACACCGGGTTCCATCAGCGCGATTCGCCCCTTAAAAGATGGTGTGATCAGTGACTTTGAAATCACCGAAGCCATGCTCTCCTACTTCATCCGCAAAGTGCAAGGTAAGTACAGCGTGTTCAAACCTCGGGTGGTGATTGCGGTCCCCAGTGGGATCACCGCAGTTGAAAAACGGGCCGTGCTAGACTCTGCTGAGCGAGCAGGAGCCCGACGGGTCTACCTCGTCGAAGAACCCATGGCTGCGGGTATCGGGGCCAACCTGCCCATCGTCGAAGCCACTGCAAGCATGATCGTTGACATCGGCGGCGGAACGACCGAAGTCGCCATCATGTCTCTTGCTGATATTGCCCAGTGTGAATCCGTCCGCGTGGCAGGTGATGATATGGATGAAGCCATCATCAATCACATGAAAAAAGCCTACAACCTGATGATTGGTGAGCAGACGGCTGAACGTGTCAAAATCGAAATCGGTTCTGCCGACGGCGGACAAGAAGACGGCTCCATGGAAGTTCGCGGCCGAGACATGATCTCAGGCTTACCCCGAAAAACCATGATTACCGCAGCCGAAGTTTCTCAAGCTCTCCAAGAACCCGTCAATGCCATTATCGAAACCGTCACGCGAACCCTCGAACGTGCAGAGCCTGAACTGGCGGCTGACCTTGTGGAAAACGGGATCGTGCTCGCCGGCGGCGGTGCGCTGCTGCGTGGGATTGATAACGTCATCTCCGATGCCACGGGCCTAGACTGTCGCGTCGCAGACAACGCACTGCATTGCGTGGCATTGGGTACCGCCATTTACCTCGAACACCTCGAGGAATGGAAGAGTACCATGGAAAGCGACATGGACGAGCTTTAAGAAGCTGTCAGTTGTCAGCTATCAGTTTTCAGTAAGAGAAGAGAATCTCCATTTCTAAGGCCTTTCGCCAATTTCTCACTGTCTTGCTGTTTGTGTTGAATCTCAATCAATCGCTGCAAGCAAACTTGCTTGCGCGTCTGACTTGGCATAAACAAGCGAGCCGCATCGACAAAACAGATACAATTTTTAGATGCCTCCCTTGCGCACGCTGTTGGCGTGCGACTGTTTTTCAAGCGATCAACCCAGTGAACGACAGCCAGAAATAATGTAAAACGCGATAGTGGGCGTGTTTTTTTTGCCCCACTGTTTTTGGATTGGGAGATTCAAAATGGCATCATGGCTTGCCAGTTGCGTACCCATGAATCACAATAAGGCCAGCGTGGAACTTCAATTGGTATAGGCTGCTTGTTCTGAGTGTTTTTTTTTGACTGATAGCTGACAACTGATAACTTCTTAAATGAGACGTCGTTTTTTTACACAGTCACGGGTTTTTGCCTTTGCCGTCGTGTTGACGGTCGTGGGTTGTTTGCTTCCTGCGTCGGTGACCCATTCGCTGGCTGACCGTCCGCGTCATCTCTTGATCACCGCACTGTTGCCGTTGCATTATCCGCTCAAGCGTTTTAGTGATGGCTTAACAAGGCCAGCAGACCAGGGACTGGGGCTAGGCACCGGGGTTCAGCTTGAACGGAACTATCTCGAACTGTTGTCGCTTAACGCCAAGCTAGAACAACAACTTTATCAAGCCCAGCAGGCAATTGAGCAACTGTCGCAGATTCGCAATTTACTTCAGACCCATGAGCAATTGCTTCCTGCACGGGTGACTCTTGCTTCGGTGGGATTGGATATTAAGACATTGACGCTTGGTCGCGGTAGCCATCATGGCGTGGATCAAGGAATGGTCGTCGCTGCGGGCGCGAATCTTGTGGGCCGTGTGAGTAGTGTGGGGCCTTGGACTTCGACGGTGCGATTGATTACTTCAACTTCGCCTCGGACGTATTTGTCTGTGCGTGTGATTCCGCCGTTGCGTGAAGCTTCTCCACGTCAGTGGGACGCGCAATTGCAAGTCACCGATGAGGGTGATGATTTTGTGGCTCGTGGCAATCAAGATGCCCCCGTTCGCGTGGGTGATTTGGCTTATCTGGTTGATGACCGCTGGCCGCCGACAGCCCAGGGTTTGATCGTCGGTCGCGTCACGAGCATTGCCCCCGATGCAAAGACGCCGCTGTTGCGACAGCAGGTTACGGTGACGCCGTTGTATGCCTTGGGGCAACTTGGACAGGTGACGGTGATTCAGACGGTTCGCAGTGAGACGTCTGCAGAAGGGGGGCGGTAATGCGTTGGCCGTTGTTTCTCATTGTGGCTTATATTTTATTGGGTTTGCAGACGGGATTGCGTGCGTTGTTTTCGTTTGGTGATGGTATTTGGCCTGATTTAATTTTAATTTTGGCGGTATTCGTGGCCATGTTTGCCCCGCGAATGACGGTGGCTTGGGCCTTTTTGTTTTTGGGCATTTTGACAGACCTGACAACTTCCGTGCGAGCGGGCAGCGCAGGGGCAGACCTTGTTTTGCTTGGGCCTTCCACCTTGGCGTTTGTGGTCGGGTCTTGGGTCGCGTTGCAGTTGCGAGGCGTGGTGAGACGATCCGTTCTAGGTGCTGCTACTTTGGTTTTTCTCGTGGGTATTTTTATTCATCTCGTGGCGGTGGCGGTGTTGACCATGCGTGCAATGCCTTGGCCGTTGGGTGAGCCGATTGCCAATTGGTCTGCTGCCGATGAGCTGGTGAGACGTTTTGGCAGCCTGCTCTATACCACATGCACCTCATTGCTGTTGATTTACTTACTGGGACGATTGCAACATGCGTTTGGCTTTGTCGTCCCACGCGGCCCAAGCCAAGTCGGCTACGTGATGAGATAGGTTCTTTAAGCCTATCTCATTTCGTAGAAGCCTAGGATTTTTGCGGGGGACTGGGCATTGACGACACGGGATCGGTCGTAGACCACGAAGAAGCGTTTGGTTTCGATGGCTCCTAAGCGGAAGTCTCCAGCGGGGTAGCCTCGGAGATAGATGTAGGCTGTGAAGATATCGCTTCGGGTTGATAAAACGTTCCCCAGTTGGCGGGAGAGAAGGGTTTCTTCTTCGCGATCATCTTTGACGCCATCGGAGGTGACCGCATCAGGGTTATCCAAAAAGTCAATCACCGTGTTGTTGATGGCATCGTCATCACTGTTGTTGGTGGCGAGGATATTGGTCCCGCCGTTTGAGTCGATGTTGTACAGTTCACTGACCAAGGCCATGCCCGGACTGTTGCGGTAGTTGCCTCCGACATGACGATTGGTGTTGTCATAAGGAGCCTGTTGGTCACGGTAGGCCAGCAGATGGGTCACGACATTTGCACGTAGCGTGGTATCCGTAATCGGCAAGATTTTGTTAAGCAAGCCTGCGGTGGCGGTGTTGATATTAATCGTGCCAGCAATGAAAATTTCATCCTGTTCAAGGTCCGCCTCGTCTGCTGCACCATCGCCATCATTGTCCAGCCCATCTTCATCAGGGCTAAGTGTGACGAGTCGTTCCATTAACACCAACGCATGGGGCAACGCCAAGGCACTGGTGTCGTCGGTGCTGACGAGTCGGTCGCTATGAATGTTGAGCATAAAGTCATGCAAGTCCAATGTAGAGGCTGCATGGGTTGGGTCGAGCGCTGTGGCTAGCGTGCGGGTCGGGTCCGGACCGACCACAGGCACATGAGCGATTTCTCCAACAGAGTCAAAAGCTTCATTGCTGATGATCCATTGATTGGCGGTTGTATCAAACTTTTCGCCAGAAAATCCCAACGCGTAATAGGTCTTGTTGATATTGCCAGGCAGATTGGTTTGTGACTGGACATTGGATTTGTCTTCTAGCCCAAGTCGGTCATGTACCTCGATAAACTGAGGCGTGCCCCCGAAAAATAGATCCCAGAAATTAAAGGTGACAGGCGTTTGATTCGCCTGCATCTGGGGCGAGGCATAGGCCAGTGCATTGAGTCCTTTGGGGTTGGCAAAACGACTGTATTGCGTGTAAACCGTTTGGCCGACAAGGTTGATTGCATTGGTTCGCACAATGCCAAAGTCGATGAGGGAGCTGGTGTTGGTGCGGAACGATTTACCATTGATTTGGCTGTAAGGCCACGTGAGTTCATTGCCCTGAGCATCTTCTGCTCGCAATTCAAAACTGATATCGCGTGCTTGAAGATTGCTGCCGCCGGACCACATGCTGTCGGCAACCAACAACGGCTGGTCATCTATGCTCACCCGAATCGGCGACGTGATGCCCGCAGGCGAGTCATCTTCAATCAGCGAGGTGATATCATGGTCTCCATTGCTGTTCCCTGAAATGTCCGAATTGCGATACAGCACAAGAGCTTGCCCAGGTAGTAGCCTGCGATCCCCACCATTGGCTGACGCAAGCGAGGCCCCTGCAATGGCATCAAGGTCCGTCACGCCCGTGAGGCCGTTGACAAGTTTCGTTGAGTCTGCATACAGATGAACGTTCGTGAGGCTAATCGGATGGGAGAAGGGGTTGCGGATTTCCACCGCATAGCCAGGTTGGTGCTGCGCGTCTGCCGAGAGCATGACCATGTACCACCGTTGTGGTGAATAAGGCCACTGAAAAGCAAACGCTACCGTGTAAGGCCGTTGAACATAGACTTCAGTTAATGTTGGCAACGCTTCAAAACCAAACCGCCCATCCTGCTCGGTCAATTGATTGTCCGCGTCGGCGTAATCCACCAAATTGGCGGTGAGCTGATCCGCCAAGGCTTGCTCATTGGCAATGCCCTCAGGCAAGTGAGGAGTCTCGCCCACATTAAAAACAGCCTGGATTTGAGTCGCTAATTCAGCGGGTGCGTTTTGAACCATCATGTTCAAGTCACGCTTCACCACCAGCCCCGTTTCGCCAGGCAACGGCAATGTGGCAATCGATGCCCCACTAAATAAAGTCATTTGATGACGCGGTTCATTTTCAAAAAAGTCTGCATCGACGTCACGCCAGACACATCGGTATAACTCGCTTCACCCGTGGCAGATTCCCGTAACAAACCAAACAATCCATTGGACGTTGATTCAATCGTGGTCGTCGCGCGGTCATTGTTCAAGCCATTTTTGTAACGCAGTTCCAGTTCATCCACAATGCTTAATTTACGATAGTTGGTGGTGAAGCCCAGATTGGCACTATTAAAATTGCCAAACAAACTCGGTCCCGCCAGCCAGAAAAAAGCCCGTGAATCAACCGCGCCCGTCCAAGGCAAAGGCAAGGGTGGCGTGGTCGTGGTTCCCAGACGATATTTGAGAAACTGTTGGAGTTCCGTGGCGGTGCCGCCGGACTTGAAGACAAAATTGCCCAAGTCTAGTTCTGTCGGATAGCTCCATCGCGGGGCATCGGTGCCTTGGGTGGACGTATCAAACGTGTCCGCTGCACTGACCTGACTCAAGGCCACGTTCGCGTTGAGCATCGCACTGTTGTCCACAATCCGAACCGCCATGATGTAGCTGATGCCTGAAATCTGGCGGATGGTTGCCCATGTCCAACGGCTATCGACAATACCATCGCCATCAGCATCCACACCCGGTGCTTCATATTTGCTGCTTGACTCGGTCAGAGATTTATTGCCTGTGATGGGTACATTGGTATCGGTTTTTTGTGGGTTACTACCTTTGAGAACCCGTTCTTTGGGCTGTTTTTTATTTTTGTCTGATCGAGGCAATTCCAGAAAGATGCCGTTGAGGTTGGTCAGGTGAGGCCACTTTGGTTCACTCCCTGAAAAGTCAGGTTCGGTTGAGGCCAGCCAAGAGTCGTCTAGCAGGCCACCTTGGGCGATGGCGGTCGAGCCATCTGCTTTGAGGACACTAAAGTTCACCTCGGGGTTTGTCCACGGATAATCGTAGGACTCGATGCCATTGGCTTCGTTAAAGAAGTTCCCTTGTGGGTCGACTAGGTCATTCACCAGCGTTTCGCCGATATAGGCTGACACTGCTGCCGCGACGATATCAATGTTATTGGTTGAAATTTGTGCTGCGGTGACGCGGTCGAGGCGGCTGACCTGCAAGTAAGCCATGCCGATCATGGAGAGCATCAGTAGTGAGACGACCGTCAATAGCATGACGGACCCTCGCTGTTTGACGCAAGGTTGTTTACCAATTGACGCATTGAATGTACAAGTCATGCCCGTTGCTCCCATGGGGTTTCAACGATCAGATCGACTGGTCACGCATGTCATATTTACCCAAAGGCAAGAATGAATTTTGAACAACGAGATTCAAAACCGAACAGTCGGTACAGAACCTAAAGAACGACGCGTTGGTCTTGCAAATAGAGAGGCATTCCAAAGAGATGTTTCAATCGCAACAGACAAAAAAATAGAACGAGTCCCTACAAACCGCACAAAATACAAGGGTTGTTTACAGGGTTGATAGACCCATTGGGTATGGGAATTTTCTTGATGAAAGTTTTTAAAGCTCTCAGTTATCAGTTGTCAGTAAGAGAAGATAATCGGACACGGTTTGCCAGCTTTAGAGCAACTTGCGTAAATGATCTCCACTTGTATTGGGGGATCCGACGCGCACGCTGTAAGCGTGCGGCTGTTTTCAAACGATCAGCTTAAGCATGATCATCGTTTATTTACGCAAACGGCTCTATCTGAAGTTTCCATCCTTTTCTGCTCTGTTTCTTACTGACCACTTAAAAAAGCCACGTACACAAGAAACCGGGGCGCTTCCGGGGCGATTCCGGGGGCGGGGGCGGAAGAATTCAGTTGCGATTGGTATAACGTCCTGAAGAGGGGAGCCTTCAAGGTTCCGCATGGTGATAGCTCACAGTTCACCTGTGATCATCACAACGCCGCACCCTGAAGTCTGCTGAAGGGTCGGATTCCCCTTTGAGGTTGTCCTAAGCGTGACAAATAGACGAACCCTATTTTAGTTGACTTCGAAGATGCCTAGCACTTTCACAGGCTCAGTGCCAGTGACAATGCCCGATCGATCAAAGACGACCAGCAGCCGTTTGGACTCCACTGCTCCGAGCCAGAAATTCCCTGCCGGGTAGCCCTTGAGGAGAATGTAAGCAGTAAAGATATCACTGCGCGTGGTGCCAACCTGACTGAGCCACTTGGAGAGCATCATTTCTTCTTCGCGGTCGTCAGCAATGCCATCAGGCACTAATTGGGTGGGATTGTTGAAATCAACCACCGTGGTCCCGATCATATCCGTGTCACCGGCAAAGGGGCCACTGGTCAGATTTGCACTTGATGCTGCTGTCAACGCCCGATGAATTTCTTCCGTATAGGCAAATCCTTGGGCTGTTCGCCAGTTGGTCAGGCGACCTGCACCCTCTCGATAGGCTTTAATGGCTGCGACCACATCGGACCGCAATGTGGCGTTGGCAATGGGCAGGATTTTTTCAAGTAGATGCGTTGGCGCGGTATTGAAGTTAATCAGGCCAGGCACCAGGGATTCACCCGGTTCATCAATGTCCGTATCGCCGTCATTATCCTCCCCGTCCGTGCTTGGGTAGGTCGTGGTGAATCGGTGCATCAGTGCGATGGCATGAGGGATCGCCAGTTGGCCCCCCCCGACATAGGTGGTACTGCTGCTTACCATATCCAGCCGCAGAGCGTCGAGGCTTGCTGCCTGATTGACGATATCTCTGATGGTGCGTGTGCTGTCAGGGCCTGCGAGAATCATCTCCGACAGTTCTATGATGTGTGAGACAGGTTGCTCGTCCCGCCAGTGTAAAACCCAAGACGCGGTCGGTGCCGTGGGTTCGGTTCCCCCCGTATTGGCTGCAATGCAGGTGAAAACAACACCATTGCTATTACTCACCGCATCGCCGATGGCATAAGGTTTATTCACGTTCCATTGCTCGGCGGTCACCGTATCGGTCAAGACGATCTGGGAATTGGTGGGATCAAATTTATCCTGCGCTCCGCCGGGCGGGATTTCTCGCCAATCGGCAGTCCCCACGTCCGGTCGGTTACTGACGGACGATGTGTGTGCAATTTGGCAAAGATAGGTTTTATTATCGCCTCCACTGACACTGCTATTGAAGACGATATTGCCTGGGGAATAGGAGATGGCAGTGACCCAATCTACGTTGCGTTTATCTACTTTTCCCAAGCGAGGAAGGTAATCGCGAAATGTCTCTGCTCGCAGTGACCGAAAAACAGCGGTATCGGTATCTGCCGAGTTAGGTAGGCTTGCCAGCCGATTGATACCACGGCTACTGCCGATACGACTGGATTGTAGATAGACCGTGTCTGCTTCTGGTGCCAGTTCCCAGTGGTTCGCCCAAAATCCTCCCACTTCGGGTTCCTCCGCAGCGGTCTCAGGCCCGGGGTTGATACTCAATCGTTTATAAGCCCGATACGAGGCATTCGGCGACCGCACGATCTGTCCGGCGGTATAGGTTGTGCCGATGGTCCAATAGCCGTTGGGCATCGGCAACAAAACGCTACTGAACGGTCTTGAATCTGCCGAGGCCCACTTCACTGCTGTGTACTTGTCATAAGGCCAAGGTAGTTCCAAACCACTTTGCTGGTTTTTCGCACGCAGTTCCACGCTTACCGTGCCATTGAGGTCCTCTGGCCAATCGAAGGTGGAGTAGTTTTCTTCTACCCGGATAAGCTGCCATGTCAGTGGCCCCGCAACACTGCCTGGCTGGTTTGTTCCCGAGGAAGTGTGAGCACTGATACATTGATAGCCTTTGCCTGATTGCCAAACTTTGTCGCCGACGGAATAGCTGGTAGAAGTGGTCCATACTGCAAAGGTTGGGAGCAAAGAAATGATGCTATTACGCCCGTCAGCATGGGGGGTTGTTGAGTCTTTGTACACAATCAACGTCTGGCCAGGATAAAGTTGTCGATCCCATGTGTCGCTTGCCAACCTGAGTCCAAAAATACTATCTAAATCGGAAGTTCCAATTCTTGTCCCATCGATATAGAGAAAGACATCCTTCAAACGGATCGGGCGCTGATAGGGGTTGCGAATTTCAATGGCCCAGCCGGTTTTTTCACTGGTCGAGGTCGTGACTGTTGCAGCCCATTCCCCATTGGTCGGCAACGTGGGCGCTCCTGCCCCGGCAGGTATGGCAGCCGAAACCTTGTACGCTCGCTGAATATAGACTTCTGTAATCACGGGCAATGCTTCGAGGCCATAACGTCCCTGATAAACCCGCAGATGATTGTCCGGGTCCACCGCGTCCTGAATCGAGACGGCAGCCTGGTTGGCAAAGTATTCGAGCTTCTGCTCTGCCGTCAGTCCCCCGACCGAATTGACATGAGGCGGAATGGTGAACGTGCCACGCTCAATCACCTTGCGAATTTCCAGAGATAAATTGGTCGCGGTCGTTTGCAATGCCAGCGTGTTGATGTCCTCCTTAAACAGAATTCCAAGATCGTTAAAGACGGTCATGTTCCCATTGGCGTTACTATAGACAATGCCATTGTGCGTAATGGGGGTGGTTCCCGGTTCGTCAGGCAACGCCATCGCATAGGTCGCTGCTCCGCTGGTGGTTGTCAATTGATGGCGGGGTTCTAGTTCAAAAAACTCCTGCACCGTGGGCGTACCCACCACGCCCTTGAGTCCCGTTATATCGGTGTAGGCCAATTCCGTATCACCTTGACGTAGAAACGCATCCATCCCCTGAGCGTTCAATTCGATATTCGTATCAATGTTCAGATTGTTCAGCCCGTTTCGGTGTCTCAATTCCAATTCATCGTTGTTGTTCAGTGATACAAACGCGGCATCAAAATTCCCCCAGCGTCGAGCAGCATCAAGCCAGAAACCAAAACGCGTTTTGTTGAAGTCCGTTGTGTTTGGGCCAATGTCCCAGGGTATGCGTGTGGAAATGGTGGCCATACCCAGGCGATACTCCAGAAAGTCTTGCAGCTTGGCGTCGGTAGGCGCAGCATCAGTGCTGAAGTAGAAATTGCCGAAGTCCAACGTGGTGGGGAACGCCCATCGCGGCGCGTCCATGCCAATGGTGTCGGCATCATAGGCATTGGCTGCACTGACCTGGCTCAATGCCACATTGGCATTAAGCATCGCACTGTTGTCTACAATCCGCACCGCCATGACATAGCTGATGCCTGATATCTGGCGAATGGGCGCCCACGTCCAACGACTGTCAAGCACCCCATCGCCATCAGCATCGGCACCAAGAGTCCAAGTATTGGTCGGCGAACCTACCACATAGGAAAGTGAATTGGTGGCACTGGCAATCTTAACGTTGGTATCTCTACCTAGATAGATCGTGGAATTGTCCGTAACATATTCCTCTGGCTGGGCCCGATCCTTACGTATTCGCAACAACACCCCTGTCAGGTTGGTTAGATGAGGCCAGACATCATCCGTATTCGCTGCTGTAGCACCAAAGTCCGGCTCCGTCGAAGCGAGCCATGTATCATCGTTTTTGCCCCCCTGTGCCGTGCCCAGTAGGCCGCCACTACTGTCCTGAACGTCATAGCCTGGGGCACTTGTGTTCGTCCACGGATAGTCATAAGGCTCATCTTCACCGGCGGTAAATAGAAATTGCTGCGTATCATCCAGAAGATCATTTTTTAAAACATCACTGATATAGGACGTGACCGCCGCGGCAACGATATCAATGTTATTGGTCGTCAGTTGAGCAGTCGCCACGCGGTCCAGTCGAGCCACTTGCAGGTAAGCAGTACCGATCATGGCCAAGAGGACCAGAACAACAACGACCATAAGCATGACCGAGCCACGTGGATTTTGAAAAGTGTTGGTTTTCATAGCAGTTCTCCTAATCAGAGAGTCGCAAGTATTCACTCCGAATATCCCCTCTTACTGATGACTGATAGCTGATGGCTGATAGCTTCTTTTCATAGCTTCTTACATAACTTTTGTTAATCCCGATTAACATTAATAATAATTTCAAACCACTTGCCCGGTTCAGCTTGCCCGCTGGCATCGCTGTAGCCGAGCAATTCACCCTTGGGGTCATGCAAGCGATAACGGATGCGGAGTAGATAAGGCCAACGGGTACCGGCCCCATCATCGTCATGGCGAAAGACAAAGGCCGCATCAGACAATGCGGGGTTGCTAGTGGTGTCATAGGAAGGGCCTGGTGTTGCATCATTAAAGCCTCCAACACCCGTTGGAACCTGATGGAGGGCGGGCAGTGTTGAGTCGTAACTGGCCGGAGTGCGTGGGTTATTTACCCAATGGCTATACCAGATAATATTGCCTCCCGAATAGGTGTAGGGAACACCATTCATATCATTGTCGATAGCTGGAAACGAGGGATTGGAACGGTCCACGTCTATTTGAGAGTCCGCCCCGGTCGCCCCGGTTGTATTGTCTATGTAATCCCCAGCAAACTCTACGATAAAGTCGCTGACTTCGGTCATGAACAGTGAGTGCATTTGTGCAATTTCAGAACTCATAAATGTCGTCCCGCCGGGTCGCGGATTCACTCGCAAGCGTGTTATTCCGTAGGTCAAGTCGTAGCATTGAGTTTTGTATGCTGCTGCGGTCATGCCAGAACCTGCTTTCAGAAGTGCGGTACTTAACGCGTTACCGACAAGAAATCCGTTTGCAACACCTCCTGCACTTGAACCATCATTGAAACTGAAATAGGCGATATCTGTTAAGCCTGAATAGAGTTGATCTACAACACCTGCATTGAGTGTAGTGCCGGAGGTGTACCCGACAACGGGGGAGTAATAAACCATGCCGTTGGCATGGACGGTTGAAAGGCCTACTCCTGTTAGTGTTTCATGAAGGAAGAGTGCCTGTCGCCCCAAGGCCCATCGTTGGCCAAATGGGTTTAGGCTGTTCATATTTCCCAAGCTTGTATTGGTTGGGTCAGTACCATCTGGCTCGGTATAAAGCACGTGGCCATACCAGATGCGTGCATAGGGCGCATCGGTGGAATTGGAAAATGATCCTGTGCTTCCTGGAGCCAAGGGTTCAAGCGGTTCACTTGCGGTACCATTGTTATAGATAAACATCAACTGGTCGCTTCGAACGGATCGTGTCACGAGGCCACCATTTGCCCGAGGGTCATGGAAGGTTATGCCAGAAAAACTTTTATTGAGAATAACAAGGATGCCATCATCTGTGGGGCCAACCTGATGGTACTTGGCGGAATCACTATCCACAAAATCACGTTGGAATTGATCGCCGATGGCTCTGGCGTTGGCAATGATCTTACTGGTGGCGATACCTCGACTGACCGCTTTGGTCGTATCAAAAAAGATACGGTTGATTAGAAACAGCATCATACTCACGATGGTGATTGAAACGATTAGTTCAATCAAAGTGAAGCCCGCAAATTGTTTGGTCGTCTGTTTCATGATTATTTGATAATGGGGTTGTCAGTTCCGTTCGGAAGGATCAAGATGCGTACGGTCGGACTGGGTTTGCCAGAAGGTATATCAGCATTGGGTGTGGCGGCAGAAGGCTGATGTCCCGGCGGGGCGTACCAGATTTCCGTAACCGGGTTGGGAATTGGATTGATCATGCCATATCTACCATCGACGCGGATGTAGTCTGCGCCCGTTTCAAAAACGGTATAAATTGTGCCGTTGTTATCCAGAATTTCATCGCCGACAGCAATCTGGTCCGGCAAACCATTGCCGTCATTGTCTCTGTTAAAGTCTGTGGTGTTGAAATTCAACTGATTAGCGAAGGAATTGTCTTTGGAAACCTTGACGCTGCGGACACGAGGCACAAGGCCATCAATCGTAGTGCTATTACCATCGGCCGAGTCGTCATCAGGATTGGCCCAGACATCAGCGTTAACGCCAGTGCCTGTGAAAGGTGCGTACGAAGGGATAAGGTCGTACGAGGCATTGTTTCGTTTTTGCAAAACAAAAACATAGATTCGCCATTTGTAGACGGAGGGAAAACCCGGATCGGTATCCACCACAAGTGGAACCCAGTAGAACTTGCGAGCGGTTGGGTCGCTGATGAGCGAAGGGGAACTGCGGTCGCTGAGCGTCCAGATTGTCGGAGATAATGGTGCAATGGCGGAAAGCATTCGACGTGGCATAGGATGGACTTTTTGATCTGTGTCGTAATCGAAAGAATGCGTGCCAGTTCGTGGTAAGCCATAGCCTGTATTTTCTAAATCTGTTTCATTGATTCCTCGGCCACGCAACAACGCTTCGGTATTGCGGGTGACTTGTTGAGCCTTTACATCGTCAAACGCTCGTTTTTGTAACAATGCTGCGACCGGGAAAATAGCTGCAATAAAGGAAAAACCAATCGCGAAGATGCCCAACGCCAGTAGGACTTCCAACAACGTAAACCCCCGCCCCCGCCCCCGGAAGCTTCGTTGGCAGGGCTTGTGTGAAACGCAAATGATGTGGGTGAAGTTTTTCATGTTTTAACGATTATGGTTCAAAAAAGTTCCGCTGTAGCGGCTGAAAAACATGACAGTGGCATGGTCCGGTTCGCCGTCGCTGTCACTGTCTGCCAACAGCCAGTCTTTGGCAGCGGTATTCAAGTCGCCGCTGGTTTCATTTAGTTTGGCGATCAGATTCAGATTCGCTTCATTCATGTCTTTCCGTGATGCGACGATAATGCCGATGACCGTTTCCATGCCTTCGAAAGGAAGCTCAACGCGTTGCTCGGTTTCATTGAAATAAGCAGGGTCATAGCCTTCAGAGTCTGATACACTGGCCTGTTCTTCCCGCCGAAAGTCCCATTTGTTGGGATTGTAGGGCCCGCCAGTTGAACTGGTGTCGTTGTAGGCTTGGGGCCCATAGGGATTTTGGCGATCAGAACCATCAGAAAAAGAGCCGGTGGAAGCAGTAATGTTGTATTGGCCATCATAGTTGGCATCGTAATAGACAAAGTTATCAGAAGTGGGACTGATTACCGCAATCAACTGCCCGTCTTCATTGAAACGAATGGCAAAGGGTGGTGTGAGCAGAAGCAGGCCGCTACCATTACGCGCAATGCCAAAGATGGCGGTATCTTTGGGAAGCACAATATCATCACGATCAGAAATGTTCCTGTAACCGGTAAGGTCAGTGGTAGGGTGACTCAGTACCTTAACAGGAGAAGTATCAGATGTGGCAGCCTGATTGTGTTCCACCAGACGTAGTTTCCCCGACGGCGTAAAAATGATTGCTGACCCGGCGTAGGGAACAGTGGTCCCGTCAACAATAAGAGGTGATTTATTTCTTCCCGCATAGGACCTTGCTGCGGAGATAGCGACGTTGATACTGTTTTTGGAGGTCCCACTGGTGGTCAGCTCGATGAACTTGTTAATCGAAGGGGTGATCAGTGCCATGCCTGCGACCATGATCGCAATCACGACCAATAGCTCGATGAGTGTGAACGCATGCCCTTTGCGACAACTGCTTTGAAATATCCGCGATGAAATTGTTCTGTTGGGAGTGTTCATCGATCAGTCCGTCTCATAGGAGTAGAGGTTGTCATCGCCATCGTCGTCGCCATCGCTATTGGCATCGGTCACAGTGGGTAAAATTTTTGCGTTGCCCCATAGTTCATCCTCGCCCCTCGATGCAAAAAATGGGCGTGGGTATTCAGGCAGAAAATCGTCGTCATCACCAGCACCTTCAGCGTCCAACTTGTTGCCATCGCCATCATCGTCATGGACCACCGAAACGGCATAGGAGATTTTTTGATCAAAGCTATCCCTGATCTCCAGAAACCCATTCCCATCGGCATCAAGATAGCTGTTTTTACTGAGAACTCTGAGCATCTTCGCTGCGGTGGGATGCTGTCGGACAAGCCATACAAATCGTTCAATGGGATCGTCAATCACCGCAGTGCCGGTGGCACCGGGGGCGTTTTTGGTCTTGGCGGTTGACCAATCGACATTGACTTCGACGTAAAGTTGTCCTTGTCCGTAGTGGGGGATTTTGAGACCTTTGAAGGAGGTTTCATATTCAGTGGCCACGCTTTTACAGATGCTTAGGATCATCTTGGTTTCGCTGGTGCGAGCGCTGCGTTTCATGCTTCGGGCTGCGCCAATCACCAAGCCCGCTAAAAGGCTGATGAGTGCGATGACCATCAGAATCTCAATGAGCGTATAGGCTCTGGAGGTCGAACTTTTGATCTGTACTTTCGAGAATTTGGTTTCCGGGGGGGGGGTCATTGCAGGTGTTCCTCCGTATCGATGCCGTAGATGTTGTCCGTGGCAGCGAGGCGTTGATTGTCGTTCTGGGATGCCGAGTCACCCATGTATCCATCTGGACCTGCAGATGCAAAGTCCGGCGGATGAGGCGAGTCCCGACGCGAAGGCAAGTAAACCACCGCATGACCAAAACCATCATAAACTATAGGTACACGCGGTTGGGCCATGATGATCGGGACACTCTGAACAGCACACTTGGCGGCCGTGTCACATAACAACACAAGTAAAGCGTTAGAGGTCGGCCCCGAGGGCCATGTGTTGTGCGTTTCGTGGTATTGCAGTAAAGAGGCTCGCAGCAAACGCAACGTTTGGCGGGTGTCCGCGTCGGCCGTCTGAGCGCGAAGCGTGTTACTCACCAAGACAATGATGCCTAGCACCACCATGATCGCCACCATGCTGAACAGCATTTCAATGAGTCCCATGCCAACTTGTGGTCTCGATCCAGACCGCAAGAGCGCAGATTGAATTGATCCGGTGATGTTCAATGGCGTCTCCTTTTTGTCTCGATGTGACTTTGTGGTTGTCATGGTTTTGCCAATGTTTTCAAGGCCAACATTTTCAACACTTGGGCTATTCCCAAGCGAACGTTTCTGGGAATCCCCCCTGAATCCCCCCGGAACTTCCGGGGGGATTCAGGGGGGATTCCGGGGGGGTTAGGTGAGCGTGGTAATGAGTTTGACCAACGGGAGGAACAGCGCGATGACGATGAAGCCGACGATGCCGCCGAGGGCAACCACCATGATCGGTTCGATCAAGGAGACGAGGCTCTCCACCATCACGTCGACTTCTTCGTCATAGTTATCTGCGATTTTGAGGAGCATTTTGTCAAGGTCACCGGTTTCTTCGCCGACGTCGATCATGTTGACGACGATGCCATCGCAGACGCGACTTTTACGCAGGGGTTCAGCAAAGCTATCACCTTGTCGAACCGATTCATAGACGCTATTGAGCGCATTTCGGTAAATTTGGTTTGCGGAGGTTTCACTGGTAATGGTGATGGCATCGAGAATGGGAACACCTGCATTGATGAGGGTGCCAAGGGTTCGGGTGAATCGGGCGATGGAGCTTTTTGAAATAAGCTTGCCTGCCACGGGCAGAAGCAAGGCAACTCTGTCGACGGCCACTTTTCCCGTTTTTGTTTTGCGTAAAAATTTAATCGTAATGACTACCAAGGGAGGCCCAAAGAGAATCCAAATCAGGCCAGGTATCATTTGGCCGGGTAATGAACCGCCCATCCAACGACTGGTATTCATGAGCATGGTGGTGACGGCAGGGAGGTCGGTATCAAAATCTTCAAAAATCTTTTCAAATTTCGGAACAATAAAAACCATAATACCAGTCACGATCAGTCCCGCGACGCCGACGACGACGGCTGGGTAAATCATCGCACCGATGATTTTCTTTTTCAGCTTGGCTGCTTTTTCCATAAACTCGGCAAGTCGTTGGAGGATCAAGTCCAACACACCGCCGACTTCGCCGGCTGCGATCATTTTGGTGTAGAGCGTGTCAAACGCTTTGGGGTATCGAGCCATGGCATCGGATAATGTCGCACCACCTGATACATCGTCATAGACTCCTTTGAGCGAGCTTTTGAGGAGGCCTGGTTTTTGCTGTTGTTCAAGAATCTGCAACGACCGCAAAATAGGCAAGCCTGCATCCTGAAGCGTCGAGAGTTGTCGGGTGAAAGCAGTTAGATGCTTTTGGGAGACACCACCAATGGTGATGGTGATTTCGCTTATTTTCTTTTTTTCGCCCGATTTGCTACCAGATTTTCCGCCGCCCGAGCGTTTTTTAACTTTCTGCTCACGCACGGAGGTGGGAAAGTATCCCTTGGACCGAATGCGTGCGATGGCATCTTCGTTGGTGGCGGCGACGATGGTTCCTTTTTCAGGTGTACCAGCATCATTGAGTGCTTCATAGACATAGGTTGGCATGTCATATCTCCCTTGGGGGGTCTGTTGCGTACTTACTTTTTTTCAACCCAGTTTTCAGGCAGACTTCAGAGCGTGGCACTGAGTCCAGCCAGCGGCTGGGGTACTTCTTTCGGGTCGAACACCGGGGGCGGCGGTTCGGGTCCGGGGTCCCGGCTCCGGGGGGTTATTCTTCGACAATGGTCTCGGAGACCACTTCACTGATGGTTGTTTTGCCATCAAAGATGGCGAGCATGCCTGACTCACGCAGCGTCCGCATGCCTCGTTTGCGCGATTCATTTCTTAAAATTTGTGTGGATGCGTTTTGCATGATCATTTCACGCATTTCATCATCAAGGATCATAATTTCAAACAGTCCGATTCGTCCTTTGTAGCCACTTTTATTGCAATAATCACAGCCCTTCCCGCGGCGAATTTCTCGGCCTTGGAGGTCTTCTTGAGTGAGTTGCAGTTCAAAAAGTTCTTCATCTGAAGGGTCATATGCTTGGATACATCGCGGACAAATGGTGCGGACGAGGCGTTGGGCGATCACGCCTTCAAAGGTCGCTGTAATGAGGAAGGTTTCAAGCCCAAGGTCCAGAAGTCGTGCGACGGAACTGGGCGCGTCGTTGGTATGCAAGGTGGTGAGAACCAGATGGCCTGTGAGGGCAGCCTGCACGGAAATCCGGGCGGTTTCGAGGTCACGTGTTTCACCGACGAAAATGATATCCGGGTCTTGTCGCAGGAAGCTACGCAGGGCGGCGGCAAAGGTTAGTCCCACGTCTGCATTGATGCCGACTTGGATGAGGCCGTCAATATCAAATTCCACAGGGTCTTCTGCGGTGCAGATTTTTTCGGTGATTGAATTTAACTCGTTCAGTGCCGAGTAGAGTGTGGTGGTTTTACCTGAGCCGGTTGGTCCTGTCACAATAACCACGCCGTTGGGCTTGTGGATGAGTTGGCGGAAGGAGTCTAGGTCGTCAGACCTCATGCCGATGCGGTCAAGGTCTAGGCTCACCGCAGAACGGTCAAGAATACGCATCACGACCGATTCGCCAAAGAGGGTGGGAAGGACTGCGATACGCAAGTCGACAGGTTTGCCGTTGACGGCTAATTCGATGCGGCCGTCTTGAGGCATGCGGCGTTCAGCAATGTCCAGCTCTGCCATGACTTTGATACGACTGACAATGGGCAACGCCAAATGCTTGGGCGGGGGGACCATTTCATAGAGCACGCCGTCAATGCGATAACGCATTTTGAATTCTGTTTCAAACGGTTCAAAGTGCACGTCTGAGGCTTTGTCTTTAATCGCCTGCATGAGAACCAAGTTCAAAAGACGCTTGACTTTATTGTCTTCAGCCGCTTCAAGCAGGACTGCAAGGTCAATACTTTCATCATCATCGCCAAGCTCTTCGAGTTTGGAATCGGCAGCCAACTCGCCGATGAGATCGCTGAGCGATTCTTCTTCTTCGCCGTAGTGGCGATTGATGAGCCGTTCGACCTGGGCGGCATCGGCAATGACGGGCTTGACGGTGTAGCCCATGAGCATCCGAAGGTCATCGATGGCCCGGAAGTTGTCGGCGCTCTTAAGTGCAATGGTGAGGGTATTGGTTTCCTCGACATAATTGATGGGAAAAACCTGATACGCAATGGCTGTTTCCGCGGGCAAAACACGAATGGTCTCTTCGTCGATCTCTCGCTGCTCAAGGTCCAGCGTTTCCATGCCCGCTTGGGCTGCGAGTGCTTGGTTGATGTCTTCATCGGTGATATAGCCCAATTCGACGAGCAGTTGCCCCAAGGGCAAACGTCGCTGACTTTGGGTTTGGAGACCTTCTTGGACCTGTTCACGGGTGACTTTGCCTAGCTTGACGAGAATGCGTCCAATGCGACGGCCTTGCAGTTGCTTGATGTCAATGGTCTTGGGCTCGTCCGAATCGCCTTGAGCAGCAGAGGCCTGGTCTTCAGCTTCTTCTTCAGCGTCCATATCCTCGTCGGTGGCTTGACCTGTCAATTCGATGTCGCCGAGATCCAAGTCCTCGGTGTCCACTTCAAGATTGTCCCCGTCGTCTGTTTCTAGATCGACAGCGGGCGCCGCATCTGCTTGAGCTGCTTGAGGGTCACCGTTTTTCTCTTTTCGTGACTTTTTGGCCACGGCACACTCCTTTGACAATGCTTTATCGTGTCAATTGTCCACTAAAAATAGCATAAATCCAGTCAGTTAAACAACAATAAAAACCATAGTCTAGTTGTCTTCTATCTAAAAGCGTCGTTTTTGGACTTTAAAGCCGGTTTTTCTGGGTCGCCTTTGCAGGCATGGGGTAAGTTGTTCATGAAAATATTCAGCTTAACCTTCACAACCTATATATATAGTACGGTTGTCAGAATGAAAATCAATAAAAAAAACAGGTGGTTTTGGTCAAGACAACTAGAAAACGGTTTTTTGTGGTATTGCCAATGTTCCGTTTTCGGTGTGATTTGACACTTCCCTTGCTTGTAAAAAGGGGAAGTTGGCTCGGCCTGGGATTTATTTTTAGATGCTGTTCAGAGCGTCTAGGTTTTTACGGGTGTGACAATATTTGCGGGCAAATTCTTGAATAGCGATCAGCGATCAGCTATCAGTTGTCAGTAAGAGGGATCGAAGTCCAAGGTGATTGAGTGATCTGTTCCATCGGATTGACCCTGTCAATCCTGTCTAAAAAAACTTTCCCCCGGCT
>JAJRRC010000021.1 GCA_024279865.1 Planctomycetota bacterium | reverse complement strand
TGTCGGACAGAGAACGATGGGTCCGTTCAAGTTTGGCTATTTCTTTCGGTGGCAATCTGTAATCTCTCATAGATATCATTATCGGACATAGATCAGCCCAAAGTTTAAAATTAGGGAATTTTCAAATGGCATCAGTATAATAATAAGCAGTGGCAAAATACGAATAGAAAAGGAGCTAAAGGTAAAGAATTATGGATGACGCCGGTGCATGCCGATATTTTTTGCCAGAAGATTGAAGCCGTCTGTGATACGCTTTTTTACAAAAATAGAAACCGAAAAGAGAATAAGAAATATCTTGAAACACTAGTCTCAATTCAAGATACATAAAAAGCAACGAGCATACTTTGGCATCACCGGCGAAAACTTCCGGGGGCCGGGGTTCTGGGGTTCCGGGGGGGGGTTATTTTTTTTCTCTTGGGGGTTGGGGGAGTCGTTGGCCGGTGAATCTTGGGTCGATGCCGTAGCGGGTGCCTTCGGCAGTGGGCTTGATGGCATGGGCGGGCATGTCGGCGGGGGGCTGGGGGCCTAGCGGGGTTTGGTTGATGGTGCATTCATGGATGATCTGAATGGCCTCATCCACGCTATCGGTGAGGCGGAACAGGTCCATGTCCTCGGGGCTGACGTAGTGGTACTTTTCGAGCATGGTTTGTTTGATCCAGCTTAGGAGGCCGCCCCAGAAATCTTTGCCGATGAGGATGACGGGGAAGGGTGCTGTTTTGAGGGTTTGGATCAGGGTCATGCTTTCGAAGAATTCATCCATGGTGCCGAACCCGCCTGGGAAGCAGATGAAACCGCTGGCATATTTGACGAACATGACCTTGCGAGCGAAGAAGTATCGAAAGGTGAGTTCACGGGTTTGATAGGGGTTGGGGGCTTGCTCGGTGGGGAGACTGATGTTCAGGCCCACGGAGATGCCTCCGGCTTCAAAGGCCCCTTTGTTGGCGGCTTCCATGATGCCTGGCCCGCCGCCGGTGATGACGGCATAGTCTTTGAGGACGAGCTTGCGGCCGCAGTCGACGGCGAGGTTGTAATAGGGATCGTCTGTTTTGGTGCGAGCAGAACCGAAAACGGTGACTGCGGAATTGATATCGCTGAGCGTTTCAAAGCCGTCTACAAATTCGGACAAGATACGAAAAAGTCGCCATGATTCGCGGCTGAGGTCGGATTCGGTTTCCATCATCATAGAACGGGTTCTCCTGGAAGTTAGATTTCAGAATGCTTGGGTGTTTGGGGGGAATAGCCACAAAAAACACAAAAAGGCGCAAAAAAAGAGGTTGTGTTTTTTGTGATGCACTTGATGTGAAGATTCAATGTTCCCTCCCCCTCATTTTGTGTGGTTTGCAAAACCGTTTGCGAGTCGAAAAAAAGTTTATTCCCATTATATCTTTAGATCGACATTTTAAGGGGGGGGACTGTAGCTTTGACGGGTGGACGGGTTGGGGTTATACCCGTGGGCATGATGAAGGCCAGGCAAATACTCAAAGAAACTTTTGGAATTGATCAGTACCGACCGCACCAGCAGGAGGCCGTTGAGGCGGTGTTGGCGGGTCGGGATGTGTTGTTGACGATGCCGACGGGTGGGGGGAAGTCTTTGGTTTATCAGTTGCCTGCGGTGGTGTTGGAGGGGTTGACGTTGGTGGTGAGTCCGTTGATTTCTTTGATGAAGGATCAGGTGGATGCGTTGGAGCGTAAGGGGGTGGCTGCGACGTATGTGAATTCGTCGTTGAGTGCTGCTGAGCGGGAGAAGCGTTTGGAGGCTGCGGTTGGGGGGAAGTTGGATTTGTTGTTTGTCACGCCTGAGCGGTTTCGCAGCCCGGTTTTTGAAGCGGTGATTCCGAAGTTAAATGTGACGAGGTTGGCGGTGGATGAGGCTCATTGCATTAGTCAGTGGGGGCATGACTTTCGGCCGGACTATTCTAGGCTTGCTGAGTACCGCCAACGGCTGGGCAATCCACCGACGTTGGCGTTGACCGCGACGGCAACGCCGCCGGTGGCAGCGGATATTGTGAAACATTTGTCATTGCGTGATCCGGTGATTGTGCGGGCGGGGCTAGAGCGTGCAAACTTATTTTTAGCATCACAGCAAGTGTACGATCAGCAGCAAAAAGTTGATCGTATTGAAGAAATCTTGAAGCAGGTTTTCGGGGCTGGGATTATTTATGGCTCGATGATTCGAGATTTAACCGCATTACATGAAGAATTGCGTCGTCGGGGTTGGCAAACGCTTTTTTATCATGGCGAATTGTCCCAATCTGAGCGTCGAGCGATGCAGGAACAATTCATGGCCTCGGAGGACCAGATTATCCTTGCGACGAATGCTTTTGGGATGGGGATTGATAAGGCGGACATTCGTTTTGTGATTCATACTCAGGTTCCTCGCACGTTTGAAGCGTGGATGCAAGAGATCGGCCGGGCTGGCCGTGACGGTAAGCCTGCCTGGTGTGAACTTCTTTATCTGGAAGAAGACCTTGCGGTGCAGCATCAATTTATTGAGTGGGCGAATCCGTCGTTGGACTATTTTGTGGGCGTGTACCGCACGCTCGAGCGATGGGGGTCGCGGATTGTTTCCAAAGACATTGATGACCTGCGATCAGAATTACTCTACAAAAACAAAGCAGATCACCGGGTGAATATCAGTTTGAAGTGGCTCGAAGTTTTAGGGCTTACCGAGGGTTCTTTTGAACAACACAATTTGCGGATCGCAGCGTCGTTGGATGTGGATGCGTTGCCCCAGTCGGTGGGCTGCGAAGACAAACGTCGGGCGGACCTTGAAGGTTTGCTTGGTGTGGTTCGGTTTGCCAGTGGGTCAGAAGTTTGTCGTCGTCAGTCGATTGCGGTTCATTTTGAATTGGAGCCGCTCAGTGATTCTTGCGGTGCGTGTGATGTTTGTATGGATGCCGTTGCGGAGTTGGAAAAACAATTCACGCCTCGGCAAACCAAGCCCACGCCGCTGCGGACGGCAAAGTTTGAGCGGGGGGATTGGGTCCGCGTGGATGGCCGTCATATTGGACAAATTGTGAAGGTGCGAGGCCAGGGCGATCGGATTAAGTTGATCGTTGAAAGTGCAACGGATCTGCGCAAACGCGAGGTGGACCCGCGACGTCAGCGGGTGCGCAAGATGGAGAATCAGTCAGGCTAAATCATTTGGCACAATGATTGACGGTTTTTAGTTGGGTGGATTATTTGAACAATAGCCGTGCGCATACTGCGTGCGCGTCCTGGCGGGGGGCGGGGGGCGGGGGGCGGGGAGCAGGGGACGCAAGGGGGCGGGGGAATTCGGCCCTTCAGCCCCCCCCGGAGGGACTTCAGGGCTCGGCGTTGTGATTACCGCTTGTGCGTCGTGACGTTCGTAGAGGCATCCCTGGGCTGGGGAAGGGATGGTTTTGTTTGTTTTTTCTATTCTTACTGATAGCTGATCGCTTAAAAAACTTATCGTTTCCAAATTTGCCACCAGCGTTTTTTACGGACGGGGGTGGTGTCTGGCTCAGCAGGGGTGGGGGATTCGATTTCTGGAAGCTCTTGGGTTTCAGAGTTTTCCTCAATTTGATCGTAAGGCGATGGTCCGGTGGGGAGGGGTTCGAGGTTGTCGATTTTGAGTCCCACGGGTGCGGTGTTGTCGCCTGACTCGAAGCTCTTGCGGTAGGCTTCGACATTTTCTTCAACTGGTGATTGAGGCGAGGTGAGGAAGGACTCTGTTTGCACGCGGTGTGCTTCGTCGGTGCGTCCGAGGTGGGTGAGCATTTGTACTTTGAGTTTTTGTGCTTTGAGCTTGGTGGGGCCTGAGAGATAGGGCCGTGCTTGAAGGGTCATGTCACAATAGTCGAGGGCTTGCTCTGCGTCGCCGGTGAGTGCGGAGATGACTGCCATGTCACACAAGCAAAGTGGGTGGTCTGGTTCCATTTGCAAGGCAAGGTCGAGGTGTTCAGCGGCACTGGCGAAATCTTTTTTTGCCATATCAACTCGAGCCAGCAGGTAATGGGCTCGGGGGTAGGCTGCTTTGAGCCAGATGGTTTCTTGTTCGGGCGTTTCGCCGAGCTTTCGGGTCATGCCCATGTAGCCGAGGTATTCAGCAAGGTCCCAGAATTTGATAAATAGTTCAGCATCCGTCTCAAAGCTATACACATAGAGCTGGGGTGAACGGCCGGCAATGGGTTCGAGAATGAGCTTGGCTTCGCCCCATTTCTGGGCTTGGACCAATTCATTGGCGCGGTCGATTTCCTGGGCATCGAGATGCTCGGTATCGGTGTAGTGAATGTAATATTCCAAAATTGAAGCTCCAAGAATGCCATGCTGTTCATTTCTAAAGAATTGTTATACCATCCTCCCCATGACAGACAACATTGCTACTTATCGAGAGGTCGCTATTGCGGCTGTACGCGAAGCTTCGGTTATTTGTCGGGCGGTGCAGCAACAGCTCGTCAGTTCCCAAAGCATGGCCAAGAAAGACAAAAGTCCCGTCACCATTGCCGACTACGCTTCCCAAGCGGTTGTGTGTGCGAAGCTGACCGAAATGCTCAGCACAGACCAAGCGATTGTCGGCGAGGAAGATGCTGCGTCTCTTCGGACGGCCGAGGGTGCAGGGCTGTGCAAAATGGTGGTGGAGCAGGTCCAGGCAGTACGCAATGAACCTGTGGACGAACAAACCGTTCTGCAATGGATTGATATGGGCGCTGCAGCCGGGGATACCGAGCGATACTGGACGCTGGACCCGATTGATGGGACCAAGGGTTTTTTACGCAAAGAACAATATGCGGTGGCTTTGGCGTTGATCGAAAACGGCGTGGTGGTTTTGGGGCTCTTGGGTTGTCCGAATCTTGAGGGTGGGCAGTTGCTGGTTGCTCAGCAAGGCAAGGGCACGGAGCTGTTGCCGTTGTTTGATAGCGATTCGACCCAAGGCGTTTTGCAGTCGGTGAGCCAGATCACCCGCACGGCCGAGGCAAGGTTCTGCGAATCGGTGGAGTCAGGCCATTCTGATCAAGATCAATCCGTAGCCATCGCCAAACGCCTTGCGATTACCCAACCGCCTGTGCGAATGGATAGCCAGGCCAAGTACGCGACGTTGGCTCAGGGACAATCCCAGATTTATCTACGTTTACCGACACGGGTGGGTTATCGTGAGAAGATTTGGGATCATGCTGCGGGTATGCTCGTGGTGCAGGAAGCGGGCGGCACGGTGACTGATATTGTGGGCAAGCCGTTGGACTTTACCCATGGCCGTCAACTTGAAGAAAACCAAGGCCTCATCGCCACCAACGGCCCCATTCACGACCAAGTCGTCGAAGCGGTGGAAGCCATTTTTACCGCACCCTAACACGACAGCGCTATATTTGCTCAAGCATTCTGTCTTGATTGTCCGATAAACTCTTCAAGAGCCTGTCATCTTGGAGGATTTTGCCATGAACAACGAACAATTGTCTTCGTTTGAACCTGCGTTGGCCCACTTTCTG
>JAJRRC010000020.1 GCA_024279865.1 Planctomycetota bacterium | reverse complement strand
TATTCATCAGACATTGGGTTACAAGACGCCAGATCAGTATGAAGCAGCGTATTATGCAGCCGACCACGCCCAGGCTTGCAAAGAAAAACAAGTGGCGTAAAATCAACCCGGTTTGGAATCCGCTATTCGTGGGCTACCGCAAATCTCTATCAACCGCCTTATACGCATTGCGTATTTTTTGTGCGCGGTGAGAACTTTATAAAGTCTTCTTAATTCAGTCTCCGCGAATAACAAAACGCACGAGTTTTAAATAGGATTGGTATTATACTGCTTCCAGTTGATTTCTAACCAACTTGTTCAACGTGCCCGCGTTGACGATTGCCATGCTCTATCGGAGCCGCTGGCAGGTGGAACTGTTTTTCAAATGGATCAAAAGCCACCTGCGAATCAAGCGATTTTTCGGCACGACCGCCAATGCCGTCAAAACACAAATCTGGATTGCCGTGAGCATTTACGTTCTGGTTGCGATTGTCAGAAAACAGTTGGCTCCCAATCGGAGCCTCTACACTTTATTACAGATTTTAAGCCTAAGCCTTTTCGCAAGTAGATTACAATGTGCAAAACAACCAAAACGACAACCAACTGCCACTATTCAACTTATGATGGGACAGCAGTGGTGTAATGCAGTTCCGAAGTTTGAGCGAACGTATTCGGCACATACAAAAACATGGCCCCAAAAATCACAAACAAAAAATTTATTTTCACCATCACACAAAACTCTAGAAAATTTTACAACAAACTACTTTTGCGGGATAACCTCAATGGCATTGCACATGCGGGCCGTGGGGTCAATCCCCGCGGGATGCTTGAAATACAGATCCAAAAAACCGTCCTTGACCAGAATGTTGTCTTTTTGAACCACATTGCCACGGTTGGGATCACCCCCGCTGAGCGTAAAAATATCCGTGGTCTTGAGGAGCGAAGTACCTTCAGCATCAATGGACAATACAAAATTACCCGTAGAAGCTTTGGGCATATAGCCTATTTTAAGGTAGACACGAACCGTGTATTTACCTGGCTTGACAGCAAAACGATAATGCTCAATGTCATACGCTTCAGATGCAAAAAGGGGCCGATTGGATTTATCTTCAAGTTTGAGCTGTCTCACCGGGCGACCGATCTGCTTGTAGGTTCCTATGTAGCCGTAGGACCCCGCCTCACTATAAATCTGATCGGGGAAAAATAGACGGCCATCGTTGAGTTCCCAATACCGATCACTGCCACAGTTAACGTTGTATCGGCCAGAATCAATCATCTTTTTCTGTATGCCGAGGTAACCTTTTTCCGCCACGAGCCGAACTTGGGGCAACTCCGCCATCAATTTGGAGTAAATCAGCCGATGCGCGGTCGCGAAGGCTTTCGCGTTGATTGCTTTACGAATTTTGCGAAACCGTTTCATATAATGCTTGGTCTCCGCGCCATGTTTTTTCAAAATGGCGATCTGGTCTGAGAGACTTTTCGCCTGCTGATTAAAGACGACGACCGTGGCTCTGGGAAACTGAATATCCGTCAAAACAGGCTTAACTTTTCCCGTCACTCGAAAACTTCTGGTTTCATAGGTTTTGAGTGAAAGAGCCATCTGGTTTTCAGACACAGACAACACTTGTTGTGATGACAGGTCCACGACCTCGCCCGCGTCTTTACCTGTATTGACCGAGGCCTTGACTGAACTCCATGTCAGATTCGTCAGGTACAGATAGGTTCCCTGATCGGTCTGGGCATATCTTGCAACCACTGCGTCTCTACTTCCGGGCATGTCGGCAAATGGGATGGCAGGTAATGCAAGGAATGCTTTGGCAAATTCCCGAGCCACGCTATCGCGGCCGGAGGTTCCCAGAGGCTGCGCCCCTGCAAGTAGTGTACGACTATCCACCGATGCCAAAGACAAGGCATAATCCTGTAAGAAATAGCGGCCATGAGCCTTGATATCCGCATTTTCAAAATAGGCTTTAAACTCAGCGGGCAAAGGTGATTTAGCGAACGACTCGAAATAACGATAGTAATTCCAGGTACTCGAACCGCGATCACTTTTAAATACCGCGGCTTTGGCGGGATTCCATAGTAGTTCATTGATCGCAGAACGACGGCCATTGAACCAATGCAAGAACCAGCGGCTATCTGTCGGATATCGCATCAAGTTCACCTCAACGCCTGAGATGGCCTTCAGTGCTTGAATATCGATACTATAGGTCTCTAACAAATCCCGTGGAATATCAAAATCTTCATAAGAAGCAATCCCTCCACGCAATCCCTTGCCCACGATGCCGATGGTTAGATAGAACGGAATATCTTTACCAGCAGCGGCCACATGACGAGCAACCTCACGCACAAAACGCGTGTTCTGAGCGGACCGCCATTTGATCCAACGCTTCAGATAACGTCCTGTCAACAGATCGTGGCGTTTCCCGAAACGGGCAGGATCATCCGATGCAATCTGTAGATGAATCCCAGTGTCCTGTTCAAATTTCTGGACGGTCAAATTGCCATACCCACTATTCATATTACCCAACATCCAAGTCGAGTTGGGAAGCAGCCACAAGTCAATCCCGCCCAGCCCCGGATGCTTGCCGTAACGTTTGAGAATCGTATCCAGTTCACCCATAAATTGCTGACGGGCGGATGGATTCAACATATTCACCCGCATGCTTTTTTTATAGCCTCGTATCATTTTCCCATGACGATTAACCAAAAAGTAACCTTCGCTGCGAAGTTGTTCCATACGGCCAGGGGATTTGGCTGCCTGAGGTAGAGACCAGAGATTGATCATGGCGATCAGACGCTTACCTCGCCTGGCAAACATATCAAGCATTAATTTCTGCCAACCGACAGTTCTAAAGCTCGCACCTGCATTGCTATTTACTTTGGTATTTAATGAATAGTTATAACGTAAGAATGGATAGGAGAGAGTGTCCTGACCGGTATAGTCAAAATAGTCTAACAATCGCTCCAAGACATCCACCGAATAAGCGGGATTGGGGAATCGCTGCTCCTTTTCAAAATTAAGCATGATTTCAAAAGTTTGATCTTCATCCATATGCCCCAGATGACGCTGGGGAAGCCCCTTGGGTGGATGTAGCTTGAGTTTGGGAAGACGGCTTGTGACAGGTAATAGTTCTATCTTCGCCACCGCAGCGGGATAGCCACTAACAATCGTGCGTGCGGAAAACAGATACTCTTTGGTCCATGGGAAAAACAGATATTCCGTGGTTCGCATGGTATGGGTCAATGGATATTCATTGCCACTTTGGATGCCTCCGGATAGACGGTCTCTATGTTGCCTGGTTTTATCGCCTCGCATATCCCTGTACATATACAGACCCATGGAACGGGGGCGATCATCAGGCCACGTCACCCGAAGCACTGTGGTCTTTCCGATCAACGCGTCAGGAATCGCAATGCGATAAGCGATCCGATCTTTTTTGCCGTTACCTGCCTGACGATATGCGCCGAGTTCCTTGCTTTGAATGATGGTTGACTTGCCTTCTTCAATACAGGGCTGCTTCGGATCGGTCGTATCAATCTGCACCACCGGTTCACCGAGTGTCCAGGGCTTGTCTGTCGCCACAGGCGTGGTCTTTTGTTTGTAGATAACGATGAGATGGCTTTTTTGATAGTGATAAGGCCCATGGTCCAGCACATAGGTTAAGCGATAGGTTCCGGCAGAACTCGCAGGAATCTCCAGCGTAATCTGCTGAGGCGAATCCGTCTTTACCACATAGGTTTTTTTCACAACCACCGTCTGATCTGAATCACGCGTAAGACGAACCGCAAGGTTCATTTGCGCAGGCGCGTTGACCTTCCATGCGCGATCCGGTCCATGGGAGGTACTGCTCGCGGGGGAGATTTCCATGGTCAATGTTTGTTTTTCATCTGCCCGGATAAAGCGCTGATCCAGTACCACGTCCAGAGGCTTCACCTGTCGATAGGTATGCCAAACTTGTTCGTCGGACAACGCTTGTGAGAAAATCTTCAATTCGTCGATAGCGCTATTGGCGCGGTGACTATCTGTCCAGACACGAGAGCGTCCGCCAACATACATTTTCTGGGTATCTCCCAAAGCGAACGCGCCTTTTTGGGCATTGGGGTTGGAGCTGTAGTTGTTGCCAAACTTTGAAGCAACGCCATTGACATAAAGTTTTAACCAACCGGAGGCATCCCATGTGATCGCAATATGCCACCAGTCATTTTTAAGCCAATCGACCCGACAGCCCCGTGTCATCGTCAAAATTTTGCCTTTGGCGGACGGCCCCTGCTTCATATCCGCACGCAGCCAGGCATACATAAAAACCGTTAACCGTTGGTAGTCATTTTTGGGCGAAATCTTTTTACTGGTAAAATCTCCTCCATCAGCTTGCCCGCCCATGGTGGATAAAAAGGTATACCATGGAGATGGATATTGCTTGACATTCTGATAGCGTCCATCCCATGATGGACTGACCCAGAACATGACGGTGCCACTTGGGCTGTCAAACAAATTCTCCGCATCGTATTCCAACAGAGGTGCTTTGGCGTAGTTGTGTTGCCCATGCCCGCCGATGTACACGGCTTGGCCCTTGATGCCTGGGACAAATTTGAGGCCACGCATCTGCGTGGGTTCCTGGCCGTCAGGGGTCTCAGCCGTGCCATCAAAAGGCAAGTAAAATGCAGGCGACAGGGCCTGGTCCGCTCGCACCACCCCCGCTATCGCCAAGAAGCACACCAACGCCATCGCCACCTGCCACGCCACCGTCTTCAAATATACATTCATCAAATAAATCCTTGGTAAATATTGTGTGTCATCGGGATTCATCAACCACCCCAAAGTCACCTTTATAAAACAATCAAAAACGCACTGAACTTTATCACTACGGCTGGGGAATCACTTCAATCGCATTGCACATACGCGTGGTGGAACTCCGGTCAGGCGAACCGCTAAAGCGTAAATCCAACACACCATCGGTCACTTCAATGTCTCGAACTTCATGCACATACCCCTTCCAAGAATGCTTATCCATGAGGTCCCATACATCACGTTTGTCGAGAATCAACACATCTTCTGCCCGAATGGTACTTACAAAATGGTTCGGCTTGGCATTGCGCATATAGCCAATTTTGAGATAAATCCGAACGGTGTACCGACCGGGCTTGACTGCAAAACTGTATTGCTCAATGTCATAAGCTTCACTGGCAAAAACGACCCGGTTTTTCACATTTTTCATCCGTCCAAGAGGTCGCCCCACCCGCTTATACGATCCCACATAGCCATAGGACCCTTCGCGGTATCCTTGGTCTGGGAAAAACAGGCCCCCGTCTTTCGTTCCAAAGAAATTATTGCTGCCACAATTGACCGCATATTGACTGGCTGCGAGCATTTCCTTTTGTTTCTTGAGATACCCTTTGGCAGCCACTGTTTTCAACGCGGGCATGTCACGCATGAGCTTGGAGAAAATCAGCATGTGTGCTCGTCCAAGCGTACGCTGAGCGATTGCTTCACGGATCAGGGCCACCCGCGTTTGCTGCTCACTGGCATCGGCCCCATGTTTAACCAACAGCCCGATCATCCCATTTAATGCGTTGTATTGCTGACCAAACCATTTGAGGGTTTTGGGTGGAATTTGAACGTTGAGCAATGCAGGCGTCACCTTTTGGTTCACAAGAATACTGCGTGTTTCATAAGGCTTGAGCTTCATCACAAGACGCGCCTTCGGCATTGATAGCTTCTGATTCGAAGACAAATCTTGCACTGAAATATTGTTGCCTGGCCATTTCAACACAGCCGTCACCGGACTCCAAGACAAGTTCGTAAAATACACATAAGTTCCATTGGCCGTCTGGGCATAGCGAGCGATCACAGGGTCACCACTTTTATCCAGTTCGGTAAAGGGAATCGCGGGCAAGGCAAGGAAGGCCTTGGAAAACTCCCGTGCATACACATCGCGGCCGGCAGTTCCCACAGGCTGCGCACCACCTAAAATAGTCTGCGCATCCACCGATGCCAACGGCACAGAATAATCCTGAAGGTAAAAGCGGCCATGCGGCTTCACATCTGCATTTTGGAAATAGGAACTAAACTCCTTCGGCAACAAAGAGTCATTAAACGACTCAAAATAAGCGTAATAATTCCAAACACTCACGCCTTGCTTACCACTTAAAGCACGGGGCTGCTTCTCATCCCAAAGTAATTCATTGAGGGCGGTGTGATAGCCGCTGAGCCTAGCTTTGACCCACCGATCACTGGTCGGTTTACGCATCAAGGTCAACTGCACGCCTGGAATGGCTTTCAACGCTTGGACATCAATCGAGGAAGACTCTAAAAGCGCTTTGGCAAAATCATAATCCAGATAGCTATCCACCCCTCCCATTTTCCCAGAAGCCTGGTTAAGAACGGTCACATGAACTTTCAAATCCTTGCGTGTATCTCTAGCAAGCTGAGCAATCTGACGAACCATCTGCGTATTTTGATCCGCACGCCATTGCAGCCATGCCTCAAGATGTTTGCCCGTTAAAAGGTCATAGCGTTTGGGAAAACGCAGAGGATCATTTTGATCAATGCCGAGGTGAATGCCTGTCTCTTTTTCAAACTGGCGAATGGTCCAATCGCCATACCCTCGATTGAGATTACCAAAGGCCCACGCCCCTCTGCCTGATAGATGCCACAAGTCCAAGCCCGCCAATGCCCGGTGCGAGCCATAGCGTTTTAAGATCAAACCAATATCCTGAAGAAGGTCTGCCTTGGCCTGTGGATGGGCTGGATTGACACGATAAGACTTGCGATAAGCATCGCCTATTTTGCCAAATCGGTCGATCTGGAAATAGCCCATTTTTTGAAGGTGTTCTACCTGCTGGGGGAAATGCTTGGCTCGTGTGGTGGTCCTGCTATTGATCGTGGCAATTAGCCGCTTACCACGTTGGTGCATCATATCCAACATCAACTTCTGCCAACCCACCGCCCGAAGGCCGCCGCCTGTATATGTCCCCCGAACGGTATTGAGCGTGTAGTTGTAACGGATCAATGGATAGGACATGGTGTCCTGCCCGGTGTAATCAAAGTAATCGAATAGACGGTCAAGGATTCCCACTGCAATGCAAGGATCACCGCCTTGGTTTTTTGGCGCAGGCATGGGAATTTCAAAGGATTGATCTTCATCCATGTGGCCGAAATGACGCTGAGGCAATCCTTTGGGCCGATTGATTTTCAGTTTGGGCAAGCGTCCAATCACAGGCAACAGTTCGACTTTTGCCAAGGCTGCTGGATAGCCAGGGATTTTCGTACGAGCGGTAAACAGGTATTGTTTGGTCTGGGGGTAAAACAAATATTCCGTGGTTCGCATGGTGTGGGTCAACGGATATTCATCGCCACTTTGTGTGCCGCCGCCGAGCCGATCACGATGCTGACGGGTCTTGTTGCCGAGCTTATCGCGATACGCATACCAACCGATGGATCGTGGTCGATCATCAGGCCACGTGATTCGTATCATCGTGGTCTTGCCAATCAAATCGTCAGGGATGTTCAGACGATAGCCGATCCGATCCATTTTGTTCTCACCGGCTTGGCGATAGGTGCCGATGTTACTTTTCACTATTTTGGACTTGCCACTGGAAACAAATTCTTGCTTCGGGTCCGTGGCATCAATCAAGACAACCACGTCGCCTAACGTGACCCCCCGCTCCTCGCCAACCAGCGGGGATGCTGGTTGGTAGACTTGGACCACATAACTTTTTTGATATTGATAAGGCCCCTGCTTCACGACATAGGTCAAACGATACTTGCCCTGTGAAACAGGGGGAATCGGTAGCGACACCTCAGTCAAACGATCCACCTTCAACGTATAGGCCTGATGAGCAACGACTTCTTGGTCTGCATCACGAATCAATCGAACGTCCAATTCCACTTGGGCTGGAACCTCAACCTTCCAATCGCTCGTCGGCAACTCAAGCTGACCTGCTGGGGCAATCTCCAACGTCAAAGAATCCTTCTGGCCTGCTAACACAAAACGCTGATCCAGCACAATGTCCAACGGCATCACCTGGTGATAGGCACGCCAAACCTGTTCATCGGAGATTGCTTGAGAAAAAATTTGAAACTCATCAATCGCAGAATTGGCCCGATGACTCGCAGTCCATGTTCGAGGACGGCCACCAATGTACATCCGCTGGGTATCTTTTAATGAAACACTCACTTTTTGGGGACGCGATCCCTTGGAATAACTGCCGCCATGCGCATAAGGCAACCCGTTGACATACAACCTGCACCAGCCCGATGCGTTCCATGTCACCGCGATATGCCACCAGTCACCCTTGAGCCAAGCCCCACGAACCCTCTTGGTCAATGACACAACACCCGCAGGATCTGCCCGTTTCATATCCGCCCGCAACCAAGCGTACATAAAAATAGACATCCGCTTAAAATCGTTCTTCGGCGGAATCTTCTGACTGGTAAAATCCACCACCACCCCGGAATTTTTTTCCGAAGCCTTGGCTTTCTGGCCACCCATGGTGGAAAATAATGTGTACCAAGGCATCTTGTTTATTTTTTTATATTGTCCATCCCAATCCGAACGGACCCAGAACATCACCGTCCCACTTTCGCCAGCAAACAATTCCTTGGTGTCATATTCCAACAACGGGGATTTAAGGTAATTGTGGTTCCCATGCCCGCCGATGTACACTGCATCGCCCAACACGCCGGGGACATATTTGATGCCTCGCACTTGGGTCGGCTCTTGACCATTGCTAGCCTTAACGGTCTTGTCAAAAGGCAAGTAAAAAGCGGGTTTGGCCGCTTCTTCAGCCCCAACAGTACCCACCAAAGCCAACCAAAAACCCACCCCCACCTGCCACGTTAAAGTCCGAAGACCTCCGCTCATCAAAAATACTCCGTGAAAAAAAAAACTGCAACGCCCCCTCTGCACTTTCTCGTGAATAGAACAAGACCCTACCCCCACTTTCTCTCTTATGATTTTATGACTTACAGGCCATTGATTCGCCAGCGGGAACGGCTGGATTTATGACCAAAAGGCAACTGCCAATATCCCGCCATTTCTTCATTGCTGTAAACCGACACATGGCCATCAAGGATCAGATAAGTCGAACCACCAGAGTGGTCCATATACAACTGAGCCTGCGAGTTGGGGGACATATGCGTACGGGTATACCCCATCCCTTCCTGGGTACTAATCCCCACAACATGCCGATTGGCCGGATTGGCGATACGAGCCCATGCCACATTGAGGCAGGTCACCAGAACCACGTCCGAGGCGTTGTAGATATCAGACATCCGTTTGCCTGCTGGAGATCTACTGTCCGGCGGATTAACCCGGCTGCTCTCCTCATTGATTTTGTATGATTGAATCCGCTTGCCATCAGGAGAAAACTGGCGTGCAGCCAGATCAATCGGACAACGAAAGACCTTTCGACTATCGTTCAAATAAGGCAACAGCACCCAGTCCCAGGGAGAATCCTTCCCGACAGCCGAACCACTGGTGTAATAACTCAACCTTGGAATCTCATCGGTATAATCCGAAGCATACATATGAAAGGTCAAACCCATCTGCTTCTGATTGTTCATACAGGCCATCTGCTTGGCACTTTCACGTGCTTTGGCCAAAGCGGGCAGTAAAATGGCGATCAAGATCGAGATAATGCTGATTACCACTAACAATTCAATTAAAGTAAAGGCACCGGTGCGTTTGGCTATCATAAGATTTTCCTTTCATGAGGCATGGGTTCGTTAACAGGAACAATATTGGCATTGGCTGCTGAAGGCGTGCAAGGCCAAAAGGGCAAGCGACGTTGACGACGGTATTTACTGGCAAGATGAACCACTTCATCTAATAGCGTTAAGCCCTGCATTAACATTTCTTCATAAGGCCCAACCCAAAACTGTGGATTCAGATCATAAAACGCCACCGTACGCGGCGTTGGCTGCAAATTGGTAATGCTGACCACATGTGTAATCGGATATTTTTTCGCCAAAGGCGTATTGGCGTACACCATGTCTAAATACATGTCTTGGCGAGCAAAAAATGCGTCATAATTATTCCGAGCCAGCACTTGTTCTAGTTGCTCTTGGGCCTTTTTTAGATGCAAGCGAGGATTATTTTTATAGTTTAAAACAAACGAGGTGGTATCGACTGTTTTAAAATCGACCTCCATCTCGCTGCCTTGCGTATCACGCATCCCTTGGTTTAATTGCCGAAACGAACTCACGTCCAAAGGTTCTTCGAGTACCAAAGCTCGTTTGACACCCTGGCTCCGCAAACGGCGCATGATGTCACAACCAAGCCGGTAGCAGTCAAGCACCACACTGGGGGCTTGCACATCCTCAACGGTTCGGTCTACAAAAACAATTGGGATCTTTTTTGCGATTGTTTTGAAAAAATCCGCATTTTCCGATGACTGCACCGGCCAGACGAGTAAGCCTTGGACGCCTGCTTCGATGGCCGAGGTGATGGCTTGGCGTTCTGCTTCGACGGACCCATCGGTATGACGGGTGAGGCAGTGATCTTGGCGGCCGGACATGGCTTCAGCGAGGAAGCTTTGCACGTTGCCGTAAAACTCACACTCTGGACCGTAAGGACAGATAAACGCAAAATAGATGGGCGCTCGAACAGTTTCATCTGTTGGGGTCAGCACCCGAATGCCGTGCCCTTGAACTCCTTCGAGGCTTGCTTCATGTTGAAGTAGTTTGACTGCCCGGTACACCGCATTGACCGACACACCAAACTCTTCAGCCAGTATCCGCACCGAGGGCAATAGTTGCCCTGGCTGATATTGCCGCGTCGCAATACGCTGACGAATGAGCCTTGCGATCTTCTGGTGTTTGGAAAGTCGGCTGGGAGCGGAGATCATGGCTTGATAAACTTTCCTTAAAAGGCTATCTAAAACCGGGCAACAAAGAGGCCTTCAAAACAATAGAACACTTTCTCTGCCAAGTCAAGACTTTATTTTAGAAAATATCAAAACAATAAAACAGTCCTGTCTTGTTGCAAATAAACAGTTTTCTTTAAACAGAAGTCACGGTGATGAAAAATGCTTATTTTATGTGTAAATGTTGACTTTTATGCCAAAAAGAACTAATATAAAAAAAGTAAACAGTTTCTGGTTTCTCGAAAACATATCATTATATTCTGTTCAATAAAGAAGCATGAAGCCATGAATCAATCCTCTAGCCCTCGTAAAATACTCAAAAATCAAGTTTTGAAAAACACGTCATTGTGGCAAAAAAACGGATTCATCCTTGCCGTTTTTCTAAGCATCGTGATCCAACCCTTGGGAAACCTGTCGTATGGGGCAACCACGAAACAAACTGGCATTCAAAGAATCATCGGCAAAGCAATCAGCACCCCACGGTATGCCTCGGTCTCTGACAATCGAATTGATACCTGCTGGAACAGTCGCCTAGCTGAGACTTTTATCTATGACCTGAGCAAGAACCGGACAATCAATCGCTTGTCATGGTTTTTTCCAAAAAATAGATATTCAAGCCCCGTTGATTACGATGTTTATGCAGCAGATGAAAACACCCATACCTTTGGCCAAAAAATTGACCTCCGTCAATGGACTCAAATCGTCCGTCGGCGTAAAAATATTATGAGAGAAGGTCGTCGAGAAGCCTTCAAAACAGTCAACGCACGCTACCTTTTATTTAAATCAATCCGAAGCACCAACAAAAAGAATGTGATCTCCATTGGGGAGTTCTCCGTAGGCTATGTTCCAGAAACACAGATCCGAGATCTCACTGCCTCCTATACTGACGGAAAAATATCCCTTCACTGGTCCGCCCTCAAAAACATTGATGGCTACCGGATCTATCGAAGCGACTCCGCCCAAGGCAAAGGTTTTATCATTACCACATCAGGTCCACTCACCCAAAATCAATACGTCGATACCGACATCATCCCAGACAAAGACTATTTTTATTATGTCATCCCTCTCAAAGCCAACTGGCAGGGAGACAAAAGCAACGTCGCAAACGTTCAAACCGGCCCTTTCAATCGCACCGCCACCGGCTGGCAAACCGGCATCTCTGACCGCTCGACCGGACGCTATGGAAGAATGATCCTCAGCGAAGCGAAAACCGATTACGTTGAAAACGTCATCGGCCTGACCGTGCTGCCTGGCAAAAAACGAAACCCGCAAATTATCTTTACCACCCTTCGATCTCCCAACGCAAAAAAACTCACGCCCGCAAGGCTCCACGGCGGCATCTACAAAAACCTCTATATCAACGAAAAACTAAACCTCGGAAGTATCGTCCCCTGTGCCAGTGTGAACGAATGGCCCATAGTCGACGCTGCAAAAGCGAACTGGGTCACTCGGACCGTGCAATTCAACTACAAAAACAACCTCGGCATGACGCTGTACCAAACACTCACCTTCCCGGGCCTGGTGATGAATCTGAACTGCAAATCCATCAGCTTGTTTAGAAACTCCCAAGCAGGAACCCCCAAACGATTTGCCTATCAATCCGCCAACGGAACCACCCTCGCCAACCCAAAAAATGGGAACATTCTCTCCTCTGACATGACAGAACCCTGGCTCGTCGCTTGGTGGGGAACAGTCGTCGAAGGCAAAAAAATTGATATCCCGATGCTTCTGATCTTCGAACACAAACCAAAGCGAATCCAAAAAAGCGAAACCTCCCTCAATATTTCCTTCGGCAACCAAAAAGGGGGGCACCTGATCCTGATGCCTCTCTACGGCATCCAAAAAATCAATACCGCCAATTGGAAAAAACAACTCCCCCCAAAAGTCCTCAAACGCATCCGACAATGGACCCGCTATTCACGTTCGATCCCAATGACCATCGAAGATCACTTTCAAATTGATGCCAAAACAGACCGCGTCAACATTAAATACACCTACAAAGACTTTCTAAACATCAAAGATGACTGGAACACCACAGCTCAAAAACTCTGCCTCCTGCCCAGCATGGTCGGCCTCTGCTATGACTACGGCTACCCAGTCCACTTCCCCCCTTCGGTTCAATCACTAGACTACCCTGCCGAGTTCGGCCCGCTCTATGGCGCATCAGGGACCACTCAAATCCAATACAGCATCCCGGGCGCGAACTTCATCGTTGACCGAGGCTATCGCAAAAAATTAGCCAACGATCCCATTGTCGACAAAGTACGAAAGCTCATCCCAGCTGACGCAGTGGATTTTTTCCTCACCCGGCCGGAAAACAAAACATGGTCTACTTGGCGGATGAGACACATCTCCCCTGCCATTGGGAAAACACTGGACCTGTACAACCTCTACCCCGACAAACAAACACGCAGCAAACTCAAGCAGTATGCTGAAAACTACATCAACGCCCAGCAGTTCTACAACTCTGATACCTATGCCTACTATCTAGATAGGCTATCGGGTAAGACCATGAACTTTTCACTGGGAGCGGAAATCAGCAAAGGGAACCCCTATAGCCCGCCTTGGATCACTTCCGCGGGCGATTACCTTTTTGGTGAATCCACCGCGTTGTATGCGTTGGGAAAATACTATGACTTCTTTGATAAAAAAGAAGAATTGAAAAAGCACTGGGAATGTATCCGCTATCGACTTGACGGGTTCATTCTTCAAAATGACTGGGAAATCCCTGCCCCGGACCACAAAACGCTCGGCCGAGGCACGAGTATGAGCGACTTTAACAACCTGTTCCTCAGCGGCTATACCGCCTATGCCCGCATGGCAAAAACCGCAGGCGATACCCATGCTTATCAAACAAGCATGTACCTTTTGGCTCGCAACATGCTCTTGCAATTTTCACATTGGAAGGGACAAGATTATGCCTACCAGTATCGCCCTTATTTCATGAACAACACCCGAGGCAACGGCAACCTTCAACCTGCCCCCGACCAAGACGTCTCGACCCTCCTAAGACTACGCGAAGGCTACGCGTGGTTCATGTCCTCTGACTATAGCCCCACGGATGCCTCCACCTATTTTGCACTAGGCGTTTTAAATACATACGAGCTTTCACAATTCTTCAATAAATACCTGCATGACGAAGTTGCGGAATACATCTATAAAAACATCCCCGAAATCCGAGGCTATGACGCCAGCCTCATCACCCATCAGGAAGCGGCTTTTCGAACACTGATCTATGAAACAGACAAAGAAAAGGCACTTAACTTTTATAAAAAAATTAGTTCCTGCAAAGACTTCCCACTCGCTCCGTATGTCTACTCCGCACTGTTCTACGAAACCCCCAATGCCATTACCCCTGCCCCCAAGCGAGTCTTAAACCATGCGTTTGAAGAAAAGCTCCATTCATTTCCCAAAGAGGCCGCATGGGAAACCCTTAAAAATGTGTCTGATTATCAACTAACTTGGAACATCGGCATCCAAAACAATAGCACAGAAGAATTTGCCATTGGCGAAAATCCGGGGGTCAACTGGAAAGAACTCAATATCAAAACCCGTCAAGAAAAAATAGACTACATGGCCAAACGTGATGCCTTTGTTTTTCAAGTCGGCGTGCATCAAAATTCTGATTTTTGTGGCCTACAAGAAGGGTCCTCCACGACCATTCCCAGTCGGCCTGTCTTTAAGAATCATCCCGTTCATCTTTCATTTCACCAAAACGGCATCAACGCGAAGCCTGTTCTGTTAATTGACATGGTTCATCTGGACCCCAAATTCAACACCAGCTTTGTAATTAATCTCAACGGCACAGAGCAAAGTGTCACCTTGTCCATGCCTCCTTATATGTTCTGGCTCATGGCAGCAGAAGTTCCGGTGGATGTGGTTAGCATGGAAGCTCGAGAGAAAATCATCGCCATCCCCCTGCCTGCCAAAGCGTTAAAGCAAGGCCAAAACAAACTGACGATCACCACCACCGGCGGCGTCCCTGTATTTTACGATTGGCTGGGATTCGGATATAAAAAATGATTCTCTAAACATGGTATTTGACCCCACAAGAGCTTTTTCCCCATGATAAAATCCGAACGGTTAATCGTTTCCCCTGCATTGCAACACGCCAATGCCAACATTAAAAACCACTATGCTTTGGAATCCGCTGCGTGGGTTTGGCATCGACAGTATGCCGCAGACCGACCGGTTGCGTTGCAATTTCGCAATCGTTTTACCATCTCGCAAACCACTGAAATCACCTTGCATGTCAGTGCGGACAATCGCTATGAGCTGACCCTTGATGGTCAATTCCTGAGCATGGGACCCGACCGGAGCGATGTGAAGCATTGGAGCTTTGCTTCGTACAAGATCACCCTCGAAGCAGGTGAGCATGACCTACAAGCTCAGGTTTGGTGGCTCGACCCCAAACTCGTCCCACATGCCCAGTGTTCGATTCGTGGGGGGTTTATCTGTGCCATCGAAGGGATTGAGGGTTTGAACACAGGTGAAGAGACGTGGGAGGTTCAACCCATTGAGGGCTGGTCGCTTGCATTACCAGATTTTGGTGGTGCATACTTCGCAGCAGGTCCGAACCAGACCATTGATGGTCAAGCTTTTTTTCATCATACCCAAGCGTGGACCCAACCCACTATTGTGGGGAACATTGTTTCAAAATCTCATAAAAACGCTCTCAATACCTGCACCGAACATTCCAGAATGGGATTTATTGGCAAGCCTCTGGCTGATGCTCGCACAGGGGTCATTGAAAATGGATGGAAGCTTTACCCAAGCCCGCTGCCTGACATGATTCGCCGCGACTGTTCAACAGGGACCATTCGGGCGATTCAAAATCATGCGGACGATAAAATCGTGACCTCTGAAGATTGCCAATCCCCTCAAATCTCCGCGTGGCAAGATCTCTTAAGCCAACAGAAACCCGTGACCGTTGCGGCCCATACCCAACTAACAGCCGTGATTGATTTAGAACAATACTACTGCGGCTTTGGAAAAGTGAATCTCACAGGCGGCTCAAAAAGTAGCCTCTCAATCAAATGGGCTGAATCCCTCTTTCATCTCAACGATGATGGCCAACGCACCATGAACAAAGGCAATCGCAACGAGGTTCTCGATAAAATTTTCTTCGGTGCGGGTGAAACTTTTTGTAACGACGGCGAAGCAGACCGAAACTATCAAGGCCATTGGTGGCGTTCAGGTCGCTATCTCCAAATCTCTGTCACCACACAAGAAGACCCCTTACAGATCAACGCCATTGGCTTTATTGAAACACGGTATCCATTGGAAAATGAATTACAATGGGAAAGCTCCGATGCCAAGTTAGATGCGATTGTTCCCCTCGGTGTGCGTGGCATGCAGATGTGTTCCCATGAAACATTCATGGACTGTCCTTACTACGAGCAGATGATGTATGTGGGGGATACGCGACTTGAAATGCTCACCTGGCATGTCATGAGTCAGGATTCCACTTTGGTGAAACGTGGCCTTGAATTATTTAATTTTTCACGTAGCGAAACGGGTTTTATTGCAGAGCGATATCCCAGTACGCCGTACCAATTGAGTCTGACTTTTTCGATGATTTGGGTGCTGGCGTTGCACGATTTTTCAACTTGGCGTAACGAAGCCAAATGGATGCAACAACAGATCCCGGGCCTGCGTTGTCTGCTTGAAAATTTTCGAGGAATCCTCAATGAACAAGGCTTGCTTGAGAACATGCCTGGTTGGTCTTTTATGGATTGGGTCCCTCAGTGGAGTGAAAATTGTGGCTGTGCGCCCGATGGCGAGACAGGCACTTCGTCCACCAACAATCTCTTATTCATTTATGCCTTGCAAAAAGCCGCTCAAGTTGAACTCGCCCACGGCGACCCGGATCAGGCAGCGATCTATCAAAAGCTCGCGGAGAAAATGGCATCGACGGTGAAATCGCTTTTCTGGAATGAAACAAATGGTTGTTTGGCGGATGACTTGGCACAACAAAAATACAGTGAACATACAATTTGTTTGTCTTTGCTGACGGGCATCCTTAATGAAACACAAACCCAGTCATCATTCCAGACACTGTTAACCCATACGGATATTGCACGGGCCACGGTTTATTTTTCCTTTTATCTTTTTGAAGTTCTGTATCAGTTCGGCCGTGGTGATTTGATTCTTCAAAAAATGGATTTCTGGAAGGAACTCTTGCCTCAGGGCTTTAAAACGCCTGTTGAAAAACCAGAGCCTTCGCGTTCAGATTGTCACGCATGGGGATCACATCCGCTGTTCCATTACCATGCCAGCCTTGCGGGCATTCGGCCTATCTCAGCGGGGTTTGAAGCGGTGCGCATTGCACCATCCCCAGGCTCATTGAAAAAAATCCAAAGCGTTCTCCCCCATCCACAAGGTGAAATCAAAGTGATTCTTCAAATGAGCAAAGACCTTCAAGATTGCCATGCAACCATTACGCTGCCTTCAGATACCACAGGGGTTTTTGTCTGGAAAAACGTGGAATACCCCTTAATTCCAGCAGCTCAAACAATCATCCAAACTCAAGCGTCCCAACTGGCCTAAGGCATCGCACGCTTTAAGAGAAGCAAAAAAATACGGATCTCATACGCTGCTGCGTAACGCACGTGGAGACATCCCTGAGACTTGGCGGATGGCTTTGTTAAAGGCTTGTAAATCTGAAAACCCAGTCTCCCATGCAACCGCTTTGATCGAGAGTGTGCTATGCGTTAACAAGTGCATGGCCCGCCCTAGGCGGCGTTTTCGAATGTAACCCACAATGGTGATACCCAGATTCTCCACAAACAATCGGGTCAACTGATTGTGTGAAAAGCCCGTTCGTTTCACCAACTCTGAAACACGAATGGGACGATCAAGGTTCAACTCAATCCACTGTACGGCCTGTTGAACGGCCGGATGTTTGGAATGATCTTGCGTGGCCGTCCTTGGCTCCGCCAAACGCCAAAGTAAATCCCATAGCCGCACATTCGCTCGCAATGGATTATCTGCAAACCATCGCACCGCATCGAGAAAATCCTGCTTGAACTTTTCAAAGTAAAGTCCCATGTCCTGCATCGCAGGAATAGAAACAATCTCACCCGTACGAGGAACGGACAAGGAATTTTTCAGAGAAACTGCTGGGGAAAATTCCGGGGAAAATTCCGGGGAAAATTCCGGGGGAATTTCCAGATGGGCACACAAATGAACCGACCGCTTAAACCACGTGTAACGCACCAATGTCCCCGGCGGCGTGAGACTCACAAAACCCCTCTGGATCGGCATCACCACCTTTCCCATCTGCAACTGAGCGATATATTCATACAAATGAAGCCCCCACAAATTCGGCAATAAAAATTCTTGCGTCCCCGCTTCAAACACCCCCCGAGCAGACATCATCCGCACCACCGGTGGGCAATCCAATCGCACAGGCCATGTCAAAGAATCCCAGTCCATGGTGAAAAAATACCACAAATGGTAAAAAAAGGAATTGAAATACGTTTTTTTTAAACTATTATTTTTAAAAGAAATGATAAACAACCATGACCACCCCCGCCGCCTCGCATCTGACACTCACCCAAGACCAATTGACCTTCTTCACGACAAATGGCTACCTTGCCATTAAAGACGTATTCACCGAGCAAGACCTTCAGCCAGTCAACAACGGCCGGAACAGATTGTGACAAACCCTGAAAAATTCCATCACATTCGTAACAACCATTTGGCGGAGCCATGGGCCAACCGCTGGGAAGAAATCGTCGATGAAATAGTATCAATACAATGACAACCACCCCTCTTACCAGCGTCCAACGGGTCATTCGCATGCTCGAACGCCGCGACCATGATCGAATTCCCCGCATGGATGGCTACTGGCCTGAAACAATTACCTACTGGCAAAGCCAAGGGCTCCATGGGAACGATGACACCGTTTTGGATTTACTGAGACGTGATTTTCTTTCCATTGGTGGACAAATTTGGCCTGTCGCTTTTCCCGGCCGCGAGGAGATTCTTGAGGAGGACGACAAGACCAAGCTCGTCAAAGATGCCATGGGCAAAATCCAGCGAATTTGGAAAAACAAATCAGGCACGCCCGAACATGTCAGCTTTGACTGTGACAGCCAATCCAAATGGGAAACGATCTACAAACCAGCCATGCTCAATGCGGGCACTGGTATAAACCTAGACCCAATACAGGCCACTTACCCAGGGCCATCGCATCTAAAATTCGCTCGAATACCGAATAGTAGGGTTTTGATAGGCATTGCGCCCTTACGCCTTGTTTGTTAGATTAGGGTCATGACCTGACGTGTGAGGCCTCACGTTTAATAAAATCCTTTGACAAG
>JAJRRC010000019.1 GCA_024279865.1 Planctomycetota bacterium | reverse complement strand
GATGGGCGATACGATTCTGCGATGTATTGGGCAGACGCGGGCACGGTGCAAAATTGGCCTCAGAAACTTGTCTTATAATATTGATCGCTACGCCATGCTGGTGGTTGCCATGGGATAAATTGTGTCCATGCGTGGTCCATAAGCCACTCAACATAGAAAACATCTGCTTCAAAAGTCTCTACTGAGGCTGCAATCACAACAAGGTCGGGCCGTTTATTCAGGGCAAGCATTTTGTGACCCTTCGTAAGGTCTCAAGAACTTGTAAAAGGGAATAATTCAAAGTACCCTACCCTTAAACAAATAAAAAACATTAAACCCTCTAAGCATTTAACCCTCTATTGTTTAAAATCTCTCAACCATGACTCTCCGTGAAAGTTTTTGATATGAAGCCATGCTTCCCCCTCACCGGACGCCCCCTTGCTCTGCTACTGGCCATTGCATTACTGGGCTATTCTCAAACACAGCTCAACGCAAAAAACACCGACGATCAAGGCTGGGTTTCAACGCTTCAATATGCACCAGACACAGGCTTTACCTACACCCTTGGCAACATGAGAGATGGCAAAACCATTCGCGTTTTTCATGGCGTCAAGCCAAGCTCCCGTAAAGTCATCGTTCAAGGAAAAAAAACCAAAATCAAAGCACCCTGGTTCACCAATACCAAACAGCCCAAAGGAAAATACAAATATCAATTTAAAGATATCTATGCAGGAACCACCGTTCTTTCTCAAAAAAACACATGGGAATTTTCTGTGAAGCGTAAGATCACGGCCCTTGAGGGGATGAAGCTCCAATGGTGGGAAAATTACATCAACAGCCACCTCATTGCCGGCCGTGCTTTTCAAGGCAATCGCATGATTGAACCCGTCATCATCAGCAAAGAACCTTTGCCTGTCGGGAAAATGTTTGAAGCGGGCGGCAAAGGAAAAACCTTCAAACAAATGAGCTTTGATTCAGCCATCGGCCGCATTGACATATCCTCCAGTATCCGGATGGGACTGGTCGATCATCGCAATGCCCAATGGCGTGGGCAAGATAACTCGCATCTTTTTTATCGTTCGGTGAACATTAAAAAAGGCAAGACGGTTGATTTGAATGTACAGGTCAAAATCACGCCTGACTTTGAAAAGTTAAAACGCTATCAGCCCATTGCCTCAGAAAAAGATATCTATACCTCGAAAAGCCCCGTTGCTTCGCGTCACGTCATCATGCCAACCCCCAAAAAAGTGCGATGGGGCAAAGGACGTTTTCATCTGGGCCTCAAGGGGACTTTGTTTCATCACCTCCAAAACAAAAAGATTGCCACGCGAGCTCAAAGCTTTTTTGCAGAGTTGTTTCAAATTGAGCTTCAGGAAAAGACCCTCGACAAACAATGGAAAAATTGTCTGATCCTTGGCAATCAAAATCTCCCTGGGAATTTCGCCAAAGAACTTCAACAATTACAACGTCAAGTGGCCACACTCCAATCCCCAAGCAGCTATGTTTTGCGTGTGGTTGATGAGGCTGTTTTGATTGTGGGGAAAAATGAAACCGGCGTCTGGAACGGTTTAATGACGTTGTTTCAACTATCAAGACATCAGGTTTCCACCACGGGCATTGATTACGACCATGTGACCCTTGCAGACTACCCGGACTTTGAACATCGGGGCTTTTATATTCGCATCATGTCCGACCTTGATATCGCCTGGAGTCGCCACTATGTCGCAGCCATGGCAGAGCTCAAATACAATCAAGCCATTTTGCATTTCGCAAGAGGTCTAGGTGTTCGCTTCAACGCCCAAGCGGAATGTTATGACGCAAGCAAGCCGAGCCTCTCGGTTGAAGAATTTACAGAGTTTGTCCGTTACATTCAAAGTTTTGACATGGAGATTGTCCCCCTGTGGGCTGCGGGCAAGACCATGTTGCCTCTCAAACATTTTGAGCAACATCCCAAGCTCGCGAACCTGACGATTAAAAAGGGGGAAAACTGGGATATTTCGTTAGATGAAACCTTTGCTTATCACAAGAGCATTTTCGATGAGCTCATTGAAATCACCGAAGCCAAGACGATCCATCTAGGTCTGGATGAAATTTATCATTTTGCCCTTGATTGTCGAGTAAATACGGGACGTGGAGATTTGATTCTTGCCAACTACATCAACAAATTTACCGACTACTATGCCCCGCGTGGCATTCGGACGGTGGTCTATCACGACATGCTCGTTCATCGCAAAGATGTCAATACAGATCACGGCTATTTTGCCGCCAACGCTCACGAAGGATCTGAAAAAGCACTGAATTTACTGCGTAATCGCGACATGCTGACCATCGAAGACTGGTCCTACAGCGAAAACAAAGTCTATTCAGAATTTGATTATTTTGAAGCCAAAGGCGTTGATGTTTATGGTTCATGTTGGTATCGCTATGAAAACATTATTGGACTCAGCGCTCATACCAAGGGCCGTGCCAATACCTTTGCCAGCACCTATTGGTCTCAACCGAGCAACAATCGCAAAAGAGGCTGGGACCCCCGTGGCGACCGAGCGACTGGGGGCCGCTTTAAGACCTACAAATTTTTACCTGCCATCGGCCTTGCTGGCGAGGTTGCCTGGAACGCGGGCAACCGGAATCTGTCCTACAACTTTTTAGAAGAAACCCTGCGTCTATTTGGTCAGAAACAGGGCCTTGTTCTCAATGAAAAAAATTGCAGTCTCATTGATCTTTCCCCCCAAGCGAATCGAGATTTGGCGGACACGGCCCCCGGCGACGGCAAGGGTTTTATCGACAAAGGAGCAATCATGGATTTAAGCTCCTTTCCCAGTGGAAAACAGGTCCTCGGAGGCGTGCCTTTCTTCATCTCTCAAAACGCCAAGCAACAAGCCCAAGCGGTTTCTGTCAAAGGAGCCTACACCAAGACGCTTGCCCAGCAAGTCACCATTCCTCTGAAAAAAAGGAAGTATGCCAGCTTGGCGTTTTTGCAGACTTGCCACTTTGACAGTGCAAAGTACAACATCAATCACAGTCTCACCACCGGCTATGTGGTGACATACGAAGACGGTACGACCCAAAAAATCAAGCTGGTCAATGACCAGAACATCATGGCATGCCTACCTGCGTTGACGCTGTTTGATGCGGACAACAAAAACCTTTGGCTCGCATGGACAGGTACAACCGCAGACAACCTCCCCGCCAACGTCTATGGCTATCTCTGGAAAAACCCATTGCCACAAAAGGCCATCGTCTCCATTAAAATGCAAGCGGACGCCAAGGCTGATGAATCTGTTTTCCTGATCGCATTAACTGGGATTCACTAAAAACCCTCCTGCATCTTCCTCCGTTGTGGTGGCTTACTTCGGCGATACGAGTATCATGATAAAAGCTTGCAGTCATTGCATCTTTTTTCATGAATCAAGTGTAGGTAAGAACAACCATGCGACATTGCAATCAATTCACCCCCACCCCCGGAAACCCTGAAAACCCTAGAAACCTAAGAGCCCTAGGAATCCCCGAAACCCCCGGAGCCCTCGCCTCGCGGGGGACCCTTAAAAATATTCTCAGCGTCATGCTTGTTTGCCTGACGCTTGGAACGTCTGTCGCACGGGCTGCCTTGTCCGAATCCCAACAGCGAGACATGAAGCTATTCCTATCGGTGGTCGCTGAAACCAAGCTCCATATCGATCAACGCCGCGAAGCAGCGTTGAGCCTGCTACGTCGCAACTGGGAAGCGGGTGACGCGGCCCTTGTTGCAATGCTCCAGCCATCCTCGGCAGGGGAAAATGGGACCAATGCCGCAGCCATGCGTGAAACCCAACAGGCGATTGCTCAAGCCTTGGTCCAATCGCCGAGGCAGCCCTCAAATGTCTTTGTGTTGCCGTTGCTGGGACTATTGGATAGTGAAGACGACATTTTGCTCGCAGATATTGCTGAGGCACTGGGACGGTTCCAAGATTCTCCCTGGGTTGCTTCTCAGTTGGTCTTGCAGGCAATGGATCGAAAACTGGACGTTCAACATCGTCGTGGCTCGATTCTCACGCTGGGCTTTCACCGGACACGTGATGCAGCAGAGGTGTTGATTGGTTTGCTGGACAAAGCAGAGCCGCTGTCGATTCGTCAAATTGCAGCTACGGCATTGGCGCAATTGACTGGCATCGAAGCTTATGGCTTACATCATGATTTATGGACCCAATGGTGGGAAAGTCATCGTGATTTGAATGATACCCAATGGCTTTCTTCACTGGTCAGCAACTTTGCTCGTCGCACCACCATGTTGGCGCGACACAACGAGCAAATCCTGCAACGTTTTGTCGAGGCTCAGCGTCAACTTTATCTGGGAACTCCTCAAGAAGACCGCACGATTCTTTTGCAGAAGATGCTTCAGGACCAGCAACTGACAAGCCGTCTGTTGGCGGTGGATTTGATTGTGCAGCGTTTGATTGATCAGCAGCCTATCGATGAAACATTGCGTCAAGGGGTGCGGGTTGCTTTGGGAGACACGTCGCCGCTGATTCGCCAAAAGGCTGCACAGTTGATTCGTGATCTGCGTGATGAATCTGGAGCGGATGCCATTGCCTCGCGCATGGACCGCGAACAGGACGTGGCTGTTTTGCGGGCTTATTTGCTGGCCATGGCGGACATGCCTCGCGCCAGAGCCTTGCGACGGGCCATGCGTTTGCTCGGCAACGATCAATTCAAAGACCAAGCAGCGGGCCTGCTCGAACGCGCTATTGGCGACGGCATGCTCAAGCAGCGACACCGATCTGCTCTGACCGAACAATTACGACAATTAACCGCAGGCGATCAACCTCCTTCACCGAAGATGATTGAATTGCTCGGCCGCGTGGGAACCAAAGAAGACTGGCTTCGAATTGCCCAATGGCTCGACAGCAAAGATGACACCGTTCGCACAGCTGCCGCCGAGGCGTGGGCTGCATCAGACCGACCTCTTGAAGAATTAGCCAAGCGGGCAGACCAACCGCTGTTTGCGTCGATTTTTCTACGTGCTGCGGTGCGACGCGGTAATAACGAAGCCACCCTGCTGGCCATTGCCGAACATCACCCCCAACAAGAACAACTTCAAGAAGCTTGGCTCCAAGCTCTCATTGCCACCGCCAGCCGTGTGCAAAGTCCTTCCATTATCAAGATGGATCAAACACTCGCTGCCAACCCGGACATGCTTTCAATTCGTGAACAGCTTTTAACGGACCTCATTGGCAAACTCAACGGCCACGCGGACCCAGCCCTGCTCCTCACGCGCGCTGCGGTGCGTTTGCAAACCGAACAAACAATCCAAGCCATGGCGGACTTGACCCTTGCTGAAGCAAAAAAACAGGAACTAACAGCAGAGCAACTCGATCATTTGCGTCAACTGACCATCCAGGCAGCCCTGGCCATTGATCAATTTGATAAAGCAATCGCTGCGACGAAAGATTGGCTCGGCATTCTGGGAAATGATGCCAAGGATCGTGCAGCACGGGCCGAACAGCTAATGCCATGGTTTACCGCATGGACTCAACAAGCAATCACCGCCAAACGGTACGAATCCGCAGCCCAAGGTTTAAGCCAATACCGGGCTTTGGTCGCCCCGCTGCTATCCAAGATCGCAACCGAACAACTGGACCATTTGGGAGCAACCCTCCAAAAAGCGATCCAAGAAGCAGCCCCCCCCACGCCCCCCACAACCACGCCAACCGATGAGACCCAGGCCTCAAATGACGCGTCTTGATCGCCAAGCTATACTCTATGCCTGAATATCACACATTTGGGACCCAATGTTTGTAAAATATCGGGTTCTGGATCAAAACTAATTTTATTCGAAAATGGAACTTTTTCATGCAAAGCACAGTTCGCGGCAAAGCCTTCATCATGGGTGACAATATCGACACCGATCAAATCATTCCTGCTGAATATCTGTCCTACAACCCAGCAGACCCCGAAGAACGCAAGTACTTCGGCATGTATGCCATGGCGGGTGTCCCAAAAGGACAACTAGGCTTGCCTGACGGCAATACCCGGTTTGTGCCTGAGAATGAATTTGCCACAGAATTTCGCATTGTCATCGGAGGTAAGAACTACGGCTGCGGCTCCTCACGCGAACATGCACCCTTGGCCATGGCGGAAGCTGGAGCCCAAGTGGTCATCGCTGAGTTTTTCGCTCGCATTTTTTATCGCAATTGCGTCAACGGCGGATACCTGCTCCCTTGCGAATCCGTCGAACGACTCGTCGATGAAATCCACACCGGCGACGACTGCGAAGTCAACATCGAAACAGGCACGCTAACCAACCATACACAACAAAAAACGTATCAACTCAAACCACTGGGCGATATTGCACCAATTATTGAAGCAGGCGGCGTCTTTGAATACGCTGCTACCAAGGGCATGATTAAGGACTAATTTTGGGGAAAAGAGACATAAAAAGACAATTTTGACTTCTTAGGCTTTACATCGCCGCCACAATCTCTACATTAGATGGAGATTAAAACGGATCGGCCGTGTCTCTCCCGCTGACGACCGCATCTAACGGACTTGAACATCTATCATTCAGTCACGCTGCATCATGCAGCAAGAAGGAGACGTATCGCCATGAGTGACACCACACAATCTGCGAATATCATCGCACCTACCGCTGAATTTTCTGCCAAGGCTCACGTCAAATCAGCCGAGCAGTATCAGCAAATGTACGACCAGTCCATTAATGACCCAGACCAATTCTGGGGTGACATTGCCAGCGAATTTCACTGGGACAAAAAATGGGACACCGTCCGCAACTACACATGGAACGAAGATGTCCAGACCGAATGGTTTGCCGGCGGCAAAACCAATATTTGCTACAACTGCCTCGACCGACACCTAGACACCCGAGGCGATCAGGTTGCTCTCTTCTGGGAAGGCAACGATCCCAACGAAGATGCCAAGCTCACCTATACCCAACTCCACGAAGAAGTCTGCAAGCTCGCCAACGTCCTCAAAAACCTGGGAATCGCCAAAGGCGACCGCGTTTGCATTTACATGCAGATGATCCCTCAGGCAACCGTGTCCATGCTCGCCTGCGCCCGCATTGGCGCGGTGCATTCAGTGGTCTTCGGAGCCTTTAGTGCTGATGCCCTGCGTGATCGGATCAATGACTCCCAGTGCAAAATTATTCTCACGCAAGATACCGCATTGCGTGGTACTAAAAACGATATTCCCATGAAGACCAATGCTGACAAAGCAGCGGCTGACTGTCCTAGCATTACAAACATCCTTGTCGTCAAACGCACCGGCAACGATATCCCCATGCAAGACGGACGCGACCTGTGGTATCACGAACAGACCCAGGCAGCATCAACCGATTGCCCAGCAACTTGGGTCGATGCTGAAGACCCCCTGTTCATCCTGTATACCTCAGGCTCCACAGGCAAACCCAAAGGCGTCCTGCACACCACCGGCGGATACATGATCTGGACTGCCACCACCTTCAAATACACCTTTGATTATCACGATGGCGATATCTGGTGGTGCACCGCAGATGTCGGCTGGATCACCGGCCACAGCTACATCGCCTACGGCCCACTGCTCAATGGCGCAACCCAGGTCGTCTTTGAAGGCGTCCCCACCTACCCAGACGCAGGACGCTTCTGGCAAGTCGTCGACAAATACAAAGTGACCCAGTTCTACACCGCCCCCACCGCCATCCGCGCACTCATCCGCTTTGGCGATGATTTTGTGACCAAACAAGATCTCTCAAGCCTCAAAGTTCTCGGAACCGTCGGCGAACCGATCAACCCCGAAGTCTGGATGTGGTACTACAACACCGTCGGCAAAGGCAACTGCCCCATCGTCGATACCTGGTGGCAAACCGAAACCGGTGGACACATGATTACCCCACTGCCCGGTGCTCATGCTCTCAAGCCAGGCAGCGCTTCACGCCCTGTCTTTGGCGTTGAACCCATCATCGTCGATGACCACGGAAAAGAAGTCCCACAAGGTGAAGCTGGCAAGCTCTGCATCAGCAAGCCTTGGCCTGGCATGATGCGAACCATGTGGGGCGATCATGAACGCTTTATCCAGACTTACTTCAGCACCTACAAAGGACTCTACTTTGCAGGTGATGGCGCTCGCGTGGATAAAGATGGCGATTATTGGCTCCTCGGCCGCGTCGATGATGTCATCAACGTCTCAGGCCATCGCATGGGAACTGCCGAAGTCGAATCTGCCCTCGTCGCCAACAAGGCGGTCGCTGAAGCAGCCGTCGTCGGATTCCCCCACGATATCAAAGGGCAAGGCATCTATGCATTTGTCACCCTCAAAGGGAATATCGAACCATCCGATGAACTGAAAAAAGAACTCGTCAAAACCGTCCGAAGTGAAATCGGACCCATTGCTTCGCCAGACGTGATCCAGTGGGCTCCAAGCCTGCCCAAAACACGGTCAGGGAAAATCATGCGACGAATTCTGCGTAAAATCGCCGAAGGCGAAGGTGATAAAGTCGGCGACGTCTCCACACTCGCAGACCCCAGCGTCGTCGAAGACCTAATCAAAAACAAACCCTAACCCCCCCCCGGCCCCCCGGAAATTGGCCCTTGGTCTATATTTATATCCAAGGCTGACGACTTCGAAAACCAACGCCCGGACAGGCAACTGTTCGGGCGTTTTTTGTAGGCTACCAAGCTTGGTTGGCGTTGCAAAAAACATGGCCTGCTGATAGGGTTTGGGGTGTATGCAGCCTCAACGCCGTCAACGTATTTTGCGTCAGCACCTGCGAACTGATCAACTCTTGGGAGTTGAGGCTGTTCCTCAGGGTTCCCCTATCCCAACAGCCCTTGGGCAAGCTTCGGCAAGTTCTCCTGCATCTACTGAAAAACCCTCGCCCTCGATAGCACAAAGAACGCGTCACACGCCATCACAAAGTTCCCCGACCCTGCCGCCAAAGGTGGGTTCTTCGCCTTCGGCTTCTTTGTGGACTGCTCCGATGACGGAGTCGGTGGCCCACTTAAGTCGCGAAGAAAAGCAACGACTTTTACAGAAAATAGACGAACAGGAAGTTCGCAATTGCACGCAATGCACGTTATGCCAGAGCCGGACGCAGACGGTTTTTGGTGAGGGAAATCCTGATGCGGATTTGATGTTTGTGGGTGAAGGTCCCGGCCGTGATGAAGATTTGCAGGGTCGTCCTTTTGTCGGTCCTTCGGGCGCGTTGCTAGACAAAATGATCGTGGCCATGGGCTTTGACAGACAGCAGATTTATATTGCCAACGTCGTGAAATGTCGCCCGCCACAAAATCGCACCCCTGCCTCGTCAGAGGTCAAAGCCTGTGGGGATTATTTGTTACGTCAGATTGCCATTATCAAACCCAAGGTGATTGTCACGCTCGGCGGACCTGCTGCCAAACTTTTGCTTGAAACCCAGACAGGCATCACGGCCTTGCGTGGAACATGGCATCAATTCCATGGTCTGGGTTCCAAACGTCCTCCCATTGATCTGATGCCCACGTTTCATCCTGCGTATTTGTTACGGTCTTACACACAGGACAATCGCCGCAAGGTCTGGGCAGATTTGCAGGCAGTAATTGAACGATTAAAAAAATAAAGCTTTATCTCGAGTTTTAATTATTTTCAGAGCATGCGTCATGAACCAATCCATCAAACCATTTATCATCTGTGCCCATCGCGGTGCCAGTGGGACACATCCGGAAAACACCCAAGCAGCTTTTGAAGAAGCCATTCGTGTGGGAGCGCACATGGTCGAGTTCGATATTCGTTGCACGGCGGACCACCATCTTGCCATCATTCATGACTCCACCGTCGACCGCACCACCAATGGAACCGGAGCCGTGGCGGATCTGACATTTGATTACATTCGCAGTCTTGATGCGGGACAGGGGAAAAAAGTTTTATCGCTTCCAGAAGCGATGGCTTATGCCTCGCGGGTCATGTTGAACATCCACGCTAATCCTGAAAACAAGGATGATGCCTTGGCAATTGCCCAAGCGTTGGTTCCTTACTTTGCCAACGGCGATATTTATGACCAAGCCTTTGTCACAGCGGTGGATCAGGATTTACTAAAACTTCTTCGTGCGGCAGACCCTCAAATACGTTTGTGCAATCTTTTGGGACAAAGAACCGATTCATATGTACAAACAGCCGTTTCAAGTCATCCCTGTGAAGTCCTTCAGCCAATCAATGCAGTGGTAACCCATGAACTGGTTCGCGAGGCTCATGCACAGGGCCTCAAGGTCAATCCTTTTTTTGCAGATGATGAAGATGAAATGAATCGTTTGATTGGTTGTGGCGTGGATGGCATTTTAACCAATCATCCTGCTCGGCTCTTCTCATTTTTGGAGAATCGATCATAGACCGCCCTCCTTTACATGTTGCAACGATTCAGCCGTTCCATCCGGACACGGTGTCGGAAAACGCCCAAATGCAGCAATCTGCATGGGGGTTGGTGCGTGGTGCAGCTCAAGAGGGCGCACGGCTCATTGTTTTGCCTGAGTATTTTAATGTCATGGGTCTCCATACGGATCAGGTCCGTTTGGAATCAAAAAACACTGAAAATCAATGCAAAATCGCTTCTGAAATCTGCCAAGAGCTTGGCGTCTGGCTGCTGTTGCCGTTGATCGAGCATCGAGTCCAAGGCATCTTTAATACCGCCCATCTTTTTGATCCGTCTGGCCAAAAAGTATTCACCTATGACAAGACACATTTGACCCTCGGCGAACGTCAAGACTATGGCCTCACCCCAGGCAATGCGATCCAAACAACCGACACGGAATTTGGCTGTGTGGGGGTGATGATCTGTTATGACATTTATTTCCCAGAGGTGGCGCGTATGCTGGCACTGGGAGGCGCTCAAATTATTCTGTTCCCCTCTTTACAGCGAAGTGAATGTGAAGAACGCTGCATGCTCCTCAACCGCGTTCGTGCGATGGACAGCACGGCTTATCTGATTCGTTCGAGCTATGGAAAGCGGCCTAGAAAAGTTCATAAGCCAAATCTGACCTATGGCTCTAGCTGCATCATTGGTCCTGATGGCAAGATCCTGGCACACGCGGGTCATGATGAAGGATTCACCCATGCGGTGATAGAGCCACAAAAACCATGGCAACGCCAGCGTTGTCATGGCATGCCTCCACAGGCGGTCCGTGATTTTTTGAATGAAGACAGACGCCCTGAACTGTATTAAGAAGCTCGCCCCAGATCACAAAACAATCAAAGAGCTGTTTGCATCATGGCAAACAGATCAAGCGTTCGAAATCCCATGGTCGCATTTGGGAAGAATCCGACTCTTCGGAAGACCTCAGCGTTCGGCTTGAAAAATAGCAGCACACATACTGCGTGCGCGTCCAAGGATTTTTTTACACGATAGGCTTGGATTCATCATGTTCTAGGTAAACTGAACCACGCTTTGACGTGAAATTAAGCGAGGCGACAATTGAATCATTCCAATATCGGTTCTCCTGCCTTCAATTAATTCGACAAGGCGTAATGCTGCACGAGCGGCAATTCGAGGCAAAGGTTTTTCCACTGCGGTGATTTCCGTATCGAGCAATTCAAAAATAAGTAAATCGCCCAAGCTCACCAAAGACAAATCTTTACCAATTTTTCGTCCCATTTGACGCGCCGCCCGCGCCACGCCAAGTGTCATATGCTCATTCATACCCAAAACAGCCGTCGTGTCTGGATGTTCCGTCAGCAACTGCGTTCCGACATGTTGACCTTGAAGCCAAGGCTTGTCTGCACTTAAATTCCATTCTTTGGCACGGACATACGACAATTGCTCAGGCTTCATGCCGTAAGGTTCCAACGCCATCGCCAAGCCTGTCCGCCGATCCCTTCCAGTCCCGGTGTTATCGGGGATGCCGACCACACCGATGTTTCGATGTCCCATTTCCAAAAGATGCGAGAGCCCTTGATAGGCCAATTCCACTGCATCAAACACCACGGCCCCCATGTTTAAGCCGTCGATGTAGGCTCCTAACTGGATGCAGGGTAATCCTTTGGCTTGCAATTTTTCAAGCGAGGTAAAACCCTCTTGGATCGGAGGCGGGCAGATCAGCACCCCCGCCACGAGGTCTGGGTCTAAGTATTCCAATAAATGCAGTTGTTCGTCGTAGTCATTGTTGGCTGCCTGAATCACCAAGCGATAAGGCCCAGAAAGTAGCCCTTCACGGGCGCCACGCGCCAACTGGTGCATGTTTTCCAGTTCCAGACTGGGCATGATCATGACGATGTCACGAATGGCTGACGTTCGCTCTGCGACATACACCCCTTGCCTGGGACTCGACCGAAGGTATCCCTCTGCCGTCAGCGTGTTGACTGCTTGCTTCACGATGCCGAGACTACAACCCAGTTGTTCGCTGATTTGTCGCATGCTGGGCAAACGACTTCCAGAAGGCAATTCGTGATTCAGAATTTGCTGCTTCAGATTGGCCTGGATTTGCTGAACAATCGGCAGGTCATTATTTGCATCAATTTGAATAAAATTTCCCACCATTGATTTTATATTAATGCAACATCCATGCAAAAACAATTATTCAGTTCAATTTCTCGCCCCAAATATGAGCCATTTGTCTCTATACCATTCGCTTTAAAAAAAGGTCATGACTCTTCATTGCTTGCAGACACCGCGTTCAAAAAAACTGTACAGCACACGGGAAATAAATTATCATTGACCAAGCGGGCCTGAGCAGGCTTGCTTCATTTAGAATCCGTTTATTTTTCATTCCACCAGGAGATTTCCATGAAACGCATATCACTATTAACCTCTTTCATCGCCATTGCCTTACTGGCAAGCCCTATCTTGGCAGGCCAAGGTCTTGCCCGTATTGACTTGAGACTAAACAAAGGCGAATTAAAAATCACGCCTAGCAAAGTTCCCAACATACGTGTCACGCATGCTGGCTGGGCTAAAACCGAGCAAGAGAAAAAACGCTTTGTCACCAGTAGCCTGCTTGTCAGCGATGAAAAGTGGACACAGGTTATTCTGGAAGTCACTCCCTCTGTCGATGGGACCATCGATATCCATCTGCGGGGCCAGTGGGACAAAAATTTTAAAAACTGGACCTACTTTGATGACATTTCTGCCGAAGGCATGACCATTGTCAATCGTTCGTTCGAGAAAAAAGGGGGTTGGCATTATCCGAAGACTCTGGCGATTACGGATGAATCCCTTGCTCATACAGGCAAAAATGCGGTGCGAGTTTGGCATGACCAATTCGCCCGCCAAACGGTGGCTGTCAAAGCTGATGTGCCTATCAAAATCACTGCCTGGGTCAAATTTGATACCACTGAAAAGAAAGCCTCAAAGCCAGCCAAATAATTCCCGGACCGTTTGAGTCACTGATTTTTTTAACATTCCTCGGCAATGATTTGATCCCTCAAGTCATTGCCGAGTTTTTTTTATTGTAAGTTCAATTTTATATGATCGCATCTATCGATGTATGCGTTGAGACTTTCACCAAGCCTTATCAATTCAGTCTCGGCGAATCACCATGCGCATGACTTTTAAATGGGATTGGCATTCGATCCTGGCTCTAAAAAAGAGTGAACAGGACATGGATCAACCATGACAAAACAACATCACGCATCAAACATATTCAATGCGTACACGAGCAGGTCTTCGCCAAGACAAGGGTGATCAGGGCGTGGTGACAATATTGCCGATGGCAACCTCAGCAATGACTGGGTCGATGGTGAGGGTGAGTTCCAGGCCGTCGATTTCAAGCGTGATCGTTGCGGGGGTTGCTTGGTCTAGTTCGCCATAAAGACCGAAACGGACACGATCATCGCCGCCTAGGGAATAGGACTTGATCCCCACACCCGCCAAGGACAAGGCACTACTTTTACCAAAAACAACTTTGTAGGGTTTGTTTCCCACAGCATTGGTGATCGGCGTATTTTGATCGGAATTCGCAGCGATGTAATAGGCCTCATTGGCGCTATCAAACACCATGTACCGCAGGTCATCGGTATGGCTGATGGATTCCATTTGAGTCACGGAAATATCCGCTGACAATTGGTCTGCCGCGGCAATGAGCTTGGTGGCACTGGTGGTGCCTAGCATGGGCAAGGCCAGCGCGGTAGCGATTCCGATGACAGAGACCACAATAATCATTTCGACAAAAGTAAAAGCCCGCCTTTGCCTTGCATGTTTTGAATAACGGTGATTCATATCCCATCCCATTGAATAGCCCGCAGGCCAAAAGAATCCGCTCTCGTTCTATAGAAGAATTATCGGATTCATTCAGCCTCCAATCCGTTCTCTGAATCATTTATCCATAAATCAAGTGAGAATTTGGGAGGATTCTTCCGTTTGTAACGACCAAGACCAGCAGTTAGGCGTTTCTTTACTGCCAAGGGATGGTTTGATTCTCACCCAAATCGTTGATTTTACCGACGACACCTTGTAGGCATCTTTCTCTAAAGGAATCGGTCCACCGATGCAACAGTCCTCTCGACAACCAGGCGGTTTTACCATGCTCGAAGTGCTTATTGCATCGAGTATTCTCTCCTTTGCTGTTTTGGCGGTGGTCCAAGCTGTTTCCGTCGCACAGAATCAGACTTATGAAGCGTTGCACAATCAGCGGGCGACCTCGTTAATCGAGGCGTTTCTTGAAGAGGCAACCTCCAAGCCCTATCTCGACCCACAGGGAACCACCACGACCGGGCCAGACTCCGGAGAAAACACGCGAAGTGCCTATGACAACATCGACGACTATCACAACTTTACACTCGATGGGTTAAAAACCACCCCCGATACCCTCAGTGATGTCGCGGGCAATGCGTATCCAGCCTCCTACCAGAAATTCACGCTCAACATCACGGCTGTCTACACTTCTGTTGCCATCACCGCATTGAATACCACCATCACAGGCATCACCGTTACTGTGACCGCGACGGATGCCAAGGCTCGCCAATGGCAAATTTCACGATTCATTCCAGCCTCTTCTTAAAGTTTCCAGATCATGACACCACGCACCGTTCAACATCATCGTCAATCGTCAGGCTTCACCATGGTGGAGCTGCTCATGGCTATTGCGGGGATGAGTATGATTGCGTTGGCGATCAGTGGCATGATGACGGCCGTCGCGTATGGAACCAGTAGTACACGCGATCTACGCATACTTGTAGTCAAACAAAGAGCCGTCGCTGCAAGGCTCAATGCTGCGATCCGAGGCTCAAAAATGATCCTCGAAGAAGGAACCCGCTATTTGGTCCTCTGGACCCACGATGAAAATGAAGATGACTTGCCCAATGTCGGCGAAATCCGACGCATCGAATACAACGCCAACACCCTACAAATCGTCTCCTATAAAGCCAACTGGGACAGTATGTCTCAAAACGCCATCGACACCGCCAATATCAGCTATGCTCTGACCTCTAATTTTGATACCGCCACCACCGCACTCAAAACCCAGAGCTATTTTCCTGTCGAAATATGGGCAACCCAAGTCAATGGCTGGGTGACGAGCCTAGACAACACCACAGATCAGCAAGCTGTCATGATTGGTTATCAGGTGACTTTCGACCTCGGCCTCGTCTCAGATACAGCCATCGGAACTGCGGCCTTGCGAAGCGAGTAATAAAATATGAAAAAAATAACTAAAACTCTCCCCCTCCATCAGCCTCGTGGTATCGCCATGGTCTTGGTCCTGATCACGCTCGCCATGGCAACCGTACTGGGATTAACTTTTTTAAACACCCAATCCACCACCAGCAGTATCTCTGAAAATGTCAGCCGCCAAGCCAGCGCACGAGGCATCGCCGAATCCGCCATGAACATCACCATCGACCACATCCGCAACAATGCCGACTGGCGAACCACCTATACCGACGGCATCTGGGTCTCCAATCAAAGCCTCAACAATGGAACCTTCAACGTCACCGTGAATGACGGAACCATCGACAATACTGGGCAAATCACTGGTGATGGCGATCTGGCAAACAGCCTCACCGACAACATCGTCATTACAGCCACAGGCTATTTCAACGGCGTCACCCATACCGTCAAATCAGAAATCACCCCCACTCCCACCTCGACCACGCCCCCGACGCGGGTGTTGATGGTCGTCCCCAACCCCGCAAGCCTTGCAGCAGATGACCTGGCCAGGCAAACCCTGCTCCAAAGCTGGAACATGACCGTCACATTAATTGACGACAGTTCTTCACAGAGCGCATTATCCACAGCCTACGCCAATGCGGACGTGGTTTATGTCAGCCAAAACGCCACAGACAGCACGCTGGGCGGAAACCTTCTCAGCGCCCCCATCGGCGTGGTAACCGAACAGATCAGCAGCGTGGTGACCAATATGGGACTCGCCCAATCGGTGCAAACCAACACGCAATCACAAATTGATATTCAAGACAACACCCATTACATCACCTCCACATTTGACGCAGGTCTATTGAGCATCACCAGCTCGGACCAGTCACTTAGCTCACTTGGCGTGGTCCCCGGTGACATGACCGCCTTGGCCCATCATGCGTCCAACAACAGCATTGCCCTGGGCGTGATGAACGCGGGACAAACGCTGAACACAGGCGTGAATACACCGGCCCGACGGGTAGTCTTGCCTTGGGGCAGCTCGAGTTTCAGCCCTGACAGTCTGACTGCCGAGGGCAAAACGCTTCTGGAGCGAGCTTTGATCTGGAGCGGTGATTCACCGATCATCACCAACAGCAATTTAGGACTGGCCGTCACTGAAAGCGTGGAATTAGAAGACGACGGCATCATTGACAGCTTCAACTCGACCCTCGGTGCCTACGGCGGAGCCAATGTCGGACCCGAAGCGATCATCTCAACGAACTCCACCGGATCAGGCGACATCGAAATTAAAGACGATTCAAAACTACACGGCAGCGCCTATGGGGGGCCCGGAGGAGACCCCAACACCATCATCTCCGTCAGCTCTGATGCCACGCTCACTGGCACCCGGTCCACACTGACCCAAGCCATTGACATCCCCACCGTCACCGAACCGACAGGCATGCCTGCCAATCAAGGCGAACTGACCTACAACAGCGGAACCACCACCCTCACAGGCGATATTCATTGTGATGAAATGGAAATCAAAAACGATGCCATTGTTCATATCAGTGGCCATGTCCGAATTCTCTGCGAAGACGAATTCGAAATGAAAGACAACAGCGAGTTACGCATCCTCGCAAACTCCTCCGTCACCATCTGGGCCAAGGGGGGAGACCATCCAGTCAAACTCAAAGACAATGCCCGCTTGAATATCAACACCGCCAACCCCGCACTGGCAACCTTTTACATCTTATCCGGTGACAAGTTTGAAGCGGAGGATACCTCACAAGTTTACGCCAGGGTCATCGCGCCAACCGGCTCCTCGAAACTGGAAAATGATGCCCAGTTTTATGGCACTTTTCTAGGGGAAAAAATCAAAGTCAAAGATGATGCCCAGCTTCATCATGACATCGGAATCAATCCAGACCCCTCTGGCTATACAGGAACAACAGAAGAAGACGATGGAAATAACGACCCCCAACTGATCCTCGAATACAAAATGGAAGAAGTCCCCCTGCCCACACCCCAACTCGTCGGACACTGGAAACTCGACGAAGCCATCAATAGCGGAAGTGGAAGCGGATTTGGCATCTCCGCTGGCAATGAAATCAAACTCAAAAAAAACTCTTTTATTGATAGCTACAATTCACAGACTGGACCCTACGGCGGAGGAAATATCTCCAGCCAGGCTGAAGTGTCCACCAATTCCACTTCCAACCATAAAATCAAACTCGAAAGCCACAGCCACATCAAGGGCAATGCATACTGCGGCGTGGGGGGCAACCCTTCATCCGTTATCAAACTCACTGGGGCAAGCTCCGTGACAGGAACCAAGGCCGCACTAAGCTCCGAAATTGACATCCCCTCGGATGTCTCAGCGCCAGGCGGCCTTCCCTCCAGTCAAGGTCATGTTGATATCACTTCCAGTGAAACATGGAGTAGTGACAAACGTTACGAAAAACTGCACATCAAAGGGACAGCCATCGTCACCATCAATGGTGATATTACCGTCCTTTGTGATGAAAAGTTCGAAATAAAAGACGCAGGCCAACTGATTATCCCAGATGGATCGAGCCTGACCCTTTATGTCAAGGACAAACTTGAAGTCGAGGGAACAGGCAAACTCAACCCAGACACGCAGGGTGCGGGGCGATTGTATGTCTACCTGATAGATGATGGAGAATTGAAGCTTGAAGATTCAGCCATCATGTGCGGCATTGTCTATGCCGAAGATAAATTCAAGATCGAAGACAATGCCCAGTTCTACGGAACCGCCATGTCGCTAGATAAAATCGAATTAAAAGATAATGCTCAAATACATATCGATCTGGCGCAAACCGGTGGCGGCGGAGGTGGCGGAACGCTCATTGCCACCGACCAGCTTTCCAACGATGGAACCTATCACAACACCCCACTCGGCGAACAACCCGGCCACACCGATACAGCTGTCCAATTCGACGGCAGCAACGATTACCTGAAAATCCCACACAACGATACTTACCTGCTTAACAGTGGTGCCGTTTCGTTCTGGTTCAATGCAGACAGCGTCTCGACCAATCAGAGCCTCTTCTCCAAAGATTCCTCCGGCTACGACACAGGCGGACATCTGGATATCTGGATCACTGCCAGTAAAGTCGAAGTCCGACTTCAAAGCACCAGTGCCAGCTATCTCCTGCAATCAGGCACTGTTTCAGCAGGCACATGGAACCATGTGATATTCTCCTGGGGATACAGTGGCATGAAGCTCTATATCAACGGAACCCTCGCCGATACAGACAGCTACACCGGCGGCATGGGAACCAACTCCGGCGGCATCGGAAACTATGAACCCATCGCCATTGGGGCCACCACCAAAAGAAGTGGCAACGGCGTCGTCACCCCGCTATCTGATTATTTCCAGGGACTCCTTGATGAGTACCGTATCTATGACCAACCGCTCGATGCGACCCAGGCAACTAACCTTTACAGCGATCAAGCTCCCGGCGCCAGTAGTTCCTCAGGCTATCTCGTCAAGGATACCAGTGGGTTTGGAACCGCACTGGACCTCACCGTGGACAACACCGCCAACGTCACATGGGCACCCAGTGGCGGCATCACCTTCAATGCGGCTACCAAGGCGGCCTCGGATACCGATGCCTCCAAAATCTCCGATGCCTTGGAAGCCACTGATGAACTGACCTTTGAAATTATCTTCACCCCCGACAACCTCACCCAGAATGGCCCGGCACGACTGGTCTCGTTCTCCGAAAATACCAGCAATCGAAACTTCACCTTCGGACAGGATACCGATCAATATGTCTGGCGACAACGAACCTCCACCACCGGCAACAACGGCACACCCGATATCGACTCGGCCAGTGTTCTGACCACGACCCAGCAACACATCGTCATCACATGGGACGGCGACAATGTCAAAATGTACCGCAACGGCACACTGGAAATCACCGAAGCACGCGACGGTGTCCTGAGCAGTTGGGACGACAGCTACAAAATGTTCCTAGGCAATGAAGCCGATGATAGCCGACCCTGGCTTGGCGAACTCAAACGCGTGGCCATATACGACCGAGCCCTCAATGCCTTCCAAGTACAAGATGTGTTCGACGGCAACACCCCGCGAAGTACCACCGACACCCAAAACATTACCTTCCATGTACGGTGGTACGAAAACCCCTGAAATCTAGAGACTTCTAGGACTTCCCATACACGTAAGTTGTTCGCTTGCGTTTGTCACAACGCCGAACTCTAAGGTCTTCCGAAGAGTCGGATTCCCCTCTTACTGATAACTGATAGCTGACAGCTAAAAACTCGAAATCATACTTCTTCGATTTTCACAACGCGTCCTTCAACGGACGACCGGATGGCTGCAAATGCAACCCGCGTCGCCATCAGTGCGTCATCCACACCACAGGCGACAGGTCCTTGGCCACGAATTTCACGGATAAATGCTTCAATTGCGTGGGCGTGTCCTTTGTCTGGCTCGCCTGTAAACTGCAACATGGGATCGCCAGCGAGGACCGCTTGGTCACAGCCAGCCTTGCGTTGGGTCAGCCAGCCGTCGATGCCAGAGGCGTTGCCGTCAATGGTTTCAAAGGGAATTTTTTGCTGCACATTGGCGATGCCAGCGGTTCGGATTTCCATCATGTGATCAATGGCAACCACGCCCCCGCCGCCGACCATTTCGTAGAGTTCTTTGGGATAGCCGAAGGTTCCGTTGGCGCCCATAAGGATGGTAGCAACTTCGCCGGTTGTGTAGCTAATGACCACGCCATGGTTCAGTTGGTTGGGGCTCAACGCGACGACCTGATCTGGCTCTGCTTGCATAAACCAGTTACACAAATCGGTGAAATGGGTCATTTCAAAGAGCATCGCTCCAAAGTCTGATTCAGACTTGGCCACAGCATATCCCTTCCAGCTGTACCAATCATCATTCACACGCACGGACATAGCTGCGACATGATCTTCTGGAAGCTGAGCTTGATTTTTGCCTTCACGGGACCATCGCCAACCGTTGTGCTTGGGGGCGGCCATATGATCTCGGAAAATCTGGTGTCCTTGAACCATCGCAGGGGAAAAACGCCGATTGTGTCCCACGCAAAAGCGGATGCCTGAGTCGGTGACAATTTTATGAATTTCCTTGGCCTGTTCCAGCGTCGCTGCCATGGGTTTTTCGATATAGATCGGCTTGCCCAATTCCGCGGCCATGCGAATGGGGTCCAAGCGAATCCGCTCGGTGGTTGCCAGGCAAATTGCTTGCACTTGAGGGTTGGCAATGGTGGCGGCCATGTCTTTGCTGACGTTCAACGCACCGAACTGGTTTTTACATACGTCCAATGATTCATCCGACAAGTCACAACAGGTATGCAACACCGCATTTTCAGAGGCTGCAATATTGGGAATATGCTGGCTCTGAGCAAGAACGCCACAACCAATCACCGCAAAGTTCATGGGATCGGACATGATGGTAAAACCTTTCAAGGGAGATCGCCAAAGTGCGTTACTTTAACGTTTACGGGACCAACCACAACCTTTTTTTTACTTTTTTTCAATCTATTTTCGAGCGCGAAAAAAAGTCCGTTTGTAAGGGTTGTGCCAATTAACCTGCCCTGTGATTTGTCCGATACAAAGAACATGCGTATTGCTTTGGATGCACGAACGGTATATTGGCCCACGCGGCGAGGGACTGGGAAGAACCTTGTCGACCTCTATACCCACGTCGCCAAAGCAAGGCCCAACTGGCAGATAAACGCGTTTCATCGGCTTGATGAGTCGTTACCGGACGTGTTGCCGTTCTCTAATATCCATCCTCAGCAAATTGAGATGCGGGGTGATCGGTTCAATAACTGGGAACGACTTAGGCTGCCTTACGCTGCGTGGCGTGGCGAAGCTGATGTGTTACATTGCCCTGCGAACACCTGCCCGTCGTGGATGCCGATCAAGACTTTGGTCACCATTCACGATTTAATACCTTTGGACTCGGGTGTTTCAACGCCTCAGACTCGCTATTTTCATCAGTGCGTTGTTCATGCTTGTGGTCATGCTGCGGGGATCATCACCCCCTCGCTGTACACGCGGAACCGTCTGGTCCGTCAGTTCAATGCAGACCCCCATCGCATTACGGTCAACCCATGGGCTCCGGACAGTCAAACAAATTATATTTCAGAAACCGAGGCTGCCCCGGTTCTTGATCGGTACGCCATTGACCAGCCTTATGTGCTGCATTTTGGCGCTGCCGCCAAGCGTAAGAACACTTGCCGTGTGATTGAAGCTTGGGCGATGCTAAACCCACGCCTTCGCAAACGCTGGCAATTGGTGGTAATCGGTTTAGATGACAAGACCTTAGACCAAGCTAAAAACCAGGTAGCTTGTCTGGGCATCACAGAGCATGTCAATCTCAACGGCTTTGCCGACGAAGCGGATCTGCCTGCGTTACTAAGTAGTGCCAAAATTTTAGCGTTCACCAGTTTATCCGAAGGGTTTGGGTTGCCCATTCTTGATGCGTGGAAAACACAGACTGCGGTATTAACCAGTGACGTGACAAGCTTGCCTGAAGTAGCAGGCGATACTGCAGAGTTGGTCGATCCGTTTGACACAGGCACGATTGCATCAGGCTTGACACGACTGATGAAAGATCGTTTTTATCGCCAGCAATGTATTGCCAAGGGGCTTGATCGTTTACAAAATTACACATGGGAAGCTACCACACAGCGATACCTTCAAGCAGTTGAAAAAGCTGTTGAGCAAAAAATATCGCTGCGACAGGCAGCTTAAATCAGGGAGAGGTTCATACTTGAAACTTCACGCAAACAGGCAATTAGATGTGCTATTTGTAGGCGAACATGCGGTTTGGCCCTTGGATCAAGGGTTTTGCGTGCATGGTTACAACACCGCCAAAGCAATGAGCAATCTGGGTTTGAACGTGGGCTTGGCCTCGATCACTGAGCCGCCTGCGGACATTCCGACACCACTGCGACAGATGAATATTCCTTGGCCCAAGGTCAATATTCAAAACACCGAAGACTTCATGGCCGCCTGGTCAGGCCCCGGTGCGTACATGCGTAAACGCTTGGCCGACTATCAGGGACGAGACTTGCCACGCTTTGGGGGCATTGTGGAACTCGTCGAGCAATACCAACCCAAAACAGTCATCGGCCTCGGCCAGCACAGTGTCATGATGCTCAAAGGACTCAGTCAATTCAAGCACATCCGCAAAGTCTGGTACGCAGCAGATGAACTGGTCCGCTTTCAGCTTTCCTGTATGAAACAAGAAGGGGTACGAACCCTCAGTTCACGCTTGCAAAAATTGGCCTTGTACGCCGGGCTGGAAAACCTCTTTGCCCGTGGCCTTGATGGTGCAATCGGCGTCGCGCCAACGGAAACCAAACTCCTCAAACTCATCGCGGGCGTCAAAGAAACAGTCACCATCCGAAACGGCGTGGATCTGGATTACTTTCAGCCTCAAAAAAGCCCTCGCCTCCGTCAAAAAATTGTCTTCTGGGGACGCATGGATTTTGAACCCAATATCGATGCGGTCCGCTGGTTTTGTAAACATGTGTGGCCCACACTTCGCAAGCGTCACCCCCGCGCGAGATTTCAAATTGTAGGTAAAAATCCATTGGACAGTGTGCTGGCCTTGGATCAATTGCCAGGCGTCGAGGTCACCGGGGCAGTTGCAGATGTTCGGCCGTATGTCCATAGCGCGGGCATGACCGTCTTGCCGATGCGTTGTGGTGGCGGCATCAAAAACAAACTGCTCGAAGCTGCCGCCATGGGCATTCCCATGGTCTGTTCCCCCAAAGCCATCGAAGGGCTCATCGCCCCACCAGCGATGGTTTGCCGACAAAAAAATAGCTGGGTTCAAGCCATCGAACGCCTCTGGGCCGAACCCCTGGCAAGCCAATACCTACGAACCCAGGGCCGTCAATGGGCCCAGGAACACCATAGTTGGCAGGCGGCCGCCACGAATTTTGTCCATTGGCTGGATCAATTGCCCGCTGAGGACAGCCAAATTTGTCGCCACAGCTCATCCCCTCCAACCGAATACCAAATCCCCAAGGCCGCCTGATCCCTACGACCTGACCTCGCTGAACGTGATAAATGGTTTAAGCGCCTCACCATACAAAGTGGTCCCTTCAAACATCCGAAATATTTCTCCAATAGGGGAGTATTTTACGTATGGCGTGGACAACAATGCATTTTGCAGTCGGAATGGCCAGCGGAACCATCATTGCCGGGCTCGGCTGCTTGGTCGTTCGACGCGGCTGGCGATGGATTCCCGCAGCAATGACACTGGGCGGTCTATGGGCTCTGGTCCCGGATATGCCTCGCTTGTTTCGAGAAGATTTTCCGAGCTTGCCCTTTGCGACCACGCTCGGAAGCAAAGCCATGGAAAACAAACTTCACAGCATGGGCGATTGGTTCTTCTTTCATGAACAACTTGATGCCCAACCCAACGAATACGCCCTGCTAGGATTCATTGGCATTTTGGTACTGTACAACTTCGCGCTTTTCCTCATGATGATCCTAGAGCATGGTCAGCGTCATAGCATCATTCATCGCGCACACCGGGCGCACCGGGGACATCAAGATTCACGGTATGCCATGGATTTGGATGATGATTATCCTGAAATGTATACGACGTATTTGCCGCCCCCGATGCCGCCAATGGAATCGATGGGAGACGAACCGTTGCAACTGCAAAACCCAAGCGACCCAGTCATCGGCCGCATTGGCAAAGACGCAGGCTGACACAATGCCTCACCTGCGATCAATTCCTGTTCTGCCAGATATCCGGCCCTTGGGCAGACCTCAGGACTCGGCTTTGAAAAGATCCCCAAATAAAAAATCGTAGGTTGAAAATCTCGCTTATCAAATGGTAGCCAAACGTGACAGGATGCGACGACACTCCTTCAAGCCAACCCATAAGCCGTTCGATGCACCAAAGTTGCTCGTCAATTTAAACTTCGTTTCGCAAACGATCCAGAATAGCGACCCGTGTTCCGTCCGCATTCCAGCGGTCAAACAAATCCCACACCGTCGCCCATGGCCCAACGATTCGGGCAGAACACGCCATAGCGAGCCGGTTCGCAAAATCCACAAATACCATTGACAATCGTCCGCCGATCACGTGGCGGTTGGCCTGTTCGCTTCGGCGGTTCAAAAAGGTCCACAATCAGATTTCATTGCCCATCGGTGAGGAGCCTGAAAACAAAGTGTTTTTGGCATGGAACTTCCGAGGCCATCACACCGAATAAAAGGTGCTCTACAGAGCAGGTCGGGAGTCTTTGTTTTTTTTACGTCACCCCAGACGCGCAAGCAAGTATGCTTGCGGCTGTTTCCAGCACACACATAAAAAAAAGGCTTTAACATGGAAAAAATGTTGCAAAAACCCGAAACGATGTTATTAGGTACGTCTTTATCGTTAAATGCCAAGGCCTGTTAATCGACCTGCTGCATCACGTCGTGATAGATTGGACGGGTGTAACGAGAACCACCGAAGCCCAGAGGCATTAAGAGCAAGGCCACCGATTGGTCGCCATCAATTTCATTGAGGCTGTATTCCATAATCAATCGCCAGCGAGGTAACTCACGAATCAATGTCACATCCACAAACCGTTGGTTGTTCTGGGACAAATCCATTCGATGCGACAGGGCCATGCTGTATTTGCGGGTTAATTGATAGGTAAAGCCATACGTCAGCAAACTGCTACCCAACGTATCAATCTCTGAATAGTCTACAAACGAAGTCAACTGAGGCGCATGCTGCAACGAGATGCCTGCACGCCATTGCGAGGTTTTGTTGGCTTCAAAGTCGTAGGTCATTTCACCTACTGCAGCCAGTGCATCGCTTACCATCCATGCGACGTTGGAATGGAAATAGTCGCCGCCGCGGCTAAATTCGGGGCGGTAGTCAAAGAAGTTCCCCAATGCGTTGGGGTTGTTATTCACTTCACCTGAACTGACCACCACATCGGTATCAAGCACAATCCAATCGACGATACGCCAACGGCCAGGGCCACCGCGTTTGGTTTGAAAGGTGTTGCGTGCGCCGACCTTCACGGTCATGCCGTCGCGGATCGCTTCGATGTCCTGATCGAACACAGGCAAGTCTGCTGCATCCAGCGTGGACCCCGCCAAGGAAAACGTGACATGAGGTTCAATCACATGGCGAAGCTGATGGAGATTCCACAGTCGACTTTCGACGGAGTTGAAGGTTCGATGAAACTCTGTTTGAGCGCGAAGGCCCACACTGCCCCAGATGCGTACGTTGTCATCATTGCCACTAAACGCACGGAAGTCATCGTCATAAGCGGTCACCCGACCGGTGGCGAAAGGCACCACATTGACGGTGCCGACTTTGAGCGGTGCTTGTAATTCATGACGGCTATCGAGCCTCGAAACATAGCTGGTGGGAATGCCTGTCGCAGTCAAAGCGTCTTTGAAACGGGTGGACTGGGATTGACCGAATAAGATCGCACTTTGAGCGGCGGTAAAGCCGCGATCCTGAGGATTGTCATCGCCTATTCGGATTTTCATACGACTGGCTTGGGTCTGTCCAAAGTAAGTGAGTCGATCTCCCCACAAAGATGATCCCACTGAATACAAGCCCAGTTCGGGCAATTTGTCGACGGTGTATCCCTGATACTGCAAGATTGAAGTTTGAGCGGTGAAGTCGTTTACTTCATACTTCCCAAGCAGGGTCATAGCCCAATCGTCTTGCTGACGTTTGAGGTACAGCGAGGTTTCATAAGGCTTGGCGGTCTGGGCTTCGGATCGGAAAAATTCTTCTAAGAAGGTTTCGTCTGAGACGTAGCCTAGTTCAAGAGAGAGTTCCCAGTCGTCTTGTAGATAGCTGCGATGCTGACCATGAATGTAGCCTCGGGTGTCGCTATCATGTTCGATATCGTTACGTCCACCGATTTTGTCGTCACCTGTGTCACGGAGCAGGCCATAGGATTCGAGCATGCCGAACATTTGAGGACGGTCATAGTCTAGGTTCAAGCCGATGCCAGGCCCATGAATGCCACGATAATCCAGTTGGAGGGCCATATCCACGCCACTGGGATTTTCACGGCCGATTAATGAGAACAAGTCCCATCGCGTTTGAATATTGGCGCCTTTGTTCTCGCTGTAATTCACATTGATATTCTGTAGCGGAATATCCTGGGCTTTGCCTGCTAAGCGAGGGGTTCGCATGACGGTGGTTTTGCCCCAACGCAAGGAAGGCTTCTGCGCCACGTAGCGGTATTCCATTTCACCACGACGGTTTTTTTCATGGGTCAGGGTGATCGTACGGGCAGCGATGGAAAAATGGGGTTCTGCAAATTCACTGGTTGTCAGTTGGGCTTGATGGGCGGTCCAGCTTTGGCGTGACTGCTGCATTAATTTTTCAGCCCGCACATAAATCGGAACTTTTTGTCTCACATCCCAAGTGTACATCACCGCGTCAAGCACGACGGCTTTGTTCTGCACATTGTCGTAATAAACCCGCGGCGAACGCAAGGTATAGGAACCATCAGTCGCAATCACACTATCTTCAAGATAAACCCCTGCTACCGAAGCAGCGTCGGTTTGGCTGAAGATTTGTTCATGTTCTTTGTCAGGTGTGAGGAATAGGACTGCTTGTTCAGCTCGCAGGGACATGCCTAGCTTGCCATGGCGATCTACAAACATCACGCCTACTTTGCCGATTAAAACCGCATAAGGCTGATCGCTATCAAGGTCGACCACCATTTGGTCAAAGGTCAGATGCACCGTTCCCACCGGCGGCAAAATAGCCCCCCCCGGAAGCTGGTCAACGGCCTTGCTTACCCCCCCGGAAGTGCCCCCGGAAGTTTCAACCACCACAGGAAAAACGGCGCCAGTGAGGTTGCCTGTGGATTGACTGGCAGATTTCAATGCTTGTTCAGAAACCGCCACAGGGGTGGGTTGAGCCAACGCTTGGGTTCCTGTAATGGCGACAGGGCTTTGCTCGGGCTTGGGAGGCAAAACAACCGTGGGTCGAGCCAAACGTTTACGATCTTGACGCAGTTGTTCTACATTATTCAGCGGCTGGCCCGACGGCACATCCAAAGGTTTGCGTGAAATGGTCTGCAAACGTTTTTCAAAGCGATCACGAGCCGCTGCGACCAAGGCAGATGAACTGGCATCTTCATTTTTAAACAGGTCTGTTTCGAGATTCACCGCACCTTGCGTGGAAACGGTCACCAGTAAAAACGGGGCTTCGGTGACGGTTGGGCCTCGCCCACGCATCGGTTGGGCATCTTCTAGATACAGCCACAGATGTTTCACTTCACGACCGGCCACAGCTTCGCGTTCGATCCGCAAAACCGCCCGCGCAGCTCGAAAGCCGTACGTCCCCACACCCACGGAAACGTCACGTTCCAATAGCAAATACTGCACGCCTCCGTCACGCCAAACACGCGTTTTCTGAGCATGTATTTGAGCGTCGGCCTCGATGATCGGGTCCGCCAAAGGCAACTGCGAGAGCCCTGCGGTAATCGGAGCGGCACTGATGCCATGGCACGTCAGGCCAAGCCATCCGATCAACAGAAGCAAACCCGTTTGAATCCAATATCGTGTCGGTCGGGCAAAGGTTCGCTGAGTCATCTGGGTCTTTCTTATTATTTTTAGCTGGCCAACAGAGAGCCAACAGGCTTAAACGATGGGGACGTGGTTTTGGGCTTGGACGGCGTGGTCTCGGACGTGGCGTCCATTTCATCGGCTTCGTTGGTCAAGCACACGATTTGCCACAGATCCATTAACTTGGGTTTGAAGTGATATTCAAAGTGCAGGTCCACCCCTTCAAGAACCTCTTCGAGTGCGACATCGCTACGCCAACCGATTTTGACCCAGAAGGGGTTGGTCCATTTTTCGAACCAGCTCATCACGCGGTTGGTTGAACGGAAGTGGTTTGCAAGCACAATTCGGCCGCCGGGCTTAATCAAACGGGCCGCCCAGTTCAGGAGTTGAACGGGGTCACTGACGACGGTGACGGTGTGGCACATGATCATGTGGTCGAAGCTTTGCTCAGTAAAGGGAGGGGACATGCCATCACCTCGGACGAGTTGGATGTGGTCGTATCCTTTTTTCTCGCAAAGGATGCGGGCTTTGTTGAGCATGCCATGGCTTAGGTCCATGCCGACGACAGTCACGTCTTTGGGATAGTGCTTAAGGGTAAGCCCTGTTCCCACGCCCAAGTCCAGCACCCAGTCGCCGGGTTTAAGGGGCAATTGTTGTACTGCTCGCTTTTGACGTGAGCGTACCAACGCCCCAAAGGTCCAGTTATAAATCCAAGACCATAAGTCGTACATTTTTTTTGTCGTTCGCTCTCGCATCGTGGCCATGGCATTTACCCCAAACAATTGATGGGTAAAAGGATATCTCTAATCAGATTATCATGCCAGTCCCCCCCCGGAAGTCCCCCCGGACCCCCCCCCTGAAACCCCCGAAACTCCCCGGCAACTCCCCTCCGATAATATCTCAGGGAGCGCCTCTGATAAGTGCCTCTGGGTGAAATTTTATAGTACTTTCAATAAGCTTCCGGGGAGTTCCTAAGGGAGCCTCCGGGGGGATGCTTGGGGGAGGCAGAGGAAACTTCCGGGGGCACTTCCGGGGGCACTTCCGGGGGGACGTTGTGAAAAATCATGGGCAAAAAGCCACCTTTTCTCAACGTGGATATACTAGGCCTCCTATGAAAACGCACCTACGATTGCTTGGACTATTGTTGCTATTGGCTCCCTTACAAGCGTGGGGAGGCCCAGAGGACCGGGGGGACCGGGGGGACCGGGGGAACCGGGGGAACCGGGGGGACCCCAGACGAACGCCTGTGGTCGAGGTCTTTGAAGCCTCCCGCAACTCGGTGGTCAATATCTCCTCCAAGCAGGTGATTGAATACCGTGCGCCTCGGGGAATTGAAGATTTGTTTGATCACTTCTTTGATTCGCCCAGACGAAGCCGCATCCAGAGGCGGGAACACACCAGCGTCGGCAGCGGATTCGTCCTTCATGCAGACGGCTACATCATTACCAATGCCCATGTCGTCGCCCGCACCGCACAACGCAAAGTGATCTTTGAAGACAAACGGGAGTTTGAAGCTCAAATCGTAGCCATCGACCATGAACATGACCTTGCAGTCCTCAAAATCCAAACGCCCGAGCCTCTCACTCCCCTGTCACTGGGCCATAGCCATGACCTGATGGTCGGCGAAACAGTCATTGCCATCGGCAACCCGATGGGCTATCAAAACACCGTCACCACAGGCGTGATCAGCGCACTGGGACGGTCCATTAAAGCAGGCAACAATGTCTCGTTTAACAATTTGATTCAAACCGATGCCAGTATCAATCCGGGCAACTCAGGCGGCCCGCTACTCAATGTCCTCGGCGAACTGGTGGGGATCAACACAGCCATTCGGGCTGATGCTCAGAACATCGGCTTTGCCATCGCGGTGGATGACTTGCGACGGCTCCTCCCGCAAATGCTCTCCCATCAACAAGGGGCCAAGCTAAACATTGGGTTACAGGTCAGCGAGAAAAAACAATCGTTGCGTATCATCAGTGTGGAAGTGGATTCCCCTGCTGGACGTGCGGGCATCATGCCTGGCGATACGATTCTCGAAATCGACAACCTTCCCGTCACCGATGCGGTGGATTACACCATCCACATGCTCAAAAAACAGGCGGGGGACACCATTCGCCTCCAAATCCTGCGGTTTGGAAACGTTCAACAAGTAACCTTCCAAATCACCGAAAAGCCCAAGCCTGATGCCAATGGGCTATTTGTCTCGCTGTTGGGACTTGAAGCGACCACCATCACCCCCCAAATGGCTCGCAAAACAGGCATGCCCCAGTTACGCGGACTGGTCATCACCAAAATCATCCCACGCGGACCCGCTGCCGGGGCAAACCTGCGGCCAGGAGACGTCCTATTAAGTCTCGGACGATTCCCCATTCGCACGCTTGATGAAGCAGGCCTACTCCTGCCAACCGTCGAGCATGGGCAATCGGTGCGAATGAGCATCATGCGAATCCAACGACGCACTTATTTCCGAACCGACGTGATTCTCAAAACACAATAAACAACCGCCAATCACAGATGCAAACTTTCATATCTCCGAACTTCATCCTACTATCTCCTTCTTACTGATTGCTGATAACTGATAGCTCTAAAAACGAATTGCTCTAAACCATGAACATTACAGTCAACGGCGAATCTCAAGAACAACCCGACGGCCAAACCGTCCACGAACTCATCGTCCATCTCGGACTGGATAAAGGAGCAGTCGCTGTCGAAGTCAACCAAGAACTCATCCCACGACGAGACCATCAAACCACCCCGCTCGCCCAAGGCGATCAAGTCGAACTCGTCACCCTCGTAGGAGGAGGCTAACCCCCCCGCCCCCCCCGGAAACTTTCTCCGGGAATGCCTCTAGCCTTCAAAAAAATCCTCTGAAAAACAACCTTTCAATCGACCCAAATTCCCATTCGGAAAACCTGACCATGAACACACAAAACCCATCGGATACGTCACTGACCGTTGTAGGACAAACCTTCTCCAGCCAACTGATCCTCGGCACAGGGAAATATCCTGACAACCCCACCATGGCCCAAGCACTCGAAGCCAGTGGCGCGGGGGCGATCACCGTCGCTGTCCGCCGTGAACGACTCTACAACGAACAAGGCGAGTCACTCCTCGAGGCCATCGACCTCGACCGATACACCATCTTGCCCAACACCGCAGGCTGCTTCAATGCGGCCGACGCCATCCGCGTCGCCAAGCTCGGCCGCGAACTGCTTGAACAACTCGACAACCCAGGCCAACACTGGGTCAAACTCGAAGTCCTTGCCGATAAAAAAACCCTGCTGCCCGACCCCCAAGGAACCCTCGAAGCCACCCGCGAACTCGTCGCTGATGGCTTCAAAGTTCTTTGCTACACCAGCGATGACCCCATCATGGCAGTCAAAATCAAAGAAGCAGGCGCATCAAGCGTCATGCCCGCCGGCTCACCCATCGGGTCTGGGCAAGGCATTCTGAATCCCAATGCCATCCGCATCATTCTCGAATTGCTCAAAGAGGGTGACGAAGATTACCCTGTTATTGTCGATGCTGGCGTGGGAACAGCCTCGGACGTGACCCTTGCCATGGAACTCGGTGCTGACGGCGTGCTGCTCAACACCGGTATCGCTCATGCCAAAGATCCCGTTCGCATGGCCCACGCGATGCGTCATGCCATTGAAGCAGGTCGCCTAGCCTACCTCAGCGGCCGCATCGGCAAAAAACTTTACGCCACCGCTTCCAGTCCATGGGACGGCATCATCAGTTACATCCCCGGAGAATAAAAAATGTCCAACCCATCCAAACACGCTTATGTGGCCTTTGACCTTGGCGCTGAATCAGGCAGAGCCATGCTCGCGATTCTGGAAAATGACAAGCTGACCCTGCAAGCCTGTCACCGATTCGCCAACTTGCCCCAGCATCTGCCCAGCGGCTATCACTGGAACCTCCAGGACCTCTGGTCTAATCTCCTCGAAGGCTTGGCACGCTGTCAAGAAGCTGCCGACGAAGCGGGCGTAAAACTCGTGAGCCTTGGCGTGGATACCTGGGGGGTGGACTTTGGTTTGCTCGGAAAAAGTGGCCAGCTATTGGGGTTGCCCTTTGCGTATCGGGACAAGCGGAATCCCCCTGCCATGGAAAAATTACATGAGCAGCTTGGTGCGGACAATGTGTATTTGGCCACAGGCATTCAGCATATGCCGTTTAATTCGATTTATCAGTTGATCGCGCAGCATCAGGCAGAACCGGCTCTCCTAGAGCAGGTGGATCAATTGCTTTTCATCCCTGACTTATTGCATTATTTCTTCAGCGGCCAAGCGGTCAATGAAGCGACCATTGCCTCGACCTCTCAAATGGTCAATCCCCATACCGGTCAATGGGACAAAGAGCTTTTGGAAAAAGCGGGCTTGCCTCACACGTTTCTCGGCGAGATCGTTCCAGCAGGCACACGCATCGGATCGCTGCGTGCTGAACTTGCCAAAGATGCTGGGACCGAGCAGTTGGACGTGATTGTTCCCGGTTCTCATGACACCGCAAGCGCGATCGCGGCCGTCCCCGCTGATGCAGACTCCTCGGAAAACTGGCTCTACCTGTCCAGCGGCACCTGGTCACTCATGGGTGCAGAACTCGACGAGCCGATTGTGAATGAAGCCTCCTTGGCTGCGAACTTCACCAATGAACGTGGCGTGGAAGATAAGATTCGTTTCTTAAAAAACATCTCCGGTCTTTGGCTCGTCCAGGAATGTCGTCGCGACCTTGAAAAACAAGGCCAATCCTACGACTACACCCAACTGACCCAAATGGCTTGCGAGGCTAAGCCGTTGCAAACGCTCATTGACCCGAACCATGCGCCATTTGGTTTGCCGGGCGGCATGCTCTCCAAAATTGATGCCTTTGCCGATGCCACAGGTCAACCTCGTCCCAGCAGCCCAGGCGGTTATGTGCGAGCTTGTCTTGAAAGTTTGGCCATGACCTATCGCAGTGTGGCTTTGCATCTTGAAGAACTCACAGGCAAGTCCTATGACCTGTTGCACATCGTCGGCGGCGGTGGACAAAACGCGCTCTTAAACCAGATGACTGCCGATGCCATCAACAAACGCACCGTCGTGGGCCCCTACGAAGCCACAGCCGTCGGCAATGCACTGACCCAAGCACTCGGACGAGGCGATGTGAAGAACCTTGCCCACTTGCGTAAAATCGTCCGCAACTCCTTTGAACTCCAAACATACGAACCCACCAACGCCCAAGCCTATGCCCAACAAGCAGACCGGTTTGAAAAATTAAGCACGCTGTAAACAAGCAATCGAGATGACCACGACCGCCGCGGTCATCCAAAACATAAAAAAGACACGGGAGAAATACAATCGTATTCTCCCGTGTCTTTTATTTTTGGATTTTACATTGTCGAAGATTTACACTTTTTGGGTTTTCATTTCCAACTCAATGGGAGGCCCTGCAATTTCTTCATCGGTCAGGTAACACCCCGGGTCACTCGCCCAGGTATTGCCTGTGGTGATTTCAGCACGAGCCCGCAAGGACCCGCCACACACACTCTTGTACCGACATGTGCCGCAACGACCTTCGAGCAATTCCAAGCGGTCCTTGAGGCCAGCCATCACAGGGTTGCTAATGTCTTGCCAAATTTCGGAGAAGGGACGGTCTTTGACATTGCCAAAGGTGCGGAACATCGAGAATTGATCTGCATGGACATTGCCAAAGAAATCGATGTCGGCAATTCCCACACCACTGGAATAACGAGCACCGCCGTTCCAATGAAGCATTTCGAGCACCTGTTGGGCGCGTGGGTGGTTTTCTTGTTTCATGCGTTCGTAGAGGTATGGGCCGTCACACTGATTGTCCACGGTGAGAATTTCCACACGCCGCCCGCCTTCGTTGAGCTGTTGGGTGCGATCACAAATGGTATCAAACGCTTTGCGGGACCTGGCGTGATCCATTGCATCAAGGTCCAAGCCTCGGCCGGCTGGACATAGATGATAAAAACAAGCGCGGTTGATGCCTTCTTTTTCAATGAAGTCAAAAATACCATCAAGGTCATCACAAGTGTGAGGCGTGAGTGTTAAACGCAATCCCACTTTTTGGCCCACATCCACACAATGACGAAAGCCTTCCATGGTGCGTTTGAAGGCGCCTTCCATGCCTCGGAACTCATCATGGATTTTGGGATGAGCGCTATCGAGACTAATGCCGACATAAGCAAACTGGAGGTCTTTGAGTTTTTGGGCGGTCTCTCGGTTAATCAGTGTGCCGTTGGTTGATAAAACCACATGCAGACCCAGTTCGCGGGCATAGGCAGCAAGTTCTAAAACGTCTGGCCTCACCAACGGCTCGCCGCCGGAAAACAGCACGGCAGGAACCTTGAAGCTCGCCAAATCATCGAGCACTTCCTTGGCCGCAGCGGTGTCCAGTTCATTGGGGTAGCGGATCGCTTCGGAACTGGTGTAACAGTGGGCACACTTGAGGTTACAAGTCCGGGTCACATTCCACACCACAATCGGCCGACGTTCAGCAGCAGATTTGGCAACGGCCATTCGCTGATGCTCAGGCGGGTCAATTTGGGTGATCTTACGACCATAGCGGTGCGGGGTGCTAGGGGTTTCTAGGCCACAATACAAGGCACTTACATCAATCATGAGGATTTCCTTGAATATAAAAAGACAACATGGTATTCTTTATAAAGATATTATTAAAGCATTCACCTCGAAAGGTCAAACGCATGAAACCCGCCTTAGTTTCTAACTCCACTGATCCTACCTCTCATCCAACCTCTGATTCGGGAACTGAATCGATGATGGCCTTCGGCCCCAACGATGTCCATCATAGCCCGTTTCTTGTTTTTTATGAAACAACTCGGGCTTGTGACCTCAGTTGTAAGCATTGTCGAGCGTGCGCTCAGCCTTTGGCGCACCCCAAACAGCTTGATACCGATGCCGCCAAGGCCATGTTTGATGAATTGGCAAAATTCCCCAAACCACCCCTTTTGGTACTTACCGGAGGCGATCCGCTCAAACGACCGGACATTTATGAGCTTATTCGCTACGCAGCAAGTCTTAAGCTCAAAGTCGCAATGACCCCTTCAGCGACCCCCTTGGTCACCGCTGACGCCATCAAACGCCTTGCCGAGGCTGGCGTGAGCCGCATGGCCATCAGCCTTGACGGGTCCAACAGCCAGACCCACGACACCATCCGGGGGATCGATGGCATCTTTGATCGAAGCATGGAAATCATCAAAGACACCCATGCTGCTGGCCTGCCCATGCAGATCAATACCACGATCACCAAACGCAATGTCGATGAAGTAGATCAAATCGCTGAACTCATTAATCAGCCGGGTGTGGTCCTCTGGTCGGTCTTCTTTTTGGTCCCCGTCGGCCGAGGCATGGCAGAAGAAGCGATTGAACCAGCACAATATGAACAAGTCTTCGAACGACTTTGGCATCACGCTCAAACCAAGCGGTTCGGCGTGAAGACCACCGAAGCGCACCATTATCGCCGCTATGTCCTGCAACACCACGGCGACCCACAGGCCAACCCCGAGGCTCTCGCAGACAAGCCTCGCGTTCAGCGTGCCCCCATCGGCATCAGTGACGGCAAGGGAGTCATGTTCATCAGCCATGTCGGCGATATGTACCCTAGTGGCTTTATGCCTCTCAAATGCGGTCGCTTCCCGGCAGACAGCCCCGTGGACGTGTATCAGAAACATGAGCTATTCCTGTCACTGCGTGATCCTGATGGTTTTAAGGGTAAATGTGGCGTATGTGAATATCGCAAGATCTGTGGCGGTAGCCGCGCCCGGGCTTATGCCATCACCCGAGACCCTTTGGAATCTGAGCCCCACTGCTTGTACATTCCCAAGACGTGGAAGCCGTAAAAATAAGGGATTCAGGCACCAACGACAATCAACGCAAAAACGAATGGCGAGACACTTCCAACAGCGAAGCGATTGTGATCTGTGATCGTCCCATGGACAATGATGGCACCATTGACACTGGGCCAGTGGGTGTTGGCGGCAAGTATATCAAGTCTGTCCACACCAATCCCACTTCCACTACCGTCAACGAATGGCGTGGGAGTGTGGGCTTCAATGACAACCATGTCTCCTTTGAATCCACCCAACAGAATCACAAACAGAAGCCCGCTATCAGGCATCAATAAAATTCGGTATCATTCTAAAGACAACCAGTCTTCTGTATTGGAATCGTCTTCTTTTACTGACCAACCGATAACTGATAACTAAAAAACATGCAAGACACCCACTCTGACCTCGATGGCCTCTTACTTGACCGCATCCAACGGTCGATTCCTTTTACATCAGAGCCCTTTGCCGACTTGGCGAAGGAATTGGATATCTCTGAAGAAACCTGCTTGGCAAGACTCAAAATTCTCCGCGATGAACAAGGAATCATTCGCCAAATCTCTGCGATTTTTGATACCCAGTCTCTCGGCTACAAGTCCAGCCTCGTCGCAGCCCGCTATGAACCGGACCAACTTGAAGCTGCTGCCGCGATTGTCAGTGGACATCCAGGCGTTTCGCACAACTATCAACGGGACCATGATTTTAATCTTTGGTACACCCTGGCAGTCAGTCCCAGCAGTTCATTGGGACTCCAAGCAACCGCGGATAAATTACATGCCCTCAGTGGTGCTCAGTCCACGCGGTTGCTGCCGACACTCAAGCTGTACAAAATCGGCGTGAAGCTGAAAATGCACGCCAGTGCAACCGCTCCAGCATCGCCCTCTCCGACCTCTTTTACGCACAAAGATCGTGCCGAGGCTGGTCAATACACGCTCACCGATGCAGACCGAAAAATGGTGGTTGTCTTGCAACAGGACATTCCGCTGATCTCCCGGCCGTTTGAACTTTGGGCTCAGCAAGCTCAATGCACCGAAGCGGAATTGATTGCTGCATGCAAGCGTTTTTCTGAACGCAAACAGATGCGTCGTTTCAGTGCGGTATTACGTCACCGCAAAGCAGGCTTCGGTGCCAATGCCATGGGGGTGTGGCCCTGCCCTGAAGATCAGATTGATGTCATTGGCCCCCTGTGCGCCACGTTTGATGAAGTGAGTCACTGCTACCATCGGCCCAGCTACAAGGATTTACCCTACACGCTGTACACCATGGTGCATGGCCGCTCTCATGAAGATGCCATTGCGATCCTTGAACGCATTCAAGAAGCGACGGGCTTGCCCTACTTCAAAGCATTGTGGAGCACCCGTGAATTCAAAAAAGTGCGTGTGCAATATTTCACCCCAGACGAAGCAGCCTGGGAAGCTCAGCATTAGATTTGAGTTCAATTAAAATCTTTGGATTCCTTGAGATGGAGAGAATCCGGCCCTTCACCCAAGAGAGTTCAGGGCTCGGCATTGTCATAGCTATACGCAAAAAGTATCGCAAAAACCAAGCTCAAGTATTTTAGGGATGTTGTCAGACACGCACGCAAATTGCATGCGACGATCACAATGCCGAATGCTAAGGCCCCGAGGCCGAAGCGTCGGATTCTTTATTCTTTAGAGCATATTTAGTCTCGAAGCTGAGCGCCCACCGACTGTTTCAGTCGATCCACGACCAAAGCCATCTGTGGGTCCACCTGATCGTGACGCAGCGTGGCCGTCGGATCACGGAAAGACAGGCGAAAGCTCACACTCTTTTGTCCCTTGGCAATGGGTTTGCCACGATAGGTGGTGATAAATCGCAGGTCTTCGAGCAACTGAGGCTCTGCTGCTCGGACCTCTTGAGACAACTGATCCCATGTCACAGCATTATCCACGATCACCGACAAATCCCGCTCAATGCCAGGGAACCGACACAACGCAGCAACCGTTCGCTGAGGTGGATACAGGCCAATCAACGCATCAAGATCAAACGTCGCCCCCACCACAGCCGTCTGCAAGTCAAACTGATTCTGACAAGCACCCTCAACCAAACCAAGCGTACCAAGACGTTGGCCAGCCACTTCAATCGCCAACGCATCAGAGTAATTCGCTTCTTTGGTCTGCTTAAAAACCAAGGACACCGAACCGCCCAAACGCTCGACTAGTTCGCTGACCAAACCCCGCAAACGACGAATCGCTTCGCCAGGCTCTGCCACATCAGCGAGCAACGCCAGCTCACGGCGTTCAACGATTTTACCATTGAAACGAACCCACACCGAGGCCAATTCAAACAACTGAACCGCCTGATTGCCCATGTCCTGATTGGATTTTCGACAAGCCAACAAGCTCGGCAAAGCCGACGGACGAAGCATCGGCTCTGCCTTGCGACGTTCATCATCAATCTGAAGAGCCTCTTCGCCCTTGGGCACAAAACCCATGCCCTGCTTGGGGTTCACAAAACTAAAGTTAATGGTTTCATAATAACCATGAGCCACCAACACACGCGTCAACAACTGACGCGCTGCAATGGCGACCTGAGGCGGCCTCGCTTCAATGCTAATACGACTATGGGTCGGAATATTATCCAGACCAAACATCCGCACCACTTCTTCAACCAAATCAATCTCACGCTGCAAATCCGCACGCCACGTCGGAATCGTGCAAACGACTTTGTCGCCCTCAAGAACAGGAGATAATTGCAGGCGATCCAGCCATTGCACCACCTGCTGGGGGTCCATCGTCACGCCGATCAGATCATTGCATCGCTCAAGATGCAGACTAACCGTTTGAGGCAATGGCGGCTGTTCGCCAACCCGTATCACCCCAGTGGCCAAAGAGCCCCCTGTCAGTTCACAGATCAGCTGAGCAGCCCGCATTGAAGCACGCTCCACACCCAGCGGATCGACCCCCCGCTCAAAACGATAGCTTGAATCACTGGACAATTTCAAACGACGGCCAGTGGTACGTACGGATAGCGCATCAAACCGAGCGGATTCAAGAAGAATATCCGTGGTTGTTTCGGTCACTTCACTCTCAAGCCCACCCATCACCCCAGCAACAGCCACGGGTTTTTCAGCATCCGCAATCACCAGCATCGTGTCATTGAGCGTATGGCTGGTCCCGTCAATGGCTTTGAATTTTTCGCCTGTGGAAGCCTTGCGAACCACGATTTTTTGGCCTGCGAGTTTGGCCAGATCAAATGTATGTAAGGGTTGCCCCATCTCCATTAAGACAAAATTGGTCACATCGACGACGTTGTTGACGCTTCGCAGGCCGATGGATTCGAGGGCTTTGACGAGCCAGTTGGGGCTTGGCCCGACCTTGATGCCTTGGATCACCCGAGCGGTATAGACCGGGCAGAGTGCTTCATCCTGATTGTCCACCTGGGCAAGGGTTTGAACGTCTGGCCCGGTTTCATTGATTTCAATCACAGGAGGCTGTAACTCAAGCCCTTCGCCTGCAGCCACTTCCCGGGCAAGCCCCAGATGACTCAGACAATCTGAACGATTGGAGGTCACCTCTGCGTCGATTAAGAAGTCGCCATCTTCAAGCGGTTCGCACGCTTCGATGGGGAATCCCTGACGGTCAAGGCATTCTTGCACCTGATCAGAGGGAACAGGGGCCAAAAGATAACGATAAAGCCAATGGAGACTGATTTTCATAACGGGTAAAGATTAACAAGGTCCAGCCGCGATGCAACGCCAAGGGCGTTGAAGCGGGCCTTTTCATCAGTGAAACGGGCCTCGTATCCTGATCAGTTCTGATTTTGATGCGATCATGACAAGCAGGCTCTTGTGCTTCTAACACGACTTTGTTCGTCCATTGAGAAGGAACAGGTTGTTGGCCACAGAAAACACAAAAAGACACATAAAAAGAAGTTTTCGGTGGATTCAATTCCGAAGCGCAACACCAGTCAATTTGATTCTGTATGACGCCAGTGCAGGCTCCTGAAGCTTGCTGGTGAGTTGGACCTCCCTCTCTGGAAGTGACCTGCCTAAATTTTAAACATTTTGCACGTATGACGATTAAACAATGGTCAGGTTCTGTACGTTTGCATAAGTTCTAGCATTATTTTATTTTATTTGTTTTTTTTTAAGCTTTTATTCTAAAAGTGGTTACATCGCTTGTTTTTAAATTGCATGATTTCGAGGCATTGTCTTTGCAATTTGAAGGGAATCACACAATGAGCATCGTGTTCATTGGGGAAGAGATAATGAAAGGGTTTCAAAGGAGAATGTTAATGAAACGCCGAATGAATGGAATCATGCTTTTGGGCATGCTTGGAGTATTGGGACTGGGTTTGCTAGGCAGCGAGACGGTTCATGCCCAAGATGTTGTGGCACAAGCCTCGCAGGCTGCCCAAACGGTTGAAGCGGCAGCCCCGGCTGCCTTTGACTGGAGCAAGGCTGAGGTGTCCGAAGAAATGTTCACAGTGAACAACCTTTGGATCATGATCGCGGCCATGCTGGTCTTTATCATGCATCTGGGTTTTGCCATGGTTGAATCCGGGCTGACCCAAGCGAAGAACACCGTGAACATCTTGTTCAAAAATACCATGATCCCCATGATTGGTATCGTTATGTTTGCCATCTGCGGCTGGCAGATGATGTACCCCAGTGAATGGATTGCCGACGGCGTTTTTGCGTTTGGCTTTGGCATTGGTGGGGGCGGCATTTATTCGGGCGATTACGAAGGCGTGACCGCTGCTTACAACGTAGGCTACACCGTTTGGACCGACTTTTTGTTCCAAGCCATGTTCGCAGCCACTTGTGCGACCATTGTTTCGGGTGCTGTTGCCGGCCGTGTAAAATTGCTTCCGTTTTTGATTTTTACCGTCTTGTTTGTGGGTATTCTTTATCCCATCACCGGTTCCTGGAAATGGGGCGGCGGCTGGTTGGATGCCATGGGCTTTGCAGACTTTGCAGGTTCCACACTTGTCCACACAGTAGGCGGTGCTGGTGCGCTTGCTGGAGCCATGATCCTCGGCCCTCGTATCGGCAAGTACGGCCGCGACGGTTCGGTCCATCCAATCCCAGGCCATAGTATGCCTTTGGCGACCATCGGTGTCTTCCTCTTGTGGTTCGGCTGGTTTGGTTTTAACGGCGGTTCAGAACTCAGCGCCAATGCTGGCGGCGTCTCCTACGTTCTCGTCACCACCACCCTCGCAGCTTGCGGCGGCGGCTTGGCTTGTGCAGTGATCTCTTGGATCTTCGGCGGGAAACCTGACCTGTCCATGGCACTCAACGGCATCCTTGCTGGCCTTGTCGGTATCACCGCTGGCCCGGATACCCCCAACTGGATTGAAGCTATCGTGGGTATCGGTGCAGTCAGTGGCGCGTTGTGCTACTTCAGTGTGATCTTCTTTGATAAACTCAAAATCGACGACCCCGTCGGTGCAATCTCCGTCCACGGCGTGTGCGGTATCTATGGCACCCTCTGTGTCGCACTCTTTGGGGATATCTCTACCTTCGGCGTTCAGTTGCTAGGTGCGGCTGCCTGCTTTGCGACCGCATTCATCTTTGCCGCCATTGTCTTTGGTCTCCTCAAGGCTACCATGGGCATCCGCGTCTCCGAAGAAGAAGAACTTGAAGGGCTGGACCTTGGCGAGCATGATATGGCTGCCTACCCGGACTTCCAACGCACCTACATCAAGAGTTACGAAGCTGGCGAAATTTAAACCGACAATTACTTAAAATCCAACCTTGGAGTAAAAAATTATGCATATGATCGAAGCAGTCGTAAAACCCTTTGTGGTCGACAAAATCAAAGCCAAACTTGCTGAATTGGGCATCTTCGGATGTACAGCCCTCGAATGTAAAGGGTTCGGCAAGCAAAAAGGACATACCGAACGTTACCGTGGAGCACGCATTGATGTGGGATTCGTTCCCAAGGTGCTCCTCAAAATTGCGGTCAAAAGCGAAGATCTCGATAAGGCCATCGAAGCCATCCGAGAAAGCGCCCATTCCAACAGCGTCGGAGATGGCAAAATTTTTGTCTACGAATTAGGCAAGGTCGTCCGAATCCGAACCGGTGAAACCGATAACGATGCGTTGTAAGTAATTTGTCGCATTACTGACAAAGAATCCAACGCGTTAAAAAACGCAATGCGTATCAGAATTCTCCTTTTACGTTGGTCCTGCTCCCACTGCCCAGGGAGCAGGACTTTTTTTTGAAGCATCCAGAGCGCGTGACACACAAGGCCATGGGTCAAGCGAGAGGCTTGTCAGGAAACACCGATTTCATGGTTTCTTGGATTTTATGGTGGAATTATCTGATCAGGCTGGTAAAAAAACCCGATCAATCCTAATACCGCCCTGTTGCAAAGGAACCGTCATGAGCAAGAACCGTGATGACAAGAAAGACAAAACATCTGTTTACACCGAGCAACAGGAAGACCAACGTCCCAAGCTCAAGACCCGGTTCTATGAAAAAGAACTGCGAAAAATGCAGGTCGAACTGGTCAAACTTCAAGAGTGGATACAACAACAAGGCCTAAAAGTTGTGGTGTTGTTTGAAGGCCGCGACGCTGCGGGAAAAGGCGGTGCCATCAAACGCATCACCCAGTCACTCAATCCGCGTATTTGTCGTGTGGTCGCGTTGGGAACACCCACCGAGCGTGAAAAAACGCAATGGTATTTCCAACGGTATGTCGCCCAGCTTCCTGCCGCCGGCGAATTGGTACTCTTTGATCGAAGTTGGTACAACCGCGCGGGGGTCGAACATGTCATGGGGTTTTGTACCAAGGATGAGTATGTCGAGTTTCTGCGAAGCTGCCCGGATTTTGAACGGATGCTCCTTCGCAGTGGCATTATCATAATCAAATACTGGTTTTCCGTCAGCGACAAGGAGCAGGAAGCTCGTTTTCAGGGACGTATCGACAATCCCATCAAGCGTTGGAAATTATCGACGATGGATTTAAAAAGCCGGGAAAAATGGGTTGAATATTCCAAAGCCAAAGATCGGATGTTCGCGGTGACTGATACCAAGCAGTGTCCGTGGCATGTGGTTCATGCGGACGACAAAAAACGTGCGAGGCTCAACTGCATTGCACATCTGTTGAGTCAGATCGAATACAAGGACCTGACGCCTGCGTCATTGGCCCTTCCTCAGAGAAAAAAAGACAACACGTATACCCGGCCGCCCATGGCAGACCAGACATTTGTGCCTGAAATTTATTGAGCAAAGGGAAAACGAACGAAAAAGTGGCAGATTCAATTCCGAATCGCAAGGCCAAAGGCAAAACGGCCCCTGTTCGCAACCCTTTTTAATCTTTTTCGAACAGGACGGGCGGCCTCGAACCCGGTTGGATGTTCGGCAATTCATTCATCGCCTGGCAGTAGAAAATGGTTGGGGGCACTTCCGGGGGTAGCCGTATTCTCGGCGAGTTGAAGAAGGTGGGGCTGGGTAAGATCGGACGTGCCACCATCCAGAATATTCTCAAGGGTACTTTGAATTATTCCCTTTCACAAGTTCTTGAGACCTTACGAAGGGTCACAAAATGCTTGTCCTGAATAAGCGAACCGGCCTTGTTGTGATTGCAGCCTCAGTAGAGACTTTTGAAGCAGATGTTTTCTATGTTGAGTGGCTTATGGACCACACATGGAGACAATTTATCCCATGGCAATCACCAGCATGGCGTAGCGATCAATATTATAAGACAAGTTTCTGAGGCCAATTTTGCACCGTGCCCGCGTCTGCCCAATACATCGCAGAATCGTATCGCCCATCTTCATAGACTGCACGCCAAAAACATGCTCAACACGACT
>JAJRRC010000018.1 GCA_024279865.1 Planctomycetota bacterium | reverse complement strand
GGAGAGCGGATCGGTATTCTTATCAAGGCGATCAAGTCGAATTTGAAGATCAAATAATCCGGTGAACATAGGATGCATCCTTGCAAAAGGAAGGAGAGAAAAGAGACACACGCCATCCTTGACGGGCCAAGGGGACATTTTGTCAAAAAGTGGCGGAATGACTATTTTTCAAAGAACCCTGAAGCGTTTAGACGGGCGAGACGGGTGTTGAGTTCTTCGTCGATTTGAGCTGAGATCGCCCCCACGCCGTCTTCTGAAAAAACGGGAGCCAAGGCATCAACCTGAGCTTCTAATTCATACGTCTGGGTTTGAAGTGCCAGCTCAATGGACTTATGAAAGCCTGCGAGTCGTTGCTGCAATTCAACCATCCCATTGGCGAACCCGGTCATGCCTGAGCCTTGTTCATTGACGCCACGGACTTTGCCGAGCAAGGATTTGGCGCCATTGACGGTATCCATCAGGGCAAGGTATTCATGCAGGTTTGCAGCAGTGGATTCAAACTGGGCAAACAAAACTTCACTGCCCATGAGAACCTGTTGATGCGCCAAGGCCGCTTCGTCGAGAACATGTAGCACGTTGAGCCACATTTTTCGCTGGTCTGGCGAGAGTTGGTTTGCCATCCGTTTAATCTGGGCCAAATTACGGACGGTGTGGTAATGAGCGACCATGCGCTTGTGGCGAAGAGGATCTTTTTCGTTCTTGATCCGAAGAGCAATATTGTCCAAGACCCCTTCCACACGTTTGTTCAGTGTGACAGCAGATCCTTTGGAGTGGCCACCGGCTTCGACTGCTTTGGCCAAACGAATACGCACGTTGGCGATTTGGTCTTGGAGGTAAGTTTGTCCTTCCCACATAGGGGTGAGTACTTTGTCCCGTGATTGAACCACGCTGTCGAGGGCGGCCTTGGTATTGGCGACTGCCTGGCGTGTTTCACCTTTTTCTAAGAGGCGTTCGCTTTCTTCAACGGTTTGGACAAAGACTTTGAAGCTTTGATCCATTTCACGTTGAAGCGGATCGACCGAGTCTTCAAGACGTTCAACGACGTGTCCAAAGTCGTAGCCTTCAAATTGGTCTGCTCGCTTGATGGGATTGGCGAGAACCTGCTTGGCGGGGGTTGCCTGTGGGATCTTTGCAGAAACGGGAACTTTCTGCTCTGCTTTGACCAGCGGCCCGGGCTCGATGGCATGAGCCGCCCCGCAGAATCCTCCCACCAGTGTGGCAATGATTGGTAAAACGTGCCAATTTCGGTCATATATGCGATTCATCAGTTGATCTCCTTGCGTTCTTGAATAGGCTGTAGTGGAACTTTTACATCAATGAGGCTGGCCCCGGTTCGCACTTGGCGTGCGAGGCGAGGGTCGGCAATATTCGACCACTCGGCCCGAGCACGCTTGGCATCGCCGTCCATCAACGCATCGGCACCGAGAACCAGTTTTGTGAGACTTTGGGCTTGACGTTTTTCATTGTGACTTGCAGCGTCTTTGTTGACTTTGGCCAGATGGGTCTTGGCTTTGTCTAGATCACCTTTGTTGATTGCGTGGGTACATTGACGCAACTGCGTCTTGAATCTTGCTTGGCGTACACGGTCAATTTTTTGCCCACTGCTGCACCCAGACAACAATAAAAGGCCCATGAGCAATGCAAATAAAAGCAATAGCCCTGTTTCGTTTTCGATGACATTCGTCTTTTTCATGATTCGGTCTCCTTAACAGGAATTCATTGGAATAATCGTTTCTGCATGTTCAGACGTATTGAATCTCGGAACTTGCACAAAAAACCAAAGTTTTTTTTGAGCAGGGAAAGTAAAACTGTTTTTTTCGAGATAAATGAATTTGTCCTGCAACTTTTTAAAACAGAAACGTCTAGAACCATGATGGCGGCTTAACCCTCATGGATCGATTAGCCGTTGAGGGCTCAAACCCCATGTTTTGAGATTCTTTTTGAAGGAATGGAAAATGCATCGGATGAAACAAAATGTCTTAATGGTCGTGGCAATCTTGCTGGCTGCCTTCTGTTGGAATCTGACCGCCACGCCAGCATGGGCCAGTTCAGGCCAGGCGAAGCTCTTGGCCAAGCGTGCTGCGGAAATGGATGCTTACCGTAAACTTGCGGAATATTTATTGGGATTGGAAATTCAATCCAGTACCACGGTCAAGGATTTTGCCACGGAATCGGATCGGATTGCAGGTGCCGTGGATGCTCTGATAAAAGATGTCAGGTTTACCGAGGTTCGTTATTTTGATGACGGGACCGTTGAGGTTGAAGGAAAAGTGACCTTGAGTCACGTTGTGACTTCGCTTAAGAAAATTTGTGATGAATCTTACAAAGGCGGCAAGTGGAAGAAAGAAAGCTTCGATCAAATCGAAAAAAATACCACGCTAAAAACCATTACCGTCATTGGTTCAGGTGCAGCTAGGCCGACGAGCAATGTCCCTGACCCGAAAACCACCCCCGCGGTACAAAGTCGTCAAGCCAGGCCCATTCAGTTGCCTGCCGTTTTTAACAAGTATCCACCCAGTGCCCGCCTTGAAGCCAAGCGTGCTGCTGAAATGGACGCTTACCGTAAATTGCTTGAACAAATCCAAGGCCTCAAAGTTTCTTCCAGTACCCATGTTCGGGACTTTGCCACCGAATCAGATCAAATTCAAAGTGCCATCAAAGGCTCTGTGAAGGGGGCCCGCATCCATGATATTCGCTACAACAGTGACGGAACCGTCGAGGTTGAAGCTTCATTGACCATTGAACAGGTCATCAAAACCATCAAAAAAGTTTGTGATGAAGTCTACAAGGGTGGCAAATGGAAAAAACGCCAATTTGACGAAATTTCCCGTCGCACTGAACACAAGGCAGTGACGGTTTTGGGGGTCGGCGTGATCGGCAAAAAGCCTGCAGCCAACAAGACCTTGGTTGCCGTTGATGTGACCACTGAAATCAATCTTCCCGAATAAGAATTCCCCTTTTTTATCTACAGGAAATCAAGTCATGAAAATGAAAATTACCTTGGCAATGTTGGCCGTCGCAGGATTATTTGTTACGGGTTGCCAAACAGACCCTTTGATCATTGAAAGACATTACACGGAAAATACACAGCTCGTTGAGCCAGTGGTTCGTCCGGTCGCTTCGGCTCATGGGGCTGTCGTGGGTCAAATAAATGGTCCCAAGCCTCGCCGCATCGTGAGTATTGAAGAACAGGTCGAAAGCGAACAGGTGATTCTCCGATAGGCAAAATAGCAGAGCCTCTTTTTTTGAGATTGCATTTGCCATCGGGTTTTATGTTCTTTTTTTCTGATATGCAAGATTTGTTGTGGGTTTTGTCTAAACTAATGAAGACGGTTTAGAAAGGCGGCAGAAATGCGTTTGGGACTCTGGGTGATTTTGCTGGGAAGTATGACGACCCTCGGTGGTGGGCTGTACTGGATTCGTCCGGAGCAAGCCAACAAGCTGTCGCAATCAGTGAATCAAACGCAAGTTCCTGCTTTGACCGCTTTGGGATCAGTCGGCGATACTCAAGGCAATGCCCGGTACATGCCTCCGCCCAAACAAACCACTGATGCATCAATTGAAGAAGCGACTCACGTTGAACCACTGAAGCCTTCTTTGTCAGCCTCTCCTGACGGGTCCTCTGAGCTGATCCCAGAGGACTTGGATGTTGATTTGCCGGTGATTGAAGTCGATTCGGTGAGTGAACGCGAGCCTCGGACAGTCCCTTTCAATCTCGCGGTATCGACGGCACTTGCTTCGACAGATTTAGCGACACAGGCTTCAACGCCCCGGATTGCGGTGGTGCCGTTTCGCGTTTTGGGCAAAGTGCCTGCGTGGTTGCGTCAAGATGCCAACCAAATTATTGCGGAGCAATTTATTTCTGCGATTGATACGGATCGGTACACCTTGATTGAACGATCCCAAATTTCAAAAATTGTCGAAGAGAAGTACCTTCAGCTTTCAGACCTTGTTGAGTCTGCGACGGTGGCATCACAAATAGGCAAGTTGGCGGGGGTGCGTTTTCTCGTAATCGGCAGTCTCGCTCGTCTTGAATGGAACTACGTCTTAACCGCCCGTGTGGTGGATTGTCAGGGAGGGGGCAAAATTCATGGCAGAGGGAAAATAACTTTTCGGTCCATTGACCAGATGCCTCGCAAAATGGATCAACTTGCGAATCTGCTTGGGCTGCGTGTTGGTGGTATTGAGATGGCATTAGGAGAACCAGAAGGGGCGGAGGGCCCAGGAGAACTAGGGGGACCGGGGGAGCCGGGGGCGGGGGTGGTAGAGCGGATTGGGGCAGAACGCGCATGGGCCATGACTGACAATCAATTGATCAATGTGACCAATCCCAATGCAACTTTTTCATTGGACTTGCAATTACTACCAAGTCAGCGTGAATTCGTCGAAGGGGACAAAATGTCTTTTGTCGTTCGGACAACACGTCGTTGTTTTGTGACTTTGCTAAGCATTGATCCCCAAGGCAATGTTTCTGTGTTGTTTCCAAATAGGTGGCAACAAGGGCGTGAAAACCTTGTAGAAGCAGGGACATCCAAAGAGATTCCTCCTACCGAGGCAGGATTTCGGTTTCTCGCGAGTTCGCCGCATGGCGAAACATTGATCAAAGCCATCGGCACACTAAGGCCGTTGCGTTTTCAAAGCCAAGCAATCAAGGGCCCCGATCAACCTCTGTTTCAAAACCTAGGCAATCTCAAAGAACTCAATGCAAAAGGGCTCCTCGCCAAAGCTGATTATTCAAACGCCGTTGGTTCTAATCTGCCACAAGGCGAAGGCCGAAAAATGCTCGATGCGTTGTATTCACATACGGGTTGGGCCAGTACCCAATTGGTCATTGTGACCCATCGGCAAAAGCTTGTCTCATCTCAACCTCAACCTCAACAGTCAGCAGCCTTGTCGCCGGTCAATTCCAATTTCAACGCCAATGAACAGGTCTTTGCCCGTTGGCAACAGTTGTCCCAAAGTTCACGAAAGAGAATGCCAACAGAGTCATTTACGCAGGCAATTCCGGGGGCATTACCGGGGGAACTTCCGGGGGCGAGGGTGTTGCCTGCGAGTCGTGAATTACTGGTTTTCTATAAGCCTCACGCGAACGCAACAACACAGGGGCTAGGCAGTGGTGGGGGACGTGTCGCCGTCAAAACCATCCATGCCCAAAATACAGCCAAGGGAATCGATCAAGTATCACTTCAATCACAAATTGATAAAATTCAGGCTTCTCCCGATGTTCAAACAGTGATTCCCAACTACCAATTTACCCTTTATAACAAGGGCAAAAGCGTGCCTGATACGTATTACGCTTCGGTACAATGGGCCTTACGCAATGAGTTTAAGGCAGGGATGGATACCGCTTGGCATCAGGTGGCTGATCGTGTTCGCTTGATTGCCCCTTCACTCATTGCGGTGGTGGATCAAGGATGTGATGTGAATGACCCACGTCTCGCCCCTGCACTATGGGTCAATCCCAATGAAATTTTAAACAACGGCCTAGATGATGATCGCAACGGACAAATCGACGATATCCATGGCTATAACTTCGTCGCCAAAACATCGTCGCTTCTATCCCAAGGCAACAAGCTCCATCACGGATCATTCATCAGTTCCATCATTGCTGGCCAAGTGACCGGCAACTCTAATGATGTGATCGGCCTAGTTCCACACGCCAAAATTCTCACAGCAGTGGCCATTGGACCCGATGGCACTGGCGATCTGAATGCCATTTTGAAGGCCATTGACTATGCCGTTCGCAATGGGGCCAAGGTGATTAATCTGAGCCTTGGCTCGCCTGTGTCAAGAGAAGACCTTATTAAACTGTCCGCTTTGCCACTATGGAATGATTTGGAAAAAAAGAATGTGATTCTCGTTTGCGCAGCAGGAAACATGAATCAAGACAATGACCAAACGCCTGTTTTTCCCGCAAGCTTGCGACGCAACAACGTGATCACTGTCATGGCGATTGATCCGACAGGCAGGCTTGCTCACACTCGAAAAAAGTCCGGCCGTTGGGTTCCCTTCTCGAACTACGGCCGCCAGAGTGTGCATCTAGCTGCACCAGGATCACAAATCCTAGGCATCCCCGCTCGTGGGAAAATCACGATTTCTGATGGAACTTCCTTTGCCGCCTCCATGGTTGTCGCAACCGTCGCACTGGTGCAAGGCTTACATCCTGATTGGGATCATCAAACAGTCAAACGTGCGGTCCTCGAATCGACCCGTCCGCTTGAGTCCTTAAACGGACGCTGCACCACAGGCGGGTTGCTCGATGTCCAAGGGGCATTGGATTGGAAGCCTTAAACTGCTTCGAATCCTTTTTTGTTTTCAAAAGAAGCGAGGGAACTCACTGCTGTCGTAACGTCGGCAATGTGATTCCAACAGCACCTCTTCTACCCACACATCATATTACATTGCATCTCACAGATTTCGGTTATATCTCTCCCTGTTCTGGGTTTGGGGCTATCTGGTCGGTTAACACTGTAAAAACCGGTGTTTTTTCGAATAACGTGAGGCTGAGAATTTGTAGAATTTCGCTGAGGCTGCGATCGAGGGCTAACTGCTTTTTTATGATGGCGATCCAAATTTGTGTCTTTACTGCGTTGGGTGATGTGCCGTAGAACGTTTTGATTCGAAGATTTTGTTTGAGCCATTTGAAAAATAGTTCCACGCGCCACCGGGCCTTGTAAAGTTGGGCAATCGTCAACGCTGGCAAGGTAAAGTTGTTGGTTAGGAACACAAACCGCTTGCTGATTTTGGCATCGTAGTAAGTGATACGGCGAAGTGATTGCGGGTAATCCTTCTTGGCTTTGTCGCCGTTGAGCATGATGCGAGAATCACTTCGCAATCCTGTCAGTTTGTCGACCGGCGTCGATGACAATCTTCGCCAATTCATGTTGCGTTTGGCACGGGTGATGAAAAAGGCTTTGCTTTGATTCAAAGCATAAAGCCGACCGTAATCGACGTATCCTCGATCCATCACATAGAACGCGCCTGGCTCTAAAGGCAAATCGTCCATCGCGTTGACATCGTGTACTTTTCCCGAAGAAATGCGGATAAAACAAGGAATGCTTCCCCGTAAATCGATCAGCGTATGAAGTTTGATCGCGTCTTTGTGTTTGCGAAACTTCGCCCAACGTTGGAGACCCTCGGCCACAAGCCGCGTAAGTCCAATGCCGGGGCCAAAGGCTGTGGATGCTGATATAACTTGTCGAGATGGTGAGAGTGGATTGTCCCCATTGACGGTTGGGCCGTGAGGCCGCTTTGAGATGAGGGGGGGCCGGGCCAACGCATATGACTTAGCCTGCGAGGAGTTGTAACAAAAACTGATGATCCCACCCCGCGATCTTTCGACGGCCCTTGATGCTTTTGCGTCGCGTGTGTGCGTCAGCGTTCTTCAACAAATTCAAGGCCATTCGACGT
>JAJRRC010000017.1 GCA_024279865.1 Planctomycetota bacterium | reverse complement strand
CGTTTGCAGAATTCAAAAAAGCTTGTAAAAGTTTTTTTCGAAAACGCAAAAAATACTTGCGGGAATTGCAGAGCCTGATGACGGAAAACTTTCATATTCAGGCATCGTAAAAACGGGAAAAATCAACTGGAAGCAGTATACTGCCTTGACGGGTTTACGGATCACTTTTGGGGAACTCAGAGAATCCGATTCATCAGCACCCCCGGTCACGGTCCGGGCGCTCTTTCGATCCTTCTTGACCATGGGGGCAAACAAGTGGTCTTCTGTGGCGATGCAGCGCACGCAAACGCAACGATTTATGAACCCTATCATCTGGAATGGGACCACTGGACTACCTCGGGCATTGATGCTGCGATCAAGGGTTTGACCTGCCTGTCGGATATCGGGATGGACCTGTTGTGTCCTTCGCATGGCTCGCAGATCGCGCGTCAGCCACGTGCGATGCTCAAACAACTCACACGCAAACTTCAAGCATTTTCCAAGGCCAAAGGGTCCGTCTGCCCCGGTGAACCAGATCGTTATTTCGAGCCCACGTTCACGCGCTGCGGCGCACGGCAACTGCTTGAGGGCTTGTACCAATTTGGCTCCAACGGCTATCTGTTGTTAAGCAACACAGGCAAGGCTTTGGTGATTGATCCTTGGGTCGGTGATACTGAAGAACTTGAAGCATTGCTCAATGAGCTCCAAGTAAAACCCACTGATATCACCGTCACGCATTACCATAGCGATCATGTAGACGGCGCGCCTAGCCTGAAAAAAAAATACAAAGCAAAGCTTTGGTTACACCCGCGTGTGGCAATTCCACTGGCGGACCTGAAAAAATTAGATGTGCCTTGGCGGATGAAAAAAACAGTGCTGCCCGATGCAAAATTGCCGCATCAGGGTCAGTGGAACTGGTGCGAATATTCCTTTGACGTGGCACCTGCGCCGGGTCAAACATGGTGGCACTGCATTTTTATGACGACGGTGGCGGGAAAAAAAATACTCTTCGGCGGCGACAGTTTTCAACCCAACTCCCGATGGAACGGCACCGGTGGTTTTTGTGCTTACAACGGATGCCGTTTCACAGAAGGCTTTAGCGTCAGCGCCCAACTGATTTTAGATTGGAAGCCCGATCTAGTACTCACCGGCCACAGCACCTACACCCGGTTTGCTGCATCGCAATACCGAAAAATTATGCGATGGTCCCAGCAAACCGAAAACGCCATTGCCGCGTTGTGCCCCTCAGGCCAGTTGGAAAAAGACTACTACCTGCACAAAGCCCAAGGGTAAGTGTTTTCATTGAGAGCATGGCTAACGCGTTGATGTTTTTATATACGCTGTCACAAAGCCGAACTCTCAACGAAGTGAAGAGTCGGATTCTTCTGGGCGCATCTGATGAAATTTACACAAATACCAACGTAGGCGCGACCACCGCAGGGACCATTTTGCCCTCGGCAGGGACGCGGACTTTGGTTTTTTTGCGATGCTTGCCCCATTTCATCATGGCAAAGGCAACGGCTTGGCTGCCTCGCAAAGGAGAGATGGCCGAGCTGGTAATTCCGCCGATGGTGATGCCGTCGTCGGTTTGAACTTGGGAGCCTGCGATTGGCATGCGGTCATCTTCAAAGCTCAAGCCCACGAGAACACGTTTGGGATGGCCGAGGTTCTGCATGCGGCCGACGATTTCCTGCCCCAGATAACAACCTTTGGTAAAACTGACGGCTTGGTCCAAGATACCCGTTTCGTGGGGGAGACAGTCAGGCCCAAAGTCCACGTTAAACAGGGGAGTGCCAGCTTCAATTCGAGCGGTGTTAAATGCAGACCAGCCCACCGCGCGGCCGGGGATGTCTCGATTGGGGCCTGTGGGGTTGTCCCCTTCAGATTGATCAATGTTCGGGACCATGCCTCCCACTGCGTCGGTCAATTGTTGGTAGATCGCGAGGCTGTGAGCTTGGGGAATGTACAAATGCAACCCCAGTGAGCCGGTGAGATCTTGACGATAGATCAACCCCGGCTCTCCCTGGAAATCCAGAACACGAGATTCCAACGGTTCCATGCCTTCAAGGCCATCAAAGCCAAGGGTCATTAAAAGTTTTACCCCAGCAGGTCCGAGCAGGGAAACCGGCTCATATTGATCGGACACATTGCTCAAGGCCACATCTTCAGAAAACAGATACCGATCCAGTTCTGCGACCACCGCATCGGCGCAGAAGCTGTCAAGCATCAACAGGCAGCAATCTTCCTGAGCCAGCACGACTAGGTCCGCGTCAATTCGTCCCGTTTTACTGAGGAGAAACGCTCGCTGTCCTTGCCCGGGTTTGAGTGACTCGACATCCTGGGTCACCATGCGTTGGAGGAAGGTCAGCCGGTCTTCGCCTGTCATTTTCACGCAGCCGTGAAAGGGGGCATGGAGGATGCCGACCCCTTTTCGGATGATGGCGTACTCGGCTTCATAGTTGCCGAAGGATTCGGCAATGCAAAGGTCTTCTTCGCCTGGGCCGAAGGACATTAAGATAGGGTCTGTTTGTTCGATGTGTGTTTGAATATCGTTGGGCATGGTATTGGGGTGAGGCCTGGGGCCTGAAATGACAATGCGGAATTGCATTGAAGTTTTCTGAGTTAGCTGCTGGATTGCGCTTTTCTGCGAGCTTCGCTGTTGACTTGTCCGATGGCCATTTCGAGCCGTTCGTATAGTCGCGTCATGGATTCTGGCCGTTCGCGGGGTTCAGGTTCGAGGCAGTTCATAATCAGGCTCGACAAGGCCGGCGGCACATCGGGGTTTAATTCAATGGGTGAGGGACATTGATGGGACAGTTTGTCGACCAAAGAAATGCCTGGCGATCCTTTGGGAATCAGCGTGGGGACGTGCTGGGCAGTCAAGACAAAATACATCGTGGCTGCCAGATTAAACACGTCGGTCTTGGGCGTGATATGGTCACGTTTGACCTGTTCGGGAGCAATATAGTCTGGGGTCCCCTGAATGCGTTCTTTGCGGGTTCCGGTGGGACAGCTTTGTCCAAAGTCGATAATTTTAACCATGTCTTGATCGGTGACCAAGATGTTGTTGGGTTTGATGTCTGCATGGACATAGCCCGCGCGATGCATGACACCTAGGGCAATGGCGGTGTCTTGAAAAATGCGGCAAACTTCGAGCATCTTCCGTGGCCGTCGTTGTTCAAGGGTTTGGCCGACCACCGCTTCCATGAGTACGAGCACTTCACGGGTTCGGAAAAAACGTTTCTGGCGATAGACCTTGTAACTTTTACGCAGGCTCGGATGATTAAACTGCTGAGCCACATCATGTTCAAGGGTCGCCTGATCCATAAACCGCTGGTCGGCAGATGAATTGCGAATGACCCGCTTAAGGGCGTACCGGTTGGTGGTTGATTTCTCCCGCACGAGATAAATCGTGCTACGCGCGCCATGCCCAAGGGTATCGAGGATCTCGAGCCCTAGGGATGCGGGGATAAATGAATTGCCGCCTATAGCCATTGCGATAGATGTTCCATGGGTCTAACGGAAGCAGGAGGGTCTAGTTACAGCATTACTGGAGAAGGTACTTTATCGACATGAAGGCCATATGACAAGTGTTTCATTCAGGTCGAGATAGCTGGTTATTTGCATAATGTGCTTGTTGCCCTAACACTATGTGTTCAATTTAACATATTTATTAAATTTGGGAGACTGCATCATGTCACGACCTGTCACACTGTTTACCGGCCAATGGGCGGACCTGGATTTTGAAACCATTTGCGCCAAGGCAGCTCAATTCGGCTATGACGGCCTTGAGCTGGCTTGCTGGGGCGATCACTTTGACGTGGCTCGCGCCAACAAAGAAAAAAATTATTGCAAACAACGCTGGGAAATTTTGCTGGACCATGGGCTGACGGCTTATGCCATTTCATCGCATCTAGTCGGACAAGCCGTGTGCGATTTGATTGATGAACGCCACAAGTTAATCCTTTCGCCAGACATCTGGGGCGACGGTGACCCCGAAGGCGTTCGCAAACGTGCCGCCAAGGAAATGATCCAGACCGGTAAAGCAGCTCGCAAGTTGATGGACGCCAAGCCCAAAAATGCGGACCGCTCCTGGGGCTGCAAGCCTGCGGTGGTCAACGGCTTCACCGGCTCATCCGTGTGGCATGCCATTTACGCATTTCCACCAACCGACCAAGCTTTCTGGGACAAGGGTTACAAAGACTTCGCCAAGCGTTGGATGCCGATCCTCAATCAGTTCGACAAGCTCAACGTCAACTTCGCGTTGGAAGTGCATCCCACCGAAATTGCATTTGACATGGCGACCGCCAAACGCGCTTTGGCGGCTGTCAACGGCCACAAACGATTTGGCTTTAACTATGACCCCTCACATCTGGGCTATCAGGGCGTGGACTATGTGAAATTTATCCGCACCTTTGCCGACCGCATTTACCACGTCCACATGAAGGACGCATGGTGGGGGCACGGCGACGGGACCGTGGGCGTGTTCGGCGGCCACACCGACTTTGCCGACCCACGGCGTTTTTGGGACTTCCGTTCCCTGGGACATGGCGACATTGATTTCGAAGAGATCATCGTGGCTTTGAACGATACCGGTTACAAAGGCCCCTTGAGCGTGGAATGGGAAGATAGCCGCATGGACCGCGAACACGGTGCTGTTGAGGCTTGCGAGTTTGTGCAGAGCGTGGACTTTGAGCCATCAGGCATCGCCTTTGATGGGCAGTTCGATCAGTAATATCACCGTTTCTTTTTAACGCACAACCCAAGGCCCGCTGCGTTTGCCCTTGATGCCACCACGGCGTGCAAGGCAACGCAGTGGGCCTTGGGTTTTTAAGGCCAAGCCAATGTAGCCTTGAACGCCAGATGATTTTTATACGATGCCCTCGAACGGGTATCATGCAACGTGTGCCTCATAACCCGATAACCCGAACCCGTCGTACGATGGTGATGAGTACGCTGCTGTTAATTGCTTTAATGATAGGTGGCGTGGTGGGGTTTACCACCATTGGTGAACAACGGACCATTGGCGAAGCGTTGTGGATCACGACCAATATTTTGACCACCGTGGGCGCCTTTAATTTAACACTCAGTGCCGGCGAACAATTGTGGGCTGGCATGTTGATGCTTGCTGGCGTGTTGACCGTTTTTTATGTCGGCATGAATCTGGTGGCGTTTATTGTGGACGGTGAATTGCGGGCTATGTTCGGGAGACGACAATTGCAAAAACAAATCAATCAACTCAAAGACCACACCATTGTCTGTGGCTATGGCCGCATGGGCCAAGCCTTGTGCGAACTGCTTGATGAACAAAATAAAGCCTTTGTCATTATCGAAAGTGATCCTGTTAAAACCGCTTTGGCTGACGAACGAGGCTTTCTCTATCTCCATGGTGATGCCATGACTGAACATGTTTTACGCTCAGCTCAGCCCGATCACGCCAAAGGACTAACCTCTTGTCTGCGAAGTGATGCAGACAATGTGTTTGTGACCCTGACCGCCCGTGAAATCAATGAACAATTGACCATCATCGCCCGAGCAGAAAACAAAGATACCCAGTCCAAACTCATGCGTGCCGGGGCCAGCCGTGTGATCTGTACGCCCGTGCATGGCGCTAACAAAATCATGCAAATGCTCATGCACCCAGCGGTGGCGGAACTCGTCGAACTCGCCGTCAGCGGCGACGATCTGGAAGTCACCAAAGTACAAATAGAACAACTCCCCAAAGCCCATGGCAAAACTTTGCGGGAAGTGGCGCTGCCCACACAGACAGGCCATATTATCGTGGCCTTGGTCAAGCCCGATGGCTCACGCACATTTAATCCGCCCGCCGATACCGTCTTAGAACCGGATGACGAAATGATTGTCATTGGTCCCATTGGTGGGACGACTCGGATGTTTGAAGTGCTTGGCGGAATAGAGGGCCTTGGGGGTAGGTATCTGGCTTGAATAGACTATGATAAGAGAAGTTATTGGCGGGGATGTTTTTTAATTTCCAAGCGTCTTTTCTTGTTGATGACGGGGCGCTTCTAGCTGAAAGTTTTGAAAAATGGATCAACCTTTGATTGTGATTTCGCTTTTGTGCTTTGTCGGGGCCATTGGGTTGTTTATGGCTGAGGTGATGATCCCCTCAGGCGGTTTGCTTGGCATGATGGCAGCTTGCGCGACCTTGGCGGGGATTGTGACTTTGTTTGCGATCAATACCACGTTGGGCTTGGTGGGCGCGATTGTCTGTGTGGCTGCAACGCCGGTGTTGTTTATGGTGTCGATTAAATTTTGGCCTCATACGCCCGTGGCGCGGTGGTTGTCGTTGGGTGCGTTGGATGAGACGATAGAAATTGAAGAGGCACGCACCGAACGCAATGCTCTGCTTGGCCAGCAAGGCACCGCTCAAACCGATCTACATCCCGTGGGGTTTTGTCTTCTCAACGGTCAGCGTGAAGAATGTCTTGCCGCCAGCGGCGTGATCGAGGCTGGCACGTTGATCCAAGTGGTTTGTGTGGATGGCAAACAAATCAAAGTTTGCCCCGTTGACGAAATATAAAACGGCTTGTCTTGTGCGCATCGGGAAGGGCCTATTGCGGATATACTGATCAACATATAAACACTTTTGTTGGAAATGGATCGCCTGCTTATGCCGCATTCACACTCCCCGGTACCCTCTGATGCTGATATGGCCAAGCTCATTGAGGAAGTTCAACAGGCTGCCGATGAACTTAGTACTCAACTCGGACAGGTGATTGTCGGCCAGCATACCGTGGTGGAGCAATTGTTGATGGCCCTGTTTTGTCGAGGCCACGCGTTGCTGGTGGGTGTGCCTGGGTTGGCTAAAACATTGCTGATTTCCACGATTGCCCGCACGTTGAGTTTGGGGTTTAGCCGCATTCAGTTTACGCCTGACCTGATGCCAAGTGACATCACCGGCACCGAAGTGATCGAAGAAGATCGAGGCACGGGTAAACGCAATTTACGTTTTGTAAAAGGCCCTGTTTTCGCCAACGTCATTCTGGCGGATGAAATCAACCGAACGCCCCCTAAAACACAGGCTGCGTTACTGGAAGCCATGCAAGAGCATCAGGTCACAGCCGCGGGGTATCGCCATGCGTTGCCTCAGCCGTTTTTTGTGTTGGCGACTCAGAACCCCATCGAGCAGGAAGGGACTTACCCCTTGCCCGAAGCTCAGCTTGATCGGTTTATGTTTATGATTCAGGTGGACTATCCCAGTGCTGAAGAAGAGCTGGAAATTGTTCGCAGGACTACCACTCGCCGCGAAGTTCAAATTGAGCATGTGTTGGACGCTGAGCGCGTTTTGAAAATTCAGGATCTGGTTCGAGAGGTCCCCGTGGCAGACCATGTGATTCGTTACACCTTAAGGCTCGTTCGCGCGACGCGTCAGCCGGTTCGAGGCCAGGACGATCAACGCCCACCGTTTGTTCAGCAGTATTTGTCCTGGGGGGCCGGTCCACGTGCCAGTCAAAACCTGATTCTCGCCGGCAAAGCCCGTGCGGTTTTACAAGGTCGCACGCACGTCACGCCAGAGGATATCAAGGCTGTGATTCATCCGGTCTTGCGACATCGGCTCATTACCAACTTTAATGCCGAGGCCGACGGAATTAGTACCGATGAAGTGATTGATCGTTTGCTTAAAACCATCGGAGTTGATGACGCTTCAAATAGTGCCGCCATGAAATCCGTCATTCGATAACCCCCCGGAAGCCCCCGCCCCCCCCGGAAGTTTTCCTTGGGTAAACATAAGCCCTTGGTCGCTCTTCTGGAAGTTTCCCTTGGGAAATTCCGGTAAGCTCTTTGGAGCCTTCTTTTGGGGTGTGCCTGGGGTGGCGATTTTTTTGTGATAGAGACGATTTATGGAGATACATCCTTATCTTAATCCTTCGCATTTGGCCTCGGTCAAAGGGCTGCAACTGCGGGCGCGTTTGATCGTTGAAGGCGTGATGGCTGGGATGCACCGGTCGCCTCACCAAGGGTTCAGCGTCGAGTTCGCCCAGCATCGTCAGTATGCAGCAGGTGATGATATTCGTCACTTGGACTGGAAAGTCTTTGGGCGAACAGACAAGCTTTATCTCAAACAATATCAGCAGGAAACCAGTTTGGATCTGGTGATGCTCGTCGATGTGTCCAGTTCCATGGGGTTTACATCTCAGAGTAAACCGCCCTGGTGTAAATTTGATTACGCGGCAAGTTTGGCTGTGGCGATGGCGTATTTGGCATTACAGCAGCAAGACCGTGTGGGGCTGATCCTATTTGATGAGCATCTTCAATCTGTCACCCGTCAATCGAGCAGTCAAGATCATTGGCGTGCGATGGTGGAAATGCTCAGTGGCGTGGAAATTGACCGGGCGGTCACCGAAGAACCCGCTCCGACCAATTTGGGAAGGGTCTTTGAAGAAACCTTGGCAAGATTGACCCAGCGAAGCTTGATCGTTTTGATCAGTGATCTCTTTGACGATCCCGATCAACTCGAACGTGCGCTCGCCCAAGCAGCCCATCGCAGACATGACGTGATCGTTTTTCAAGTGCTTGACCCCGCAGAAATAACTTTTCCCTATCGCCAATTGGCCGATTTTGTGGGACTCGAAGGTGAAGGCAAAGTGACCTTGGACCCTTCTGCTTTGCGAAGAGCGTATTTGAAATCTTTGAACAAGCATCTTGAAAAAGTCCGGGTGATGACTCGCCGTTTTCATTTTGATTATCTGAAACTAAACACGGGTGAACCGCTGGGCCCCACGTTGAGCCACTTCTTAGCTCAGCGAGGCGCGTCTTTGGCGAAGCAGACTATTCGACGTTAGATAGAGATAGGTGTATGGAATTGTTTTCAGGCATTTTAAGTATTTTAAGCATTGTCATGGCAGGGCAAGCAGCGGGGGGGGCGGGGGCCTTGTTTGCTTCGGGTGGCATCGCTGTGGCTGGCATTTTGGCGGTGACGATTCCCATTGCCATTCATTTGCTCTCAAGGCTAAGACGGCAAAAACAAGTCTGGGCTGCTATGCGTTTTATCCGCGAAGCCTACCGCAAGCATCGCAAACGGCTACAGATTGAACAATGGCTGTTGTTGTTGGTGCGATGTCTGATTGTGCTATTGCTGGGGTTCGCCTTGGCCCAACCACAATCTCATTGGATTACCCAGAAATTCCACGCTCTGTTTTCCGGCAACAGCGGATTTGGAATGTCAGGCCAACGCCTCGTCTGCTTGATTCTAGATGACACTCTGACCTCCCAAACACAAACCCGTGACGGCCACATGCGATTGGACCAACTCAAACAACAAGTACGCATGGTCCTCGAACAACTCAACCCCTCAGACCATCTAACCCTCTGGGCAAGTGCGTTTCCCGCCAAGCAACTCATCGCCTCAGGCCCCTTGGACAAAACCCAAGTTCAGCGAATCATCGACCAGCTCAAGCCCCGACACACCCGTAGTGATCTGGAACAAGTATTCGAGAAATTGCTGCCCGTGGCCCAAGACCCGCAATATCAATATTGGCCTCGCACCGCGATGGTCTTCAGTGATTTGTCCCGTGGGTCCATTCAAACACACACCTCCGCGGGGCAGGGGGCTCACGATCTAAGCGAATACGTCACGCTCAGTTTTACCGAACCTATGCCATCGGCTCCCAACCATCAACTGGTCGGATTTGAACCCCAGCGTCGAGTCATCACCCCGGTCGTGATCCCCGGGAGTTCGGCCAGTTCTTCGCTTCAAGGCCAAGTTCAAGGGTCGGATCTTTCTTCTGGAATCGCCACGGTTCGGTTTGATGTGACCTTACGCCGATTGAGCAATTTAGAACTGGTTGAGAAAACGCATTTGGCGGTGCATGACCCCCAAGGCAAACCCATTCGTTATGTGCATGAATGGTCGGTGGGTCAAGCTCAAGGGACCGTGCATGTCGAATTGCCTTGGGAAGAAAAAGTCGAAAATGTTCCGGGGGCACTTCCGGGGGCACTTCCGGGGGCGTATCCGGGGGCGGGGGAGCGGGCTTTTGAAGCGACGATTCAGACGGATGTAGGTCATGATTTATTGGCCAAGGACAACCGTCGTTGGGCGTTGGTGCAGATGAGGCAAGCGTTGCGTCGGGTGATTGTGGACACGGCAGGGTTGGGGGTTTTGCAAAGTGGCTACCGTCAGGCAGATTGGTTGCGTTTTGCATTGTCTCCGGATGCTTTGAGTTTGCCGGTGGATCGTCTCAGTCCTCAAGCAGTCACCGCACAAGCACTCAGCGGAGCCGATGTCTGTTTTGTATTGAGGCCTGACTTGATTCAAACACCCCAGCTTGAAGCGTTGTACCGCTTCGTCGAGCAAGGCGGGATGTTGTGGGTCATGCCGCCAGCCAATATATTCGAAGAAGCGACGTGGTTATCGGTTTGGGCGAGACGTTTTTCAATTGATTTGAAAGTGCGTGGTCTCCCCGTGACCCAAACTTCCTGGCCTGTGCAAGCGATGGGTCGTCCACCGCAACTTTTAGAAAAACTCGGAGCTGATTGGAAGCATCTTCTAAAGCCGATTGTGGTCAAGCAATGGCATCGGTTTCAATTGCGTCAGCCAGAGGATGCTGTCTGGTTGCGATTGGCAGACCCCGACGGATCGCCTTTGCTCATCGCTCAGCAAACGGGCGATGGGATGGTTTTGTTTAGCGCGTGTGCGTTTGATCCCTCTTGGACGAATTTACCCGCCAAGCCGTTGTTTGTGCCGTTGCTTCATGAATCGATGGCCAGCTTTGTGGGGCGTGGGAAAACCCAACGTCATTTACATTCGTTTGCCCCAGGCTTTGTGGCCAAGTTAAATAAATCTTGGAAGACAGGTTCACCTTTACAGGGGCCCGCTCATGTCAAACTCATTGCCTCCGGAAGTTCCGAGGACGTTTCTGGGCGCGCATCTGGGGGCGCATCCGGGGGCGCATCCGGGGGCGGGGGGGGGGGGCAGACAGCTAGGGTTTTGGATCGGCCCGGTGTGTATCACAGTCAGGGTCATCAGTTATTTGTGAATGTTGATCCTGCTGCTGGTGATACGCGGTCACTGGATAAAAATGCTTTTTCCAATTGGCTTGGTGCCGGTCCATTGCAGTGGATTGATGCGGCCAAACCCACCTTGCCACAGGCTGCGGAGGTTGATGGCCGTGCGGATCTTGCCCAGTGGCTGCTTCAAATGGTGCTGGGACTCCTCATTTTCGAAACGCTGCTCGCCCGGTGGTTCAGTCACGCCAAGGCCAGCGGCAAGCGTTCCTGGGGCATGCACCTCAAACAAGGACTCAAACGGATCGTCGTGGCAGACTCACAGGAGACCCAGTCATGATGAACTTCCTGTGGCCTGATGAGACGGTGATGCTCAGTTGGCGTACGGCCTTACCCGTTTGGGCTTGGGCGTTGCTATGGGTGGGATCGTTTTTGTTCGGTGCTTGGAGTTACAGCAGGCTCATCGGTCCCGTATGGGTGCGTTTGATTTTAAGCGTGCTTCGAATGTCAGTTTTGTTATGGGTATCCGTTTTACTGGCTGGGCCGATGTGGGTTCAAAAACGGGAAGTCGTTGAACCGGACCACTTGATTGTGCTGGTTGATCGCAGTGCCTCCATGCAAATCAAAGACACGGCCATCTCACGGGATCAGCAAATCAGAGAGGCATTGACCGATACCAATTTAAAAATGAACCAATTGGCCTGGACCCAAGACCGACAAACATTCTGGTACGGCTTTGACCAAACAGCCTACCCCTTAAAGCGTTCAGAAATCATGCCCGCCCAAGGTTCTCAAACCGCCATCGCCTCGGCCATCGAACAAGTGCTCGATCGCCACAACGGCCACCCCATTAGTGCCATCACGATCATCAGTGATGGACGTTCACATCAGCCAGTGACTCAAAGTCTTCTTCACCGATTAAAAAAACAAGCGGTCAGCGTGTTTGTTGTTCCCGTCGGATCGGACAAGCCGTTTTTGGATTTGAAAATTAGTCAGGTGGATTTTCCAGACCGCGTGTTTGTCGATGACCTGATTCCCATTGGCGTGTGGCTATCGCAAACCACCAGTTCTGGAGAGCTGCCCGCCCCCGCCCGTATTCGTGTTCAATTGGTAGACACGGTGACTGAAGACGTGGTGGCCCAAGGCCAGCCGACCGATGCGGCACTTGAAAAACCGATCATCTTAAAAGCTCGGGTTTCTGAGCCTGGCCTGCAAAACTGGCGCGTCTCGGTGATTTATGACCCAATCCCCAGAAGCTCCTCGGCAAGCGATCAGGAGAGTTCCTCCGAAAATTCAGAGGAGACTTCGGGCAACAGGTTGGAAACTTCCGGGGGGGAGCAAGTCACCGACAACAATCATGAATTGATTTCATTGGAAGTGATTGATGATCCGCTGCGGGTGCTTTACATCGAAGGCTATCCACGATGGGAGTATCGGTATTTAAAAAATATTTTGATTCGAGAAGAATCCATTGAATCGACGTTGTTTTTGGTGAGTGCTGATGAGCAGTTCGCCCAAGAAGGAGAGACGCGGCTCACCAGACTCGGCCAGACGGCTGAACAGTGGCGTGATTTTGATGTGATTATTTTAGGCGATGTGCCTGCGAATTATTTCAGTTCAACCCAGCTTGGATTGATCCGCGATCAGGTTGCGACCCAAGGCACCGGGTTGATCTGGGTCGGCGGAGAATACTACACCCCCCGCACGTACGATGCCAGTGTATTGTCAGGCCTGTTGCCGTTTACAGATATCGCCAGTGTTCGATCCTTGCCTCAGCAGACGGTGGCGTTGCAGCCGACGGAATTGGCGAGACAACTGAATGTTTTATCTTTTCAGCTCACGCGATCTGAATCGGCAGACGCCACGTGGCCGACGGATTTGCCGCCGCTGCGTTGGCTACAGCAGGGGGGGGCGTTGAAGCCTGCTGCTGAAGTTCTGGCGGTGGGTCAAATAGATTCACAGCCTCCGATTCCATTGATCACGCGGATGCGTTACGGCAGTGGCCAGTCAATTTACGTGGCCACGGATGATCTTTGGCGGTGGCGTTTTGCCCGGGGCGATTTTTATTATCAGCAAGGCTGGACACAATTGATTCGCTTGGCAGCGCGTTCGCGTATTGCCACCAGCAGTGATGCTGCCCAATTGACGGTTTCTCACCGTCGTTTGCCCCAAGGACAAGATGCGGTGGTGACCTTGCACGTCCGCGATGCGTTGTTTGTCACACGCAAAAAAAATAGAATTCGCATGGTCGCCCAACGGGTTGAAGATGATCGGGTGGTGAGCCAATTTGATTTGCTTAGGCAAGGGGAAGTTTATCGAGGGATTTTCCGAGCCCCCGAAGGTCGTCTCAAGCATGTGCGCCTGAGGCCAGCGGACATTTCATTGTTTGGCCCGAAGGTGGAAGCCTATCTTCAAGTGGTTCATCAAAATGACGAACAGCAAAACCCTGCCCCCGATCATGAAAAATTAATTCAGTTGGCCAACGCCACCGGCGGACAGGTCATTGCCCTTGATCAATTGGCAACCCTGGCGGCCGCGGTTCCCAACCGTGCTAGGCATACGCCCGATGATCGACGCACGCCGCTGGGCCAATCGTACCCTGCGTTGTTGGGGTTTCTCGTGTTGATCACGCTTGAATGGATGATTCGTAAGCTCAACGGTTTGGTGTAGGGACGAAGATGCTGCCACAGGTATTGAACGAGGTCGACGAGTCATGTTTTGCGGTACAATAGACCGGTGGTGAATGAGTACGTGAGAGGTCTGGCGACTTATTTGTATGTGTAAAAAAAGATCCGCACAGCACAAGGATACCCCTCGGGTATGAGAATGTCGGCGATGAAAGTTTTTCAACTGATCACTAAACAAATGCCACGTACAAAGGAAAACCGGGGGCGGGAAAACTCAACGGTGATTGGTATAATTCAAAAGATGAAATTAATCAGGAGGCTGCGACAGACGTGGAGTTAACACTTACATTGCCCGATGGATTACAGCGGGTTGCGGTGACGGGTTCGGGTGAATGCAATCTGAAATTGATTCGTGAAGCCCTAGGCATTCAGATGACGTTCCGTGATGGAGTGCTAAAGCTCAGTGGTGGTAGCCAGACTGTGGGGCAGGCTGCACGGGTTTTGGATCAGTTAACCGATGCTGCCAAGCGGAATCGTCCGACCAACCGCAAGCAATTACTGGACATGATTACGTCCACCGCCCATCGGACCACGGGTGTTCCGGTTTCAACCGAAGGCATCAATCTAGACCGAGGGCTCTCGGTTTATGTGCACAATCGACATGTTCGACCAGCGACCGAGGGACAAAAAATATATTTGCAGGCGATACTCGATCACGATTTAACTTTTTGTTGTGGACCTGCCGGGACAGGCAAAACGTATCTTGCTGTGGCAGCAGCCGTGGCCATGCTCAAACGTGGGGCGGTTCGAAGACTTGTTTTAGTCAGGCCAGCCGTCGAAGCTGGTGAACGGCTGGGTTTTTTGCCCGGGTCGATGCAGGACAAGGTCAACCCATACCTGCGGCCGTTGCTTGACGCGCTGCATGACATGATGGAATACGATCACATTCAACGGTTCATGGACAGTGACGTGATCGAAATTATCCCGCTGGCCTTTATGCGTGGCAGAACGTTTAATGATGCCATGGTTATTTTGGATGAAGCCCAGAACACCACCCGTTCACAGATGATGATGTTTCTGACTCGTCTTGGGCATGGCAGCAAAATGGTGGTCACCGGCGATACGTCCCAAACAGACCTAGATGATCCTCTTGATTCGGGCCTGATCGATGCGGTCCGTCGCCTCAAGCGAACCGGAGGCATCGCATTTGCCTCGTTGGGCAAACGCGACATCGTGAGGCATAGTCTGGTTCAAAAAATCGTCGAAGCTTACGAAAATAGCTCTGAACCTAGGGACAGGGTCAGATAAATGCCCCTTCAAACACGATGGAGCCTCGTTCAGAGCGGGTTTGCTTGAAGGGGAACAACGCATTCGCAACGCTTTGTGAGAAATCCCGGTGGGGTCTGATAATGTTCGCCTGTATGGGGCTTGTAGAGATGGTACAATAATAGGCTTGCGGAGAACTGGCCTCACTTGGACAAACAACCGATGACGGCCAAAGGGGTCTGTATGCCGTTGATGGAAAATCAGCATGCGTGGCATCTTGGATGTCGCGTTGAAAGTGACCTGAATCCTTATGTGTTCAGTGTCCGTCAAGAAGGATAAATGCGAGAGAAACCTCGCGATTGGGAACCATGGCAACCAATGGGAAATTTTCCAACTCGTCGCGTCGACGCGATGTTCGTCGCAACCTTCCCAAGCCACCTGCTGGGTGGAAAGAGTTCTTGCGCCAAGGGTACGTTCGCTGGGCGGTGGTTTATACCCTGGGCATGACGCTGCTGGGAGGGATGTTGATTCATGCAGCAGACCGCAGAGCCACTTATGTTGTGGGTCAAGTGACCCGCACAGCACTGGTTCCTCGGGTCCAGTTTCAGGCGGTCGATGAATACCAGACACAAATCCGCAAGCAAAATGCCTCGGACCGTGAGCCAGCCATTTACAAGCACAACGAAGCATTCTTCGTTCAATTACGCCATGACCTCGAACAATTGTTGGCCATTGGTGAAGATTATGACAACATTGACCAGGTCCCCTTGGCGGTTCGAAATGACTGGTTTATTGACCGTTGGACGCTCAGTCAGCTCAAGCAATTCACCCGTGATGACAAAGATCGTCAGCAATGGACCCAGAAAGTGGACCGGTTTCTGGAAGGCATTGCCGGGCAGGCTCTTTTGTCGCCGGAACGATTTCTAATTGAGACCAACCAGGATACCCGTTCACCGATGATCAAGATTGTGCATCCTCATTTGGGTGAATTAGCCCGGGCGCATTCAGAAATTTACAGCACAGACAAGCATGGGCGTTTTCGTAAGAACGTGACCAAGTTCGCGACGACGCTGTTTCCGGCGACGGTGCGGAAGGCTGTCATCGCGGTGGTGATGGAGAAGTTGGCTCCCACTTATGTGATTGATGAAAAGCTGACAGTGCAAAGGCGGCAATCGGCTCATGACCGGGTGGTGCCTGTCAAGACCACGTTCTTGCCTGACATGGTGATGACGCCCGCAGGTGCAGCATTGAGTACGCAGGATATTCAGCTTCTGGAAATGGAAGACAATGCCTACCGCCAGTCATTGAGGGATCAGAAATTTGTAGGCTCTGTCAGTATCAGCACGGCCAGATTCGTCGGCCGCGTGTGCGTGTTGCTGGTGATTTGCATTGCTTTGTGGGCCTATCTCATTGGCTTTGCTCGGCGAGTGGCGGTGAATCCCATGCGGGGCTTGGCGCTATCGAGCTTGCTGGTAGGCGGTCATGGGCTGGCCATTGCACTGACAGGGCTCACGGCCGGTGACCCTCAATATTTTTATGCCATGGCTATTTTGCCCACGTTGTTGGCGACGATGATCCTGGCGATCAGTTACAACCAGCGAATGGCCTTGGCCTTGGGAGCGGTGCATACCTTGATCGTGATGGTCACCTTGCATTTGCCGGTGGGCTTTGCGATTGTGGCCTTGTCAGGCGTGGGTGTGATTACCGCCTGTCTCGATGACGTGCGGAGCCGTTCACGCTTGGTGACGGTGGGTTTCTTCTCAGGGCTGGCGATGGCGGCAAGTTGCTTTTTTGTCAGCCTGAGCGATTGGACCTGGGCCGGCGGCGGAACCGGGCAGCTTTGGCAAGAACCTGTGATCCTTTTGGTCATGGGAATGGCGGCAGGCTTTTTGATCCAAGGTGTTTTGCCCGTGGTCGAAAAACTATTCCGGGTTACCACAAGCATGACGCTGCGAGAATTAAACGATGCGTCGCTTCCATTGTTGCGGCGGATGGCTGAAGACGCACCAGGAACTTTTCAGCATTCCCTACGCATTGCGGACATGTCCGAAGCCGCTGCTGAAGCCATTGGCGCCAACGGCCTGTTGTGCCGCGTCGGAGCGATGTACCACGACATCGGCAAAATGAACAAGCCCATGTACTTTGTCGAAAACCAAGGTGGCGGACCCAACCGCCACAACAAACTTTCTCCTGCCATGAGCCTCTTGATTATCGTGGGACATGTCAAAGATGGTATTGAAATGGCACGGGAATATGCGTTGCCTGTCTCCCTGCGAGGATTTATCGAAACCCATCATGGCACCACGTTGGTGGAATATTTTTACCACGCAGCCAAACAACAAAAAGAAGCTGAAAACGCACCGGCGCCTGCCGACTTTGAATTTCGCTACCCAGGCCCCAAGCCTCAAACCCGCGAACAGGCCATCTTGATGCTTTGCGATGCGCTCGAAGGAGCTTCCCGCACGCTCACCGAGCCTACCCCCGTTCGCCTTGAGCAACTCGTGCACGCTATTGCCATGAAACGTCTCATGGACGGCCAGTTTGATCAAAGTACGTTGACCCTCAAAGAACTCCACCGCATTGAGCAAGCAATTACCAAAACCCTCTGTGCCATTTATCACGCACGCATTGCTTATCCATCTGAAGCCAATGCGACTTCAGATCAAGCCAAAACCAGTCCCGCCTCGGCCGTCTCCTAATCCCCCCGGAAGTTTTCCCTTGGGTTCACCCAATCCCCCCCGGAATCCCCCCCGGAATCCCCCCGGAATCCCCCCGGAATTTCGAAGCGATTTCTTTGAAGCCGTGGTTTTTCATTGTGCGTTTGAGTTCTGGCTTTCAATTTTTTCGCCTCATTTTTTTTCCGATGTGGATCACTTTTTCGCGTCAACTCAAAGCCGAATTCTAAGGTCTTCCGAAGAGTCGGATTCTTTTAAACGCGACAGATGAATTCATCACACTCGTAAAAAAAAAGCCCCGCAATTCGCTGGGCCTAGAGAAATTTTCAGGTTATAGGACATGCTTGTGGGTGGGGCTGACAGGTCCGAGAACTGAAAATTCAAAAAAATGACCTTGAATGTGGATCATCAAGGGCCACGTGTCCGATGTTTTCCTCGTGGCATCGTTGTCTAATATACGCCGATGCCAGGGTATGAATCGTACAAAAACTTTTGGATACGGAGTGGAAATCGTGAGTGAGAACAAGAACACCCAAACCGTTCTAGGCCCTGATTGCAAGATCAAAGGCCAGATTACACTAGAACATGACGCGATTGTGATGGGAGAAATCACAGGACAGATTCGCGTTGGTGGCATGCTGGAGCTAACTGAAACCTCCCGTGTTCATGGGACCGTAGTTGCAGGTGGCCTACGTCTCGGCGGCAAAGCCAAAGCAGATGTCATTGCTGAACATGGCATGGAACTGCTGGCCAGTGCAGAACTCACCGGCCACTTGTATACCACCCGGCTGTCCGTCGTGGATGGAGCCATGTTTGAAGGGCATGTCGTCGTGGGCCCCAAGGCCATGGACGCTGCCGGTGACGTGGCCAAGGAAATGGACATGGAAATGCCCCAAGCAGACTCGGACATGGTTTTTACCGGGTCTGAAAACGCTTCGGTTGGCATGCCTGACGTGAACACCGTTCCCAAGTCATTGGATGAAATTTTGCAGCGTCGACGCAATAAATCCAACGGCCAGGCCGTGGTCGCGGTCGAAGTTGAATAAAATTTTCCGAACATGTTTCGGAACCCAAATTTTCCCATCGGACTCCCCGGTCTTGGCATTTATTTGTCAAGGGGGTGGGGAGCCGAGGGGATTTTTTCAGGGAGGTTCCGGGGGGACTTCCGGGGGGGATTGGGTGAACCCAAGGAAAACTTTCGGGGGGGGAGTATCAGGTGCCAATCAAACCTTCCATGTTGACGTTGCGGCCACGCAAGCCTCGCCCACGCGAGACGCGCCATCTGCATTGTCCTCATTGCAATGAACCGATTGAAGTGAGCCGCAAGGCCATGAGCGGTCGCTGTCCCAAATGTGCCCAGCCCATGAAGCTCGAAGATATCGTCGTGAAGCAAAATTCCTGCGGTTCACTCAACACCATGGGACACGTCCACCTCACCGCCCACAGTGCCGTCAACGGCAAGCTGGTCTGCGGACAACTCACCATCGATGGCACTTATCACGGCAACGCACAGGTTCACGGCCAAGTGCAATTGCAATCCGATAGCCACATCACCGGCGAAATTCATGCCCATAGCCTGACCATTGAAGAAGGCGCGACCGTGAACGCCAAAACCATCATTGGCCCTGTGGGGGCCAGAGGAATCAAAATGTCGGGGGAAACCAGAGGGACTTCCGGGGGCGGGGGAGCCGGGGGAGCCGGGGGAGCCGGGGGAGCCGGGGGAGCCGGGGGAACCGGGGGAACCGGGGGCGGGGGAATGAAAATCCCGAAGTCGCAGCCCGCAGCCTAATTCAAGCAGTCGAGCCAGTCGCTCATCGTTCGACATTGAGCGTTATCCAAGTATCTGATATTAAAAAACTTGCAAATCCAAGAGGGCCGTCGGTCCCGATGGATTTTGATCAAAAGAATGCTTGGCGTTCTTCCATGGCTAAAAGTGCGTGTTGGGGTGACGGCCTAATTCCTTAAGGGTATACCATATAGGGTGCTTCATAAATTTTTGATACAAAATATGGTATCCGCTATGCTTTTTGATGTTGTTTGGCTATAATAGAACACACAAAGAGAAAGGAGGAAATGGCTATCAGCACAATTCATCCGACAAATCATTCATCCTTTTCAAACGCAGTGCGGCGATTTGAATCGGCGTATCAGGTGAAGGATGCCACTTCGCGCAAGGCGGATGTGGTTGAAATTTCCGAAATGGCCCAGTTGCTCAGCCGAGAGGACCAGGCCCAAGGGGTCCGCCAAGCTTTGGTTGCACAGGTCAAAGCAGAAATTCAAGCTGGCGTTTACGAAACGCCAGAGAAATTAGATGCGGCCATGACCCATCTGATGCAAAGCCTGCGGCAAGGTTGATCCGTTTCCAGAAGCTAGCATGATGCCAACCGCACAGGTTCGCATCAACCGGGGAAGTTATTTTTAAGCATACTGCCCCCCGGAACCCCCCCGGAACCCCCCGGAAGTTTCCCGGACAGCTATTGGGTTCTTCAGCGTCAGCACGCCAAATGTGGCTCGACAAACGCAAGAATCTCGTCCGCCACGTCGACCTGCGTGACTTCTGTGAGCTTACGCCAACCTGGGATCGCGTTGACTTCCAGCACATAGGTTCTGCCATCAGCGCCCACCAGCAAATCCACCCCCGCAATCGTGGTTTGGCAGACGGCAGCCGCCTTGATCGCCAAAGTCCGCTCAGCATCACTGGGCTCATACGGCTCAGCGATTCCCCCTTGAGCAATATTGGTACGCCAATCATCCGTACTTGTCCGGCGCATGGCACACAAGACCCGATCCCCAAGTACAAACAGTCGCAGGTCCGCTCCACCTGGCCCGGGGTGTTGAATAAATTTTTGGAGATAAATCACCGCTTCATTTTCATGGCATTGCTCAAAAGCATGGCGAGCAGATTGAGCATCGGATAGACGCGTCATGCCAATCCCCTCAGAGCCAAATAGAGGCTTAAGAATCACGTCACCCCCAAGCTTCTCAAAAGCATCCATGGCCTCGACAAGCTGCTGGCAGACCACCGTCGGGGCAATGGGTAAGCCCGCTCGATTTATATTCGCCAAGGATAAATATTTGTCCACCGCCATTTCAATAGCACGTTGCGGATTGAAGACGGCCACGCCCTGATATTGCAGTTGAGCCAGCAAATCCATTCGCAGCACAACCTGCTCAAGAGAACCGGGTCCAATGGATCGAGGAAGAATGACTTTGGCATCACTGAGACAGATATCTTTCGCCCAAATAGTTTCACCAGCCGTGTTTGTAGGTGAGCAAGGGCCCAGCAGGGTCGTGAGGTTTTGCCATTGGCAGACTTCAATCTGTTGGCCTCGTAGGACCGCGGCGCGTTGAATATCTTGAATATGCCAGCCTAGAGAGTTGGCGTTGGTAAGGATCACGATCATGGCTGGAACTTCCCCACGGTTGAGGGGTATTTGATTTGTCTTCTTACTGAAGGCTGATAACTAATAGCTTAAAAAAAATCATTCTGCTTTGGGTTGTCGGGTCATCAGTTGGCTGATGGCTTCAATGGGATCAAGTTGTTCGAACAGGACGCGGTGGACGGCATTGGTGATGGGCATTTCCACATTGAATTGCTTGGCGAGTTTGACGACGGCCCCGGTGGTGGGGATGCCTTCGATGACGTCACTGGTTTGGGCTGTGACTTGTTCGAGGGTTTGGCCTCGGCCGAGCAGTTCGCCACAGGATCGGTTTCGGCCGGTGGGGCTAAAGCAGGTGGTCGCCAAATCGCCCACGCCTGCAATGCCTGAAAAAGTATCCCGTCCAGCACCCATGGCCTCGCCTAGACGGGTGATTTCCGCCAAGCCTCTCGCCAGCAACGCGCTCTTGGCATTGTTCCCCGCTTGCAGGCCGTCGATGATGCCGGCCGCCAGGGCGATCACATTTTTCGTCGCGCCCGCCAGTTCCACGCCCAGCAAATCGTGATGGGTATACACCCGGAACCAGTGGCAATTAAAAGTTTGTTGTAATAAATTTGCCAGTTGCTCATTTTCACTGGCTGCAATGACTGTCGCAGGCAGGCATCGGGCCAATTCTTCAGCAATGGTAGGGCCGGAAATCGCGCCAAACAGGTTCATGTCCGGTGCGCCAAGGACGTCGGCAATGATCTGTGTCGGTCGCATTAGCGTGTCTGTTTCAATGCCTTTGGCGAATGAAACGACAGGCGTCCCCGGCTCAACTGAAGGAGCAAGGCGTTTCCATGTCTTGCGAATGTGCTGAGTTGGCACGGTGGAAACAATCAATTTCGCGCCCGCCAACGCCTCGGCAGGGTCTGAGCAAAGTTGAATTTCAGCGGGGATGGGGTAGCCCTGCAAATGTTTTTTATTCTCGCGGGTCTGGATCAGTGCATTGACACTTGGCTCAAATGCCCCCCAGAGACGAACCTCCTTTTTCTGACTATGAAGCATCAGAGAAAGAACCGTTCCCATTGAACCAGTACCGATAACGCAAATAGATTGAATACTCATAAGACGCATTGTGGTCCGATAGTCGTCTAAGATCAAGGTGGGGGATGTCTTTTTTTGGGCCAAACTCAAGGCCCACAGGCGATTGATGCGCAGAAATTGCGCTTTTATTGGGCTTTGTTGGGAAAGTCCCAATAAAAGGTGATGAATTTGAACCCACGCTGCCGATAAGCAATTTGTTGGGTAAGGTCGAGTGTGACCGGGAAACCGACCCGACTGAGTTGGCTTGAACATTTTTTGGGGGAGTGATGTGTCGTGGTGTCAGGAGGACCGAACGATGGATCAAGTTCAAGTTCGCGAACAGAAGAACATGGAATAGACGGATTTGCCATGGTGCATAAATTACAACGCAAGCGTATGGGTATTTTGCAAGGAGTTGTCGGCTTAGGTATTGCCGGGCTGCTGCTTGTGGGTTTGGGCTGTGAAGTCGATAGCTTCATGGACCCGTCGGTCGTTGGCCGTTGGGAACGAACCCCGGTGGTGTTGCCGATTCTCAATCAACTGGATGTGATTGATGAGATTGATGCCAAGGCACCTGGGACCACGGACGTGAAGCCTCACGATCTGATCCCTGAAATTGCAGAGTACGTCATTGGCCCTGGGGACTTGATTACCTTTACGATTTTTGAATTGGTGGTTCCCAACGTGGAGTCCGTTCAGACGCGTCGCGTCGATGAACTGGGCTATGTGCGTTTGCCTTTGATCGGTGCGATGAAGGTGGCAGGTCTCAAGCCCAGCCGTCTGGAAAAAGCAGTTTCAGCCCGATTGGCTCAAAAGAACATTCTCAAAGATGCCACCGTCAGCGTGATTATCCAAGAAGGCCGTCAGAAGACCTACAGTGTCATCGGCGAACCTCAGGTGGCAGGCACCGGCATCGGTACTTACACCATTCCACACACCAACTTCCGTTTGCTGGAAGCCATGGCTTTGGCTCGAGGCATCCCCGGACGTATTAAGACGATCTACGTCATTCGCGCTCCGACGATGATGGCTTCCTTGCCTGAGGTTCTCCTTGGCAAAGATGTGCCTAGTGCAGACGTTCATGAGGACGATAGCTCTCGATCTGAAGCCCATGACGATGCGGTGAATTTAATTGACAAACTTCTCAATGGGATTGACACCAGTCTGGATAACGGCTCACCTGCCAGTGCGGTACAGCTCAATCCACAGACAGGGTCTGGCGACAGTGAACAATGGGTTCATGTTGGCGGCAAATGGGTCAAAATCGACGTGATTGAGGAATCAACGGCAGTACCCACGCGGACCGTTGATGAAGATGGTTCCATCCGTACGTACGATCCCAACGATGTGGAATCCATGCTTGCCGATGCACGTATTATTGAAGTGCCATATAACAAACTGCTCACCGGTGAGTTGAAGTACAACATCGTGATTCGCTCAGGCGATATCATCCGTGTCCCTGCACCTGTCATCGGCAACGTCTACATTGGCGGTGCGATTCAACGGCCAGGCACTTACGCTTTGCCAGGTGACAAAGACTTGACCCTCAAACAATTGGTCTTCGCCGCAGGGAACCTTTCACCCATCGCCATCCCCGAACGTGTGGACCTGATCCGTCGTGTGGGTGATGACCAAGAAGCAACCCTTCGCATCAATCTGCGAGATATCTTCCAAGGCGTTGAGCCAGACTTCTACCTCAAGCCAAACGATACCATCAACATCGGCACCAACTGGGTCGCTTCGCCTTTGGCGGTGATTCGTAACGGTTTTCGCATGACCTATGGCTTTGGATTTATTCTGGACCGAAACTTTGACGATAACGTCTTCGGATACCAACGCAACTAACGAGAGTACCTCGTACCTGGGTATAGCGGCTTTGGCGATCCCCTGACCGTTCAACGCTCTAAAACCAAATAACCAACCCAATCCCCTCGGCCAGTCCGAGGGGATTTTTTTTGAGCGAGGAGTCTTTGTTGTTAGCTATCAGTAAGAAAAGAAAATGGGTCGATGGTGCGTTTTGAAGGGTATGTCCCATCACAACGTTACCTGCTGACGCGAAGCAGAATCCGACGCTTCAGCTCCCCGGGGGAAACCTCAGCGTGCGGCGTTGTGAAGACTGAATGTAAACAGCATTTTTCTTTGGAGGTCACTGTGTGCGTGCGATTATCACAACGCCGAGTCCTAAGGCCCCTCCCGGGGCCGCAGGGCCGGATTTCCCATCCCCAGAAGTACCGGGGGGTGGATTGATGACTCGTATTCTATTTTTCGTCTAGCAACGCCACAGTGCTGAAGGTTTTGCCTTCGAGCATTTCTAAGCTCGCACCGCCGCCGGTGGAGACATGGCTCACTTGGTCGGCAAAGCCCAGTTGTTCAATGGCTGCTGCACTATCACCGCCGCCGATGATGCTCACGGCATCGCTGTCAGCAATGGCCTGGGCGACCTGTTTGGTCCCTGCATCAAACGGAGGCATTTCAAACACACCCATCGGGCCATTCCAGACAATTGTCTTGGCATCCTTGACGAGGTTGGCGTATTGCTCAGCGGCCTGGGGTCCAATGTCCAGTCCTTGGAAGCCTTGGGGGATATCGTTTGACTCCACGATTATTTTTTCACCATCAGCACTGAAGGTATTGCTGCAATGTGAATCGACGGGCAGGATTAGTTTATCGCCGCCTTTGGCGAGGAGTTTTTTTGCAAGTTCGACTTTGTCCAGTTCGACGAGTGATTTGCCGACTTGTCCCCCTTGGGCAAGGCAGAAGGTATACGCCATCGCGCCGCCGATGAGGACTTTGTCACAGAGGGTTAAGAGATTTTCGATGACGTTGATTTTGTCGCTGACTTTGGCGCCGCCGAGGATGGCAATGAAAGGTCGTTTGGGATTGCCGACGGTATCGGTGAGGTACCGGATTTCTTTTTCAACAAGGAATCCGACGACGACCGGTTTGCCTGCTTGTTTCATAATCTGAGGCACGCCGAACATCGACGCATGTTCACGATGGCACGTTCCAAATGCGTTGTTGCAGTAGATATCTCCCAGTGCAGCGAGTTTGGCGGCAAAGGCTTGATCGCCTTTTTTCTCTGCCTTGTCAAAACGCAGGTTTTCGAGAAGGATGACACCTTTGGGCTGTAAGGCTGCGACTTTTTCAGCCGCATTTTCATTTGCCAAGGTGACCGGGGTCTCCAGTAGTTTTGCCAGTCGTTCGCCGACAGCCTTGAGGCTCAAGGCTGCTTCATAACCTGTGCCCTTGGGGCGACCCATGTGGCTCATCAAGATACACGCACCGCCACGGTCGAGCACGCTTTGGATGGTGGGTAGTGCCATGCGGATGCGTCGGTCATCGGTGATATTGCCTGTGTTGTCCAGTGGGACGTTGAAGTCCACACGCATGAGTACATTTTTGTTTGTGACGGTGATGTCGCCGATGGTTTTTTTTGCCATGATTCAAATCCTTTGGGTGGTTATTTTTGGAAAAAGGCCATGGATCGGTCTTTTACCACTGAGAAAGGTACTTCTACCAATCGCATTTTAAACGCAGGTTTTTTGTGATGGGTCATTGCCAGGCCGCCCAAGTGTGCGGTTCGATGCAATGCGAAAACAAAAAACGCAACACATATTGTAGCGAATTTTTACAGTTGATCGATAGCGATGCGTCTGCCATGGGTCAATGCAATCGCCAAAGCGTCCGCCACGTCCGGTGGTTCGGGGAGTTGGGCGAGGTGTAATTGGCTTTGAATGGCATGTTGGATTTGTTCTTTGGAGGCGTGGCCGTACCCCGTGATCGATTTTTTGACCTCGGTGGCGGGCAAGTGTGCGATGGATAAATCATGTTGCTTGGCACACAACAGGATCACGCCACGTGCATGGCCCATCAAAATCGCGGTGCGGGGGTGTTTGTAGTGAGCATAGAGATTTTCGACAGCCATCGCGTTGGGTTTAAGTTGTTCAATCAGAGCCAGCAGTTCTTTATGCAATTGCAGGAGACGATCCTCGAGCGAATTCTTGCTGTTGAGTTTGATCACGCCCGCTTCGACGAGCGTGGGTTCGATGGAGCCGATTTTCAGGTCGACTGCTCCATAGCCGGTGAGGCGTAAGCCAGGATCAATTCCCAAAATGCGCATGGATTACCTGTTCTCGTTTATTAGTGAATACTCTGGGTTGTGTAACGGCTGACCGTGAGCGTCTCGGACCAATGGGTCGGTCCGAGGCCTGCCTTTTGTTTGAGTCGTTCCCAGAATTGTTGTTTGTCAGGCAACTGTTCCCATACGCTGGGCAGGAAGGTTCCGCGATGGGACCCTTCGCAGAGGATCAGGCCATCAACGCCAGGGCGAATTTGGTTTAAGAGGTCTGCTTCACTTTCAAACTTGAGGGGCAAAGCAGCAGAGAGCACCGAGAGATGCACTTGAAGCAGGGCTTGCTCGCCGATGGAGACGGGGGGGAATCGCGGGTCGCAAAAGGCTGCGCTAAAAGCATTCTTCGCGACATCCATGATCAAGGGTTGGTGTGCTTGGAGTGACCCGATGCAGCCACGCAATTGACCGTGGATTTTCAGTGTGACAAAGCATGCCCCCGGCTGTTGAAGGGAGGGGGTAAACGGGGCCAAATCCAAGGTCATCGGTTGCCCGGTTCGCAGGCCATGGGCAATGGCATCACTGGCCGTGTGCAGCAGTGTACGCCCATCAAGGGGAGAAACGAATTGGTTGGGGTCTTGATTGATGCGTCCCATTGTAACGTCTGGTCACTGCGTAGAGGGGGATGCGATTTCTTTTTATCCGATGATCAGCAATGCCACATGGGGGACAAGGTCTTTCGGTAGGCTGCGTGAAGCTTTCGTAGGCTGAACGTGGCATGGGATTTGAAAAGAAGGCGGTCGCGTGGAAATTATGAGGGTAATTCAATGCCCAGTGCTTGAGCAATGCGGTTTCGCATTTTATTGGGATCAAAAGGCTTGGGAATAATGCAGGTTGCGCCCGCTTCCTGAGCCATCGGTAAATCAGATTCCATGGCACGGCCGGTGACAAACCAGATTTCACAATTTGGATTAGGGTACATGCGGCGGATGACCTGACATGCCGAAAACCCATCAAGGCCAGGCATCTCATGGTCCAGCAAAATTAAGTCCGGCTGTACTTCCTTGCAACGTGTGATTGCCTCAGAGCCATCAGTGACCGTTTCTAAACGGACTTGGGTTAAGGGTGCAAGGATGTACTCGAACAAAGCCAGAATTTCCGGATCGTCGTCAGCAAGCAAAATGGTGTAACTCTTAGACATGATTTAATAGGCCTCCGTATTATACGCTATCGACATGATTAAGCCCAGAACTTAATTGGCTTTTGGGTGTATTTTCTCGGGTATATTCGGTTGGGTTTTGGTTTAAATAGATAGATCGTTTTATTGATTTTATGTTGTTGGATTAAGACGTGTTTCATTTAAATGAGACTTTCGACTTGCCCATTTGCCTTGATCTACCGATAATCATTCTTATATGAAACGAACGGTTCTCATTTCACCCGTCCTGCTCTTGGCCATGTCCATGGCTGCAAGTGTGGGCTACACTTCTGCGGGGCAAGCTCGCGTGGTGGGAGAGATGACTTCTTGCACAGATCGCCATGCAGCCCGTCAGTGGCTCGTCGGCGTGGTGCGAGCGTTGGGCGGCGAATATCAACGCGTGACCGTTTCACCTGCGATTTGGAATCTACCTGCCAATCGGCCAATGCCCACCCACTGGGTCTGTGTCCTGTGGGATGCCACTTGTGTGACGGTTGATAGCCAGATGGCTTTTTCTTGGAAGCATGACCTGCCACCTCCTGTGGCGGCGTAACAGGCCCAAGGCCTTCATCAAGGCCTTCATCAAGGCCTTCATCAAGGCCTTTAAACCGGGGCGTACTTATTTTTCTTGCTTCAATTCTAAAATTTTAATAGAAAGCCGTTGTTATGGTTGTTTCTCTCGTTAGCAAATCGCTGACCAAGGTCTTTGGTACGCGTAATGATCGTTTGATTAAAGCTTATGACCGCCGCGTTGCGGACATTGAATCTTTAGAACCTGATGTGCGTCCACTTACGGATGCAGAGCTTTTGGCGAAAACCGAAGCGTTCCGCATTCAAATTGAGCAAGGTGAAAAGCTCACCAGCTTGATCCCCCAAGCCATGGCTGTCGCTCGTGAGGTGATGGATCGCTCGGTGGGAATTCGTGCGATTTTCAATCCTGATCTGGCATTTGACACCTCTGTTTTGCAACCTGCGATGAAAGAAGTCTACGACCGGGTTGCTTCACAAATGGCCCAGACCGAGCCATTGGAAGTCCCCGGCCACAGCGAACTTGTCCCCGGTTGGATGCAGGTCGAAATCCCCGTGGAGATATACAACACGATTCGGGAACTACACCCCGAAAGTCGTCCGCCGTTTCGTGCTCGCCCCTTCGGCGTACAGTTGCTAGGCGGCATGGTCCTGGCCGAAGGCAATATCGCCGAGATGAAAACCGGTGAAGGTAAAACCATTGTCGCCCCTTTGGCGTGCTATCTGAGCTGCCTCGAACGCATGCGTGGACATGTCGTGACCGTCAACGACTATCTCGTGCAGCGTGACCGCGATTGGGTCTTCCCGTTTTACTATTGGCTGGGTTTGACCGTGGGCGCGATTCATCCGTTTCACATGCAGCCGCCTGAAAAGAAAGTCGAAGCCTACAGTTGTGACGTTGTTTACGGCACAAACAGTGAATTCGGCTTTGACTACCTCCGAGATAACATGAAACTCTCGGCTGCGGAACAAGTCCAAAAAACCCGTGACTTTGTGATCGTCGATGAAGTCGATTCCATCCTTATCGACGAAGCCAGAACCCCTCTGATTATCTCAGGTCCCGCCCACGACGATGCTCCCCGTTACGGCATGGCCGACGGCGTGGCGCGACACCTCATGCAAAAGCAAAAACCGTGGACCGCTGCTGAGGACAAAGTGCAAAAAGCCATCATGCTCAGCAAAGGACTCGAAGGCGAAATCCGCAACTCCCGCGACAAGGCTGCCAGTGAACGCATGCGCGAAGAAATGGCGAAAGTCGAAGCAACCATTCCTGAGCTTGAAGCCATTCGAGATCAACACATTCAATACTATGAAGTCGAGATGGAGAAAAAAGCTTCCCACCTTACCCATGAAGGTGTGGCTGAAGCCCAGAAAGTTGCAGGCATCGGTTCCTTCTATGTTGGCAACAACATGGACGTGCCACATTTATTGGAAAATGCGCTGCGTGCCCATGTGATTTATCAGCGTGATAAAGATTACGTCGTGCAAGATGGCGATGTCGTCATCGTCGATGAATTCACCGGCCGTCTGATGATCGGCCGTCAGTGGTCCGATGGCTTGCACCAAGCGGTCGAAACCAAAGAACGTGTCAAAATCAAAGAAGAAACCCAGACGCTTGCAACCGTCACCATTCAGAACTTCTTCAAGCTCTACAAACGACTCGCCGGGATGACGGGTACTGCCATTACCGAGGCCACCGAATTCAACGAAGTTTACCGCATGGACGTTGTTTGTATTCCCACCAACAAGCCCGTGATTCGTCACGACCAAGAAGACATTATTTATCTGTCAGGCAAAGACAAATGGACCGCTATTCTCGATGATATCAAGCTTCAGCAAGACATCGGCCGTCCGGTCTTGGTCGGAACCACCAGTGTGGAATCTTCTGAACGTCTGTCGCAAATGCTCACCCGTCGAGATGGCATTAAGCATGAAGTTCTCAACGCCAAGCAGCATGAACGCGAAGCATTGATCGTTGAAAGTGCCGGTGCTTTGGGGGCTGTCATGATCGCTACCAACATGGCTGGTCGTGGTACGGATATTCGTTTGCGACCGATTCCACGTGAAAATTTGATTCGACATTGGCAACAGCGAGATTTGTTAACGCCCGATGCAGATGTGAGCATGACCGACGATCAGATTGTTGCGTTGGTCTATCGTAGGCTTGCCCAGCGTGATGTGGGATTAAGCAATGATGAAATGAAGAACCTGTCTGATAAACAGGTCCGCCGCAAGATGCTCGAATACTGGGTCGGCGAATATGGCTGGCGTGTGCAGTGGCATAAAATTACTTGGTGGCAGAAAGTGTTGCTTTACAAATATTTCACTTCGCCGACTTGGCATGACACGGACAATTTGCCGGGCATGAGTGATGATGAGTTGATGGCGGTGTTGGATTGTCTGCCTCAGTTCCAGTTGCATCGGTTGGAAGTTTATCCCGATACCGAGGCCATGGGTGGCTTGCATATCATCGGGACCGAGCGGCATGAATCTCGGCGCATCGATAATCAGCTTCGTGGACGTGCCGGCCGTCAGGGCAATCAAGGTTCTTCCCGCTTTTTCATCAGCCTTGAAGATAACCTCATGTCCCTGTTTGCAGGCAAGACCACCTTGGCGGCACTGTCCAAACTGGGAATGAAAGAGGGCGATGCCATTGAGCATCGTTGGCTCACCAAAAGTGTCGAACGCGCCCAACGCAAGGTCGAAGAACGCAACTACGAAATTCGTAAGAACCTTCTGGAATATGACGAAGTCATGGAACATCAGCGAAATGCTTTCTATGGCATCCGCCAGGAAGTTCTCGAAGGGTATGCCATCGACCAGATGATTTTCGACTATATCTACGATGCCATTGACGATGCAGTGAACGAATATTTACACAAGGATTACGTTCGCACACAGATTGCCGAGTGGTGTCGTCAGACGCTGGACATCAGTGTGGACCCGTCCAAATTGCACACCGATGACCTAGTCGATTTACAAGCAGTGCTTCGCAAGGAAGCTTCTGCTGAGGCAGCACAGATTATTGACGTGACCCTTGGCGAATACATGAGCAATGATTTGTCTCCGGATCAGTGGGACTTGCGGGGTTTGAGTAGCTGGGCGATGAGTCGTTTCCAGGTGGACCTTAAGCAAAACCAACTTCGCCAGATGAATATTGAGGAAGTAAAACTTCGTTTGACCGAGATTGCTATCAAGCAGGTGGGCAAGCGAAACTTGGCGGGCGTCTCAAAATTCCTCGACCCGTTGTACGCTCCCAAGCAGCTTGCTGATTGGGCGCAAACGAAGTTCAGCATCACGCTTGATCCTCAGGAAATTGACGTCGATAATCCGAATAAGATGTCCGAACAAATTTTTGCAGAGGCGCAAAAAGCGTACGAGCAGCGGGAAGTGGATTATCCAGTAGACTTCATTTTGGAAATGACCCATACTGCTGCGCAGCAGGATGGTCCATGGGCCGCAGAACATCTTTGCCGTTGGGCGAAGAATCGGTTTGATTTGGAATTGAAGCCTGAAGAAATTTTCCAAACGCCCATTCAGGATATTCATAAAACACTGATTGCCGAAGGTGAAAAATGGATTCATGGCAACGCCCTTGAACAGGCTGTGGATCAAGGTATGGCTGAGGGGGTTGACCCGGCCACTTGGTTTGAAAAACGTTTTGGCCAGACACTTGATCCCAAGCATTTGGCTGGCGATCAAGATCCGCGTGATGTTTTGATTGAGCAAGGCAAAGCTGTTTTGCGAACCGAACTCACCGAGTTAGAACGGTTTGTCTTGCTTCAGATTCTGGACATGGCCTGGAAGGATCATCTGTATGCCATGGATCAACTCAAGGACGCGGTGGGGTTGCGTGGCTATGCAGAAAAAGACCCACGCCTTGAATACAAACGTGAAGGCGCTAACCAGTTTGCACAAATGCAACAAGTTGTTCGTAACCGTGTGACAGACTTGATCTTCCGTGCCCGCCTCACGGCCGAAGTTGAACACCGCAGTGTTTATGGCCAAGGTGATGCCAAGCACGAAGATGCCGCGGACATGGCTCATCTGGCAGCAACCAGTGGGACCAGTGAACAGCGAGCGAACCTTCAGGCTGCTGAACATATCGGCGGTCACGATGATGATGCCCTGCTGACCCGCAAGCAACGTCGAGCCCGAGCAGCTCAGGCCAGTCATGAATCAACAGAAAAAACGGCGTCTTCTGGTCAAAAATATCAGAAAAGTCGCCCACGTCGTCGACGACGACGCTAAAATACGCAAAACACAGTCAGGAGTTTACACTTGAAAAAACGCGTTCTATTTACGGCATTGGCTCTGTGCATGGGCTGGTACGTTGGGTCTTTGTCTGCTGAACAAACCGATCACCATGAGTCCACAGCCCCCGCGCATCACCCCGCAGAAGGCCATGGCGAATCGCATGGCGATGCCCACAGCAGTGCCCCCGCCGCCCCTGCCGCCCAAGCCCTTGCGGAGGGTGCGGTCTCTGGTGCGCCTTGGTTGTGTGGCGTTTTGACTGGCTCGGCCTTTTTATTCGGGGCCGCCGTCATCATCGGTGCGCCCACCTTGAAACTCAAGGGCGATGAAGCGGCTGAAGACGACGGCCACGACGATCACGATGACCCTCATTGATCATGCGATGATTGATAGTTTGTGAACGTGGCGGCTTGCTTTTTTTAGTATCGCGTTCAAACGACTTTTATCGCGGGAATTCTCATAGCCGATGGGTATCGCAGACGCGCAAGCTGTAAGCTTGCGGCTTTGACAAAGCCGAATTCGAAGGTCTATCCGGGGGACCCAAGAATCGAATTCTTTTAAAGCAACTTCCCGGCGGCTTCTATTGATGACTCCCAGAGAGACAGAGAACCCCCCAAGGGATAGCTTTCGGGGGGGTATTACAACTGTAATCGATCTTGAATGACTTGTTTGGCTTTGGTGATCCATTGCCAAAGCAGGGGGCGTTTGGGCAGTGTAAAGCGAATGTAGACCCGTTGCCCGAGCAAAGCTCGACTGGTGGCCGTTTGTTCAGGCAGTTTGAGCCACATTTCAAATTGCGGCCGCAACGTGCGACGACCCTGTGAATCTTGTGCATCCATGGCAATCTGTCCGCCACCATGTTGTCCAAGGGCCGGATGAGGCAAATAATTGCGTCCTGAATCAAAAGCCTTGAGCAATTCACTCTCAAACGTCACAGGCAAATTACCTGCGAGGCGGCATTCCACCTGGCGGATGTTTTTGAAAAAAGCAGCAGCGCTTTGGGATTGACTCACCAAGGCTGTGATTCGCAATTGTTTGAGGTCCACCACACGTGCGATGACTTGGCCTCGCGTGAGATATTGGCCTTGAAGTTCGTTGAGTGCTTGGCCGATGAGGATGCCTGTTTGTGGCGATCGCAGGATCAAGCTGTCAATGCGATGTTCCAGATCATTGAGTTCTTCATGGATGGCTTGTGCTTGTGCTTTGGTGATGCGTGTGGCGACGGGATCTTCGACCAGTGATTTACGTTGTTCGATGGTTAGGCGAACGAGTTCTGCTTTGAGTTCTGCTTGGCGTGATCGCAGTGAAGGGTTTTCAGCGCGGATCATGATTTGACCTTGGGTGATTTTTTCACCTGGGCTCACAAGCACCTCCGAAACAAAGCCATCGGTTTGCACAGCAATATCCATGCGGACGGCGCTTTGAACCACGCCTTCGGTGCGTTTGTGTTCGTCAACAGGAAGCAAGCCGACGACCCCCAGGAAAATTGCCAATGTAACAACCGTGACACCCACAGCACGGATGCGGTGTTCTATGAGGAATGGGCTGGTGAACAGCCAGCGAATCAGTTTGCCCAGCGGGACCAATGCCCAGGCAATAAAGGACCACGCTGCCAGCAGCAGGCCGAGGGTGAGCAGTTGACCTGAGATGAACAGGATGATGCCGGTGAGGACAAAGAGGCGGTAGACTTGGCTGGTAATGCCGTAGCCAAGCAAGATCCATTGTTCACTTTGAGAGGTACTCACGGGCATGGCATTTTCAAGGCCATAGGCGTAGCGTTGGATGATCCATTGGATGTGTTTGGTTGCCCGGTCATACATGTTGGGGACTTCCAGGAAGTCCGCCAGCATGTAATAGCCATCGAATCGCAGCAGCGGATTGGCGTTAAACAGAATGGTTGTGATCGAGGCCAAAAAGACGATGTTGTAGGCCAATTGCTGGGTCAGTGATCCGGGATTGTGTTGGGTTTCATACAGCCAGACCAGCGCAGCGCCCCCGGCAATGGCCAGTTCAAACATCATGCCCGCAGCACTGACAAGAAATCGTTGCCAGCGACTGGAGAAGCTCCAGGAGCTGGTGGCATCGACGTAGGGCGCGGGCATCATAATCAACATCATGATGCCGACTTCGGGGACCGCGCCGCCGAGGTGTTTACAGACGAGGCCATGGCCCAGTTCGTGGATCGCTTTGGTGACGATGAACAGCAGAATCATCCAACCCCAGTTTGTAGGCGATAGCACACTTTCAGCATTGTGGATAAAGGCTCCTAGGTGCGGTCCAAACTGGAGGCCGCAGTAGATCAGCCAGATGGCCCAAAGGATCAACCCCACTTTGTTTAGAAGTGGTTTCGCCAGAGGGGTCAGCCAATCGAGCATTTGATTCGGATTGAACAGGGGGATTTTGATAAACAAAATACTCATGGCCTGCCCGGTCCAACGGCCCATTTTTCGTCGTCGGGCGCGTTCGAGCAATGGCTGGGCATCGACGGGCAAGTCCACGCGTAGCAAGTTGGACTGATTGAGTTGGCCTAGCAGATGGACAGATTCATTTTGGGTTGGCGCTGCATCGGCATAGCGGTCCATGGTCAGCGTCCAGGCCTCATCGACGGTTCGCTTGCCGTCGAGGAGGCCTATGAAATGGTGAGCCACGGGGTTGAGTCGAAAGAAGTTGTTACTGATCGGGTCATGCACGACGTACCACGGCTCACCACGGAACAGTTGCCGGGTCATCTGAACGTGCGGCCGCAACGTCGGGGTCAATCGACTGACGCGGCTCCAATTTGGACTAAAAGTAGGTCGTTCCATTTTTTTTAGCTATTAGCTCTTAGCTATCAGCTTTCAGTAAGAAAAGAGAATCGAATTCGGAGGGCTGATGGTTTGTTTTTTACGATTCTGTTTGGTTTCGGATTGTGTTAATAAAGCTAGCGAGCATGGCGGATAATTCTTGTGTTTCCTGTATCCAATGTTTTCCAGTTTCTTGTGGGATAATAGTTGAGGTCCATTCCGATATAACCCTGCGTTCTTAGTTCTCCACAGGAACCTTTTGCGTATTGGAGAAATCGAGCAAAATCTTTGTCGGAACCTCTTTCAGAGCCTTCTGTAATATTGCTGGGAATCGATAAGCCTGAACGCGTAATTTGGTCACGAAAGCCATAGTCCTTGGTCTGGGAAAAATGTTTATACAACTCCGCTGAAAGCCAGGCAGATCTTTTCCAAATATCCATTTCTTCAAACTTCATCTGGTGATTCCTTCTGAATTCTTACTCTTACTGATAGCTGATAGCTTAAAAAAACATTCTGCTTTTTTACCACCATGTCCATAAGTGAAGGGTGTCGGTGATGCGATGGGTGGCGACCCACCAGATGGGGCGTTTGCCCATGTCTACACGTGCGAGGCCTTCCATGCCCGGGCGAAGCCAATTGGCTCGAACCCAAATTTGGTCATCGGTTTGGGGAGAGACTGCTTGACTGTCGCGGGCGGCTCGATAAAGAATCCCATCATGGACGACCGTTTGATTGGCCTGGTATTCCTTGTTCGCAGACCAATCGCCCACCGCCAGACGGCTACGGACTTCAAACACATTGGCATTGTTGACCGAAGTTGCCAGTGGAACAATGCGACGGACGAAAAATTCAAAATCCTGATCAGGCTGACTTCGCGTGGTGAGCTTGCCTGTTGGAAACGCACCATTGGTTCTAATGTATTTTTGAAGCTCATCAATGTCTTCTTCGCTCACACGCAAAACAGGAATGAGGTCTTCAAGTGGAGCGACCTCGAACATGGGCTTGCCCTTTTCCACAACGCCGCCGACTTTGTCGTACCAATCGCCGACAAGGACCACGCCATCAATGGGCGAACGAATGACGGACTTTTCAATTTGGTATTCAAGCAAGGCAATGCGGGCGTGAATCTGTTTGATGGTGGCGGCAGCCTGCTGAGCGGTGGCGATTTCATTTTCCGCTCGGGCTTGCTGGCGTTGAAGTAAAGAAACGCGCAGTTGGCTGGCGGATTCGGCCAATTGTAATTTGAGTTCCGTGGCATTGAGTTGTGCTAAAACTTGGCCCGCTTCGACGGCTGCGCCAGGTCGTACATGAACTTTGGCTAAATCTCCTTCATACGGGGCCGGGACAATCCGCTTGGACTGGGCTTCAAAGGTGAATTCCGAAGAAATCTTAAAAGGCATTTTTCCCAACGCCACGAACATGAGGCAAAGAAAAACCAACACCGCAACCATCTTCCAAACCACATGCTTGGGACCGACCAAATAAGAAGCAGCCCACTTGACGCTGTTCCACGCATGGCCCGTGAGCCAGCGGTCGGTTTCATAGCGGTCTGCCAGTTGAGGGGCAATCACATCGGCGAGCAATTGCAGTTGCGTGACCAATAGGCCATCAATCGGCGTTTCACGTTCCAGGGTTAACACGCCTAGCCATTCATCACGCAAACGCAATGGAATCGAAACAATGTAGATGCCACTGTCAGGCCCGGCGAGTTTTCGATGGGCGTAGGTGACAGCTTCGGTGAGCAGGGGTTCAGCTCCCACAGGAAAGGGGTAAATGATCGGTTGCTCTTGATCCAGACATTCCCCCATGGCCAGTTCCAACAAGCGGGCATGTTCACTGTGACGTTTGAGTTCCTCGGTATCGCTCATGGCCCGAAGGGTGATGCCACGCCCTTTGATCCAGCCCAGTGTCACGCGGGCGCACTTGAGTTGTCTCGCCAGTTCATTGACCAGATTCAAAGCAGCGCCTTTAAAGCCCTCGGCTTCTTGGGAGGTCGCCAACAAGGCCATGGCACTACGGACCTGATCCGCTTCGGTGGCGGTCTGGATGATCTGCTGACGAAGCATAAAGTTTTCGTACAGTCCGCCAGCAAGTTCCCGCATCGGCAATGTGCTTTGTAACAGGTTGGGGTCTTGACAGTCTGCGACGACGGTGGTGACGGCTGCGATTTCTTCGCCAGATCGTAGCACGGTCACGAACACATGAGCGCCGATGCCTGGCGTATCGTTTGACCCTTCAGGGGCAACTTTGAGGACATGGCTGACTTTGCGTTCAAAGCCTCCCTGGACACTTTTTTCCAAAAGCTCGCGCACGGTCGAGGCTGCTTCACTGTTTTCCAGCGGGGCTGGCCAAGCTGCTTTGATAATGGGTTTGTTGTCGGGTCCCATGGTCCACAGTGCGCCATATTCGCCGCCGACGACTTTGCATTGCAAGTCCAAAATCGCTCGGTGAAAGGTGAGCAAGTCAGGCGACAAGTTGACCTGATGGATCAGTTGGCCCCAGCTGTTGACCGGTTGTGATGTGGCAGGTGTTTGTGTCATTCGCTGGTGACGCCTTTGGGTTCTGTCAGGTAAACGATGACCTGTTCGCCTGCGGTGTGTAATTGCGGGTTGGGATATTCCACCCGAACGAGCAGGGTATCACTGGCGGAGTCGGCAACTTCTGCCATGTGGATGATTTTGCCAACGACAATTTGTTTGGTTTGTCCGGATTGGACCCATGCTTGATTGCCGACTTTTAAGGTTTTGGTTTGTTCCAGCGGGACGCGGGCATCGACTCTCAAAGGATCGGTCACGACGAGTTGCACCACGGGTTTGAGATTTTCGACGACTTCACCTTTGTCCACGAGGATCAATTCAATGCGGCCGCCCATCGGTGCCAAGAGGGTATAACTGTCATGGCGGGCGCGGGTGATTTCCAATTGAAGCTTGGCTTCAACTTGCTCCATCTGTGCTTTGATCAAGGCCAATTCCTGAACCTTGGTGGTCAGCTCCGCTCGCTTGAGTTCAAAGGGAACGGCCGCGTGCTTGGCGACGAGTTCACGGGTGCGTTTTTCTTCGGTTCGGGCCAGTTCCAAACTGGCCTGAGCTTGTTCAATGGCCACGGTGCTTTGAGACCGAAATTGCCAAATTTCAATCTGGGCAAGACCTTCTTTGTCTTCGAGTTCGATCAAGCGTTCGCCCGTTTTGACGCGGTCGCCCGGATGGACGAAACGATTCAACACCCGGCCCGGCACGGTAAACCCCAGCTTCAGGTCATGACGAGCGCGACTCACCGCATCAATCTGTCCCAAGCAAGGCAACACAAAAACGCTGCTGAGAAATAAAACGCCCATGGTGTATTTTACATTCAAAACCATACAAAACTGCCTTAATGAAAGCCCAGCAAGCCGGGGGTTCCGGGGGGCCGGGGGTTCCGGGGGTGCGGTCAATAATCCCTCGGGTGCGGGGATGGTGTGGGGAGAAACATTATAACCCAGACGCACGCAATTTGCGCCTAGCTGATTATAATCACCCTCAATGATATGATTTCGCATGAGGTCTTTTTATTGAGTGTTGAGACTTTTGTAAAACGTTGTTCGTTCCGTTTCCGCCAATGACCCTCAGCACGCATGTTTTTAGAATTGGGATTATGTTCAAACAACAGCACATCATTATTCGCGGTTTCGGGCTGGTGAGTCCCATCGGCCACAGCGCGTGGGGCACATTTCGCTCATTGCTCGCGGGGCAGACGTTGGCGGATCGAGGCTTGGAATTGCCTGGGGATATCCATCCGATGGAACGCGCACGAGTCTTGGGACATATTGGTCTGGCCCAAGGCAGCGCCGACCCTGCCGTCGAACTGGCTGAATGGGCGGTGCGTGAGGCTTGCACGATGGCTGAAATTTCCCCTGAGGGTTTGCCTTGCATCATCGGTGCGAGCAAAGGGGCGATTAACAACCTGCATGATGATTCTTTGGCGGTGGCGATGGGGCCGCATGGCTACATGGCCAATACACTTTTGCGTCGGTTGGGGTTGGGATCGACGACATGCACGGTGGCTGCTTGCGCGTCGAGTTTGTATGCCTTGCACCAGGCTCGTATGCAGCTTTTATCCGGTCAGGCCAAGCGGATGCTCGTGATTACATCCGAGGGCGCGTTGTTGCCATTATTCATTGGTGGCTATCAACGGCTGGGTGTTTTATCTCCAACGATGGCTCGGCCGTTGGATCAATCGCGGGACGGTTTTACGTTGGCACAGGCTGGGGCTGCAATTTTGCTTGAATCGGTGGATGGTGATGAACTTGTGAAGCAAACCGGGGGCGGGGGAATTGGGAAAACAGGAGAAGATTCCGGAAACTTCAGGCCAGCCCAAGGGAAAGCTTCCGGGGGTTCCGGGGGGGCGTTGGTTTTGGTTGATACGGCCGTTGCGTGTGAGGGGTATGACTTGGTTCGTGCAGCACCGCAGATGCCTGCGCTCGCTTATATTGCAGAGCGATTGATGGGTCAGCGAACGATTGCGATGTTACACCCCCATGCACCGGGGACGGTGGAGCAGGATGCTGTGGAGATGGGGATTCATCGTCGGTTTGCCAAGGCAGCTGCGGTGTATGCGTGCAAGGGTGCATTGGGTCACACGCTGGGGTCAGCGGGCTTGGTTTCGCTGGTCATTGCGTGTTTGTGCGCTCATACCCGTCGTTGCCCTCCGATGCCTTGGCTGCGTGATCCTGTGGAAGATTGCTTGGAACAGAATCCATTTGAAGGCCATGGTGGACATGCTGTATTTGCAGCGGGCTTTGGCGGATCGGTGGCCGGCGCGGTGATTCAGAAGATTTGAGTGTTTGAAGCATCGCCACAAAAAAAACGCAAACGCAGAATCCGGCCCTTCAGAAGACTTCAGGGCTCGGCATTGTGATCGTTGCAAGGTCATTTATGAAAGCAAACGACTTGCTTTGATATTTTTTACGCGGACTTTTTTTGTAGCGATTCTTCTATACGCTTCTCAGGAAGCGCCCGCCATCTGCACCGCGGGCATCCCCGGGACAGGCAAGGTGGACTCGCCCATGAGGTAAGCATCGATGGCATGGGCTGCGCCACGTCCTTCAGCAATGGCCCAGACGATCAATGATTGTCCACGACGGCAATCACCTGCCGCAAAAACGCCGTTCACGTTGGTGCTGAATTGACCATAGTCTGCTTGGACATTGCTGCGTGGGTCGGTGTGCAACGCCAGTTGATCGATGATCTGTTGTTGGGGACCTAAGAAGCCCATCGCCAGGAAAACCAAGTCTGCTTTGAAAACTTCTTCGGTTCCGGGGACTTCACTAAAAGGCGTTTTTTTACCGGGCTTGGACCAGTCGATGCGTACGGTACGAATGCCTGCGAGGTTGCCTTGGCCGTCATCAATAAATTCTTTGGAGAGGATTGCGTATTGGCGTGGATCGTTGCCGAACCGGGCATTGGCTTCTTCGTGGCCATAGTCAGTTCGGAAGATGCGAGGCCACGTAGGCCAAGGGTTGTTCGCAGCACGGTCAGCAGGTGGCTGATCGAGCAATTCAAAATTGACCAAGCTCTGACAGCCATGACGGAGGGAGGTTCCCAAGCAATCATTGCCTGTGTCGCCGCCACCAATGACGATGACATTTTTGCCATGGGCATTGATCGGTGGCGTGAATTGTTGAGCAAATCCCGAGTCCGCCAGTGCTTTCGTGTTGCTATGGAGAAACTCCATGGCAAAGTGAACGCCCTTGAGCGAGCGACCCGGAATCGGCAAATCGCGAGGCTTGGTTGCACCAATCGCCAGCAAGACCGCATGATATTCTTCGATCAGTGTTTTGGGGTTAACAGTCTTCACTTCCGGGGGGAGGATGGCATCGGCTGGTGGAGCGACAAACGCATTGGTCACAAAGACCACGCCTGCGTCACGGAGCAATTGCACGCGACGTTCGACGACTTTCTTTTGGAGCTTCATGTTGGGGATGCCATACATGAGCAACCCGCCGACGCGGTCGTGGCGTTCAAAGACGGTTACCTGATGGCCCACTTGATTGAGCTGGTCGGCAGCGGCCAATCCAGCAGGTCCGGAGCCGATGATGGCCACGGTTTTCCCGGTCCGACTTGACGGGGTGTTGGGGGTGACCCAGCCTTCTTCAAAGGCTTGATCGATAATAAATCGCTCGTTGTCTTTGATGGTCACCGGCGGTTCATGAATGCCCAGCACACACGCACCTTCACAAGGGGCCGGGCAAACCCGTCCGGTGAATTCAGGAAAGTTGTTCGTCAGGTGCAACCGATCAATCGCATCTTGGAAACGACCTTCATAAACAAGGTTGTTCCATTCAGGGATCAGGTTGTCCACGGGGCAGCCCGGCTCGGATTGGCAAAACGGGATGCCACAATTCATACAGCGAGCGCCTTGGGTCTGACGATCCAGAACCTTCAAAGGCAACGTAAATTCCTCAAAATGCTGAACCCGTTGCGAAGGGTCCGCATAAGGATTCTTGTCGCGTGTGTATTCGATAAAACCGGTGGGCTTACCCATGTCCAGTTCTCCTGTTCTTTAAGCATGTTTATGCGAGTTGAGCTTCTGTTGCTTCTTGTTCTTTGCGTTCATTGAGGACGCGTTTGTAATCGGTGGGCATGACCTTCACGAATCGAGGAAGGAGGTCACTCCATTTATTTAAAATTTCATCCGCCAAAGCTGAGTCGGTGTATTTGCGATGTGCTTCGATGAGTTCTTTGAGCTGGGCGACATCTTGAGGTTCGGTGACTTTCTCCAGCTCAACGGTTTCAAGATTGCAGCGTGTGATGAATTGTTTGTCGCGGTCGAGGACATAGGCGATACCGCCTGACATGCCAGCGGCAAAGTTTCGGCCGGTGGTGGACAAGATGACCGCCACGCCGCCGGTCATGTATTCACAGCCATGATCGCCGACACCTTCCACCACGGTTTGAGCGCCGGAGTTCCGCACGCAGAATCGTTCAGCAGCAATGCCTCGGAAGAAGGCTCGTCCACTGGTCGCTCCGTAGAGAGCCACGTTGCCAAGCAGGATATTTTCTTGGGGTCTGAAAGTGGAGTCTTTGGGAGGATAGATGGCAATCTGTCCGCCACAAAGTCCCTTGCCAACATAGTCATTGGCATCGCCTTCAAGTTCAATGCTGATGCCACGTTGGAGCCACGCGCCCAGTGATTGGCCCGCTGAGCCATTGAGTTTGATCTGAATGGTATCGTCGGGCAATCCCTGTTGGCCATGGGCTTTGGAGACTTCATAGCTAAGCATGGTTCCGACCACGCGGTGGGTATTTTCCACAGCCAGTTCGATTTGAACAGGCTGCCCAGCTTGCAGAGCAGGCTTGGCCAATTCGATGATTGTGTGGTCCAACGCGTCATCAATGCCATGGTCTTGTGCGTACAGTTTGTAGACGCCGACGTTTTGTCGGTGGGCTGGTTTGACCGCGGGAGCGAGGAGGTTGGAGAAGTCCAGTCCTTGGGCTTTCCAGTGGTTGATGGCCTCGCGGGTTTTTAAAAGGTCCACGCGGCCGACAAGGTCCACCACTTTGCGGATGCCCAGTTGAGCCATGATTTTGCGGAGGTCTTCAGCCACCATGAACAGGTAGTTGACGACATGCTCAGGCTTGCCTGCAAATTTCTTGCGAAGTTCAGGGTCCTGCGTCGCAATCCCCGCCGGGCAGGTATTGAGGTGGCACTTGCGCATCATGATGCAGCCGAGGGTGATCAGTGGCATGGTCGCAAAACCAAATTCTTCAGCACCGAGGCAAGCCGCAATGGCAATGTCGCGGCCGGTTTTAAGCTGGCCATCGGTTTCCAGAGAAACTCTGCTTCGCAGGTCATTGAGGACCAGTGTCTGGTGTGTTTCAGCAATGCCCAGTTCCCAAGGCAAGCCCGCATGTTTAATCGATGTGATCGGCGATGCACCGGTTCCGCCATTGTGACCACTGACCAAAATGTGATCAGCCTTGGCCTTGGCAACGCCGGCGGCAATGGTTCCCACGCCGACTTCCGAGACGAGCTTCACGCTGATGCCTGCTGAGGGGTTGGCGTTTTTGAGGTCATGAATCAACTGCGCCAAATCTTCGATGGAATAAATATCATGATGTGGGGGCGGACTAATCAAACCCACCCCCGGGGTGGAGTGACGGGTGTCTGCAATGGTTTGACTGACCTTGTGGCCAGGCAGTTCGCCGCCTTCGCCGGGCTTGGCGCCTTGGGCGATTTTGATTTGAAGTTCGTCTGCATTGGTTAGATACCAACTGGTCACGCCGAAGCGGCCCGAAGCAATCTGTTTGATCGAAGATCGTCGACTGTCGCCGTTGGCGTCAGGGGTAAATCGGTCTGGGTCTTCGCCACCTTCACCGGTATTGGACTTGCCGCCTAGACGGTTCATCGCAATGGCCATCGCTTCGTGGGACTCGGCACTGATGGACCCATAGCTCATCGCGCCAGAGCGGAAACGCTTGACGATTTCCTGTGCCGATTCGACTTCTTCAATGGCAATCGATTGATCAGGTTTATTGAAGTCCAACAAGCCACGGAACGTGCATTGTGCACGAGCGTCTTCATTGCAGAGGTGTGCGAATTTTTCATATTCTTCGATACTGTTGTTACGTGAGGCGTTTTGAATGGCGGCAATCGTTGAAGGATTGACCATGTGTTTTTCGCCGTTGGCACGCCAGTGCATCTGGCCGTCGTTGGGAAGGATCGGCATGGCCAGGTCTTCGCCACGGGCGGGATAGCCGATGTGGTGGCGTCGGATCAATTCTTCGCCAAGCACGTCAAAGCCCACACCTTGCACCCGACTGGCGGTGCCGACGAAGCTTCGGTCGATGACTTGATCGTTGAGGCCGACCGCTTCAAAAATTTGAGCACCCTTGTAGGATTGAAGCGTGGAGATCCCCATCTTGGCCATGACCTTGAGCATGCCCTTGGCGACACCCTTGCGGTAGGAGCGTACGATGGTTTCGTCTGCTTTGACGGGGTCGCCGCTGAATTTTTCACTGAGTTGGTTTTTGCGTTGCGCCTGCCAAAGTGTTTCAAAGGCAAGGTATGGGTTGATCGCATCAGCACCAAAACCCGTGAGCAAACAGAAGTGATGCACCTCGCGGGCTTCGCCTGTTTCAACGATGAGTCCCAAGCGGGTGCGATTTTCAGATCGAATCAAATGATGATGCACGGTGCTGCAAGCGAGCAACGCACTGACCGGGACGCGGTTGGCGTTGATCCCTCGGTCGGTCAGCACGATCATGGTCTGCTTTTTGGCTAACGCATCGTCGACTTCTTCGCAGATGCGGTCGAGCGCCAGAGCCAAGCCTTGTGGGCCTTGAGCTTTGTCCCAAGTGATGTCGATGGAACGGGTTTGCCAGGTTCGGCCGTTGAATGTGCCGTCCATGTGTCGGATGGCTGCCAATTCTTCATTGGTCAAAATAGGATGAGGCAATCGCAGTCGATTGGCATGCTGAGCGGTGGGATTGATCAGGTTGCTCTCAGGGCCGATGTACGTCTCAAGACTCATGACCACTTCTTCGCGGATCGAGTCAATCGGCGGATTGGTGACCTGGGCAAACAACTGCTTGAAATAGTCGTACAACATGCGAGGTCGATCAGACAACACCGCCAAAGCAGCGTCGTTGCCCATCGAACCAATGGGATCTTTTTCTGAATCAATCAAACCCTTGAGCATGAACCGAATCGTTTCGCCGGTGTAGCCAAAAGCTTGCATCCGTCGAAGAACCGTCTCCGGCTCAAAACCATGAGATTCATGGTCCGCGCCCAAGTCCACTGGCTCAATGCGATTTCTTTCAATCCACTGAGCATAAGGCTTCGCAGTCGACCAACGATGCTTCACTTCTTCATCAGGGACAATGCGGCCTTCTTTGAAATTGACCAAGAACATCCTGCCCGGCTCAAGGCGACCCTTGTACTTCACCATCTTCGGGTCCATTGGTACCACGCCGACTTCTGAACCCATGATCACCCGGTCATCATGGGTGACGTAATAACGGCTCGGCCGCAAACCATTTCGGTCCAGCACCGCCCCAATGGTGTCCCCATCAGTAAACACGATGGAGGCTGGGCCGTCCCATGGCTCTTGCATCGTGGAGTGGTATTCATAAAAAGCCCGACGAGCCGGACTCATCGTTTCATGGTTCTGCCACGCTTCAGGCACCATCATCATGACCGCTTCCTGTAGCGTACGGCCGGTCATGAGATAAAATTCCAACACATTGTCGAACGTGCCTGAGTCCGAACAATTCGGCTCGACAATCGGGAACAACTTCTGGAGATCATCGCCAAAGCCATCGCGGCGGACATCTTCACACATCCCTTGTCGAGCAGCCATCCAGTTTTTGTTGCCACGCAAGGTATTGATCTCGCCGTTGTGACTCATGCAACGGTTGGGCTGAGCGCGATCCCATGAAGGAAACGTGTTGGTGCTAAAACGACTGTGTACCATGGCCAAATGGCTCGTGTAATCTTCTGCTTGAAGGTCCGGATAGTAAGGCATCACCTGCTCGGGCATGAGCATACCCTTGTAGACGATTGTTTTGGCAGACAGACTACAGATGTAAAACATCTGGCTTTGGGACATGGATTCGCTTTCGCGAAGTAGATGGCTGCACTGTTTGCGGATCAGATAAAGCTTGGCTTCAAAGGCTTTGTCGACGAGGCCGGTGCTTGCGCCAATAAAAATTTGTTCCACCACTGGTTCTGAAACCCGTGCGGTGTGTCCCAGGTCTGCCGCGTCGGCATCGACCGGAACCGAACGCCAGCCAAGAAAAGTTTGGCCCTGCTCTGTAATGATTTGCTGGACTTGCTGCTTGCACTGTTCTCGCTGGCTTGCATCCGTCGGCAAAAACACATTGCCCGCAGCATATTGACCTTCAGCAGGCAACGTGAGGCCCATGTCTGTTTTGGCAACACGTGCGAAAAAGTCATAAGGCAACGCGGTGAGAATCCCCGCGCCGTCGCCGGTGTTCGCTTCGCAGCCGCATGCGCCACGATGGGTCATACGCTTAAGTGCTTCATCAGCATCGACGACAATTTGATGGCTTCGTTTGCCTTTGATGTTTGCGACAAAACCGACGCCGCAGTTTTCTTTTTCGTAAGCCGGATCGTATAAGCCTTGCTTGGCTGGTAATTGGAAATGATTCATATCGTGACTCCTTCTTCGACTCCGGAAGTTCCCACCGTGCTAACGGAAATGGTTGGTTTGGGGGAATGGTTGGGTGTTTTATTGGGTTGCGAAGATGCTTCGGATGTTTCTTGTGAGGAGGGGCTTGCCCGCTCTAGCAGGTAGTCAAGAAAGACCTGTACCGCCGGGGTGAATTCTCGACCCACGCCGCCGCCGTGACGGGCATAAATCACGCCCATGGGACGGACCAGGGTCGGTTCTAATTCAATGGCCACGAGCGTGCCGCTTTCAATTTGTCGTTTGGCGGTTCGCCGAGGCAAAATCGCGTAACTCTCAGGTACTTCTTGGAGCGCATTTCGAATGGTGTCAATGTTGTCAAACTCGCCCACAAACTGTGGGTCCACGCCATGCTGACGCAGGTAACGCTTGATCCTGCGACCCACCGGCAAGCTGCTCTCAAAAGCAACCAAAGCCCAGTCCGCCAACTGCGAAGCATGTACCTTGGGGGATGCTGCCAAGGGATGTTGTGGATGGCAGACCACGGCCATGGCTTCATTGCGAAGTGGGAACACGCCCACATCACGCCATCGCTTGGGATAAGACAAAATGCCCAAATCACAGCGCCCATGTTTGACTGCTTCATGAACTTCGTCCGGACGCTTGTAGTGAATTTCAATATGGACCCGAGGATGTTCTGCCTCAAACGTATCTTTCACGCGTTTGAGCAAGTCAATGCCTGCCGAGTAAATCGCATCAATCACCACCCGGCCCTGGGGTCCGGTCTGCATCTGTGACAGTTTGTGTTCCAGCCGATCATATCGCTCAAGCAGAGATCGTACTTCTTTGAGGTAAACCTCACCCTCGGCCGTCAGTACCGGCGGACGAACCGAACGGTCCAAAAGCCGAACGCCCAGACGATCTTCCAGCGATCCGACCCGTTGGCTTACAGCCGATTGGGTTAAACCCTGCGCCTTGGCAGCTTTGGAGAAACTGTGGTAGCGGGCGACATCACAAAATAGACGGATCGTATCCATAGTCCAACTACTATAACATAAGAAACCCTTATGTCAACCGTCTCGATTATTAGAAGAGCTAATAAAGAGGGTTGTATAAAAAGACTGAATTGGCGTTTTTTGAAGTGTTTGGTGCGTTTTTGGATTTTGAGCGGAAAAATAGCCGTCGATTATTTTTGGTATATTGAGGTGAAATCAAGAGGGGTTGAAAGGTGATTTGTAAAGGCTTCGCACCGATATAGATGCGACATATCTAGAATCACGCCAAAGGAGCGGCTGTTCATCAGCAAGTAGCTTGGTTGTAATCACAACGCCGAGCCACGAACCCCCGGTGCGAACCCCCGAGGTCTGCTCTTGAGACGCGGGGGTTACTCGTTTTTGTTTTTTAACATATTGTACATAAACGAATAATACAGATTTATTAAATACGGCAAACAGCCAGCCGGCAGCGTTCGGTGACTTCTGCCAAAGGAGTTGGCTGTCCAGACACGGGATGCATAATCGTATGTCCCTTGTTCAGTTGAGCCTTGAGGCGTTTGGTCGAAGCGATCACGCTTGAGTGGCTCGACCGCTTAAGGGCTCGGCCGATCTCTGGAAAACTCATCGAAGTGAGCTGACGCGCGAGATGGGCGATAATTGCTCGAGCCAAGACCACATTGCGGTGACGGCCGGGGCCGTGAATCTGGTTGCGTTCGACGGCAAGCTGCTCACAGACCACATCTGTAATGGTTTCCACATGTACCGGTCGAGAGGATCGCGTACGCTCATGGCTCGCAAACAACTGCTGCACCAAAGCCGGCCCAATCACGCCCCCCCCGGAAGTTGGCCCTTGGCTAGGCCTGAAGTTTTCGGTCATTCCTTCTTGGGTATGTCCGGTGTGCGTCGAGCTGTTGCGAGATCGATGACGGGTGAGGGTCGCCATCGCATGTAGTTTGGTCAGGGTCCCTTCGATTTCACGAACCGATCCGATGCAGCGGGCTGCCACGAGTTGGGTGGCTGCGGGATTGAGTAGTATTTTGCGGCGTTTGGCCAGGGCTGTGATGATCGTCGTTCGTGTTTCGAGTTCAGGTTCACGAACTTCTGCGACCATGCCACGCACGCATCGGCTGATGAGGACTTCCTTAAACTGCTCGATTTCTTTGGGATGACTGTCCGAGGCCATGACAATGCGGCCGCCTCCTAGGTCTAGTGCATCAAAGCTATGAAGAAATTCTTGTTGGGTGGCCTGTTTGCCTGCAATGAAGTGCACATCGTCAATGCAAAGCAGGTCCAGGCGTCTCATTTTTCGACGGAACTGATCGAGCTTGTTAGCTCGCATCGCAGCAAGAAATTCATTGGTAAATGTTTCACCCGTGAGGTAAAGCGCTTGGGCTTCAGGAGCCTGTTCACGCATTTGTCGCGTAATTCCCTGGAGCAAATGTGTTTTGCCCAGGCCGCAGCCGCCGTAGATGAATAGCGGGCTCGCTGAGCCATGGGGGTCTTGGACCATGGCATTGGCAGCCGCGAAGGCCAGCTCATTGCTCGGGCCGACGATAAAATCATCAAGGTGATGACGCAGTGAAGGCTTTGGTCGCCGTTGCAATCGAGGGGCGACGGATGATGCGGCTACAAAAGAAGAACCCGCTGTATTTTGGGTGTTTTCAGGGGCTTTGACGGCAGGATGGGCCGAGCCAGCCGTAGGCGTTGTTTCGAATAATTCGGGGCGAACTTGGATTTTAAGTTCCAGTTCCGGGCCTAATTTCTGTTGGGCAGCCACTCGAACATCTTCGAAAAACTGACGGCCAATACGACGGGCAAAAAAATCACTGGGGACTGCCAAGCTCAAGGTTTGACTCGCTTCATCATACTGAAGCTGAGCAGCCTGTGGGAACCACTGGTCCACTTTCCACTGGCCGACTTGGTCGACTAGGTGCTGAACGATTTGTGCGCAAACGGCAGGCGCCGAAGAGGTCGTGATCACGATCTCTCCATTCTTATTTAATAAAGCTTCGTTGGTATGAAGCTGGTTGCCAAACGGTGCCCATTGAGCCTTCGCCTTACGGCTCAAACTCAAACATGAAAGGATCCGTCCCTGTTCAACCCCATATCCCCATGAACCGCATTCTGACCCGACGACATGAGCAAGGTCGCAATCAGTATTGGCAGGTCGGTTGAAGCAGCATTCCGTTGCCACAAGGTTGCAGCATAAAGCTCAGAGCCAAACCGTTCAAGCGCGTTTTCTCAAACGCAAGTCACCGAATTCTTTCAGGGTTCGGTGGCATAAGGGTTTGCATTCACAAGAGAAAACTTTTCCACCCTCTATTCAGAAAGACTGTAGAAATTGTGGATAAAAAAGAGAAAAACTTTAACTCTTGAAATAAACAGCCTCTACATAGATGAAGGGAAACTTGAAATTTTATGACGTTTTTTTTCAAACAAATGGACAATGCGTTTTTGAGTTCGCTGAAGTGTTTGTGGTGGTCCGTGACGATGCGGTTTTCAAGGCTTTGGATCGTGTTCGGGCAAGAGATAAATCATCGCGGCTTTGCGTTGGCTGATGACAAAATCAAACCGCTGATACAGACGCCTCGCAGGTCGGTTCTTCTCATCAACCGCCAAGATAAGCTGGTCCATCTGTTCCTCGCCAGCCAAATCAACGGCTGTCTGGACCAGACGACTGCCAAGCCCATGCCCACGCGCCATAGGCGTGAGACCCAAATAAACAACTTCCAAGGCCCGACGGCCAAAGACTTTGTTCAAAAGCAAAACGCCCTGGGGTTCATCGCCCTTGTAAAGGGCGTACCAGCGTTTGGGATCAAATTCGCCCGCTGCCATGTGTCCCGTGATAATGTCGTCCATGTGGCGAACGCCCCGCAATGCAGGGCAATCCAGCGTGCCTTCATAGCTCAAACGAATCGCAGCCTCAAACCGCTCGCGATTCGCCGGCGACCAATGATAAACCTCAAAATCTTTACCCAACCCCCCCCCGGAACCCCCGCCCCCGGAAGTATCCTTAGAATCTCCGGAAGAATTTTCGGAATTGCCGCTGGAGATTCCTCCGCTATCAGAAGTATTCCCAAGGGAACTTCCGGGGGCGGGGGCGGGGGGGCGAATGAAGCGATGCATGTACAGCAGGGTTGCTAGGTGAGAGAATCCTGCGTCGGTCGTGGCTTGCTGTTCAAGTCGTTGGCTGGGGTCCAGAAGGACTTGAATGAGTCGTAGTTGTTTGGGGTCTTGCGCATTGCAGGCTGCTTGGATTAATTGGGCGGTTGTTTTGACCGCTCGCCGGCCCGTGACCGCAGACATAAAGGCCATCGCCACCCGCCCCGCTGAGGGGATCATCAACCATGTTGCCATGGGTTTAAAAGCAGATTCGTGGCCAGAATCATTGGTCGCACTAGGCTGCGAAGCACTAGCCGCAAGCAAACTTGCTTGCGCGTCCGGGGATGCTGCCGGGGGCGCTACTTGGGACACTTCCGGTGGTGGGGTGATGACCCAGCATTGGTCGAGGTTCATTTGGTGCTGTTCGGTGAACAGAAGAAATGACTTGACTGCGGGATCCTCAGGCTCAAATCGCCCCGTGAGCAGCACCGCCAGTGCAATGCGTTGGCGATGGCCGATGACCCGTTGAATCTCATTGGGGACAGGTTGGTTTTGATCCAGTGCTGAGCAGCCAAGCCTGACCATAAGACGAACCTTTCACGCAAAAATCTCTTGACGCAGCATCATTTTAGGACAGGAGCTTATTTTCTCCATGACCCTGACCGACGTATATGGTAACATAGAGGTACACAGGGGCGCTTCTGGAACTTCCGGGGGCGTTGATCTTTGACAATTTGGGGCCGACTGGTATCGACCGGATAGCTCCGGTAGGTTGTGGCACGTCGAGGTGTACGTTGGCCTCGTAAAACTACGTACAAAAACATAGATGCTGAAGATACTACTTCTGTCATCGGCCGCATCGGCTTTAATCAGCCAATGCGCATGGCAGCCTAAATAGGTTGTCTCGTGAGAAGGTCAATTGTCTGCGGTGACCTTTCTTGCGTAAAACCAGCAGACTCGTCCAAAGACGACGCCTTAGCGTCCGCGGATTAAACCTTTCTCAGGCTGGAAGACGTCAACGTTGTTGTTGATGGTGACGTCTTTGAGATTAAATCAGCAACTAAACGTGTAGAGGCGATCTATCAACTGTCACGGGACGGGGGTTCGAATCCCCCCGGCTCCATTTGTTTCGAACTTTCGGATAAGCCGTTAAGTGCTTTTTAAAACAATACTTAACGGCTTTTTTTATGTCTATTTCAGGGGTACATTAAAACCAAAAACCCCTATGGTTCCGAGAAAATGCACTTTTTGGTACCGAAAACACTTGCTATGGGTTCCGAGAACGACGTATAATATACGCTCGGAACCAAGACTCCATACATGGAATAGTTGCATGGCAAAAATAAAAAAAAGAGAAATGGCACTCAACCCCACCAAGGGGTACATACGCAATTTAGGGTGGAAGCTGAATGCCAAAGGCAAACGTACTCAACCACGCTTCCTCCTCGGACACGACGAGCAGGCAGCAATACTGGCCAATGCCAAACTCGAACGGCTATGGCAAATCATCTCACAGCAAGCTGCCAAAAAGAACACACTGCACTGGGATGGGCCTGAAGCCCAACCGCTATGGGACAACCTGACCTTGCAGATCGCTCAAGCCATCCGCAAAGGCAAGACAGCCATGGAGGCCCCGAGTTCTCTGTCAGACAACACCAGCGGGCCAACAGATGATGATGCCTATGCGATTTGGATATACCACCTGCAACAAACCTATGCCGAAATCATCGCCTTCACCCCTGTAGATTCTGAGTCGCTAGAACGCGGTCAGTCGAGCCATCAGCGATACGCAGAGCATCGTGCTCGGCAGGCCAGAACAAACGCTGCCATTGCACACACCCCCATTCCTGACACTGGCATTGATCAATCCTTGTACCAAGCTCTGGAAGCCTATGCTCAATTTGCTGCCCAAAATGGCCGGGGCGGGGCCAACGAGCCCAAGGATGTTCGCTATCTCAAAGCTGCCGCACCTGACACCGCACTCGATCAACTAGGCTACGACGCCATCCAAGGTATTGGTGATTATTGGCGAAGCCGCCCTGTGTCCAACAATCATGGCACCAAAGGTAAGCCACTTGCGGTCAATACCGTCAACAATCGCCTGAAGACAACTCGCCGCTTCATCCGCTGGCTTCACCGCTCTGACACATGGCACTGGCGTGCTCCAGAAGACTGGGAAGATGCTCTGCGTTTCAATGAAAGAAGCCTGCTCACCGAGCATGAAATCCTAAAGTCTGCCGAAGGCCCTCAAACTTGGACGGATGAAGAATTAGTCACACTCTATCGCTATGCAACAGACCATGAACGCTGTCTGCTTCTGATGGGCTTGAATTTGGGCTACGCACAATCAGAAGCCATCAGCTTTCGCAAAGAAGACTTGCTGCTTAATGAAGACCCGCCCCACATTCGGCGTGTGCGCCGCAAATCAGCAAAACTATTCAAAGCCGCCTTATGGCCTCAAACCATCGCAGCGATAAACTGGCTAGTGTCAGAAACCAAATCAATGGAACCTGCAAACAATCCATGGGTACTGCTAACCCAAAATGGCAATCGTCCCGACCGTCAACATCTCGCCAACGCTTGGAACAAACTGCTGGACCGCATTCAACAGGACCACTCAGATTTTCGCCGATTGTCATTCAAGCACCTAAGAAAAACCGCCTACCAACTAGTCCTTGAAACTAGCGGTAGCCAAGAGACCGCAGGCGTATTTCAAGGCAGAAGCAAACTCTCATCAGATGAACATGCCGACGTCTATGGCCGACGCTTATTCGACAGCGTATTCAACGCCAATCTGAAAGTCCATACCCGTCTTGCCCCCATGTTCGAAGCGACCCCAGACGCCTTCACCAAACCTCGCATCAAGGGCGGCCCCAACCTCAGCAGAAGCAAAATCGACCATATCAAACGGCTGGCCAAAGAAGGAACCAAGCCCACAGAAATCGCTCGCATCACCGGCGTCAGCACAACCACTGTGTATCGCTGGACATGAGCGGGGCCAACAGCCAACCAAGCATGTCACAGTATCATTCTGACGCCACGACAGATTGCTGCTTGGGACACACGTCTGGCGTTATGTTTTTGAGAGCGTAGCGGGTGGCGGTGGTGTAAACCAGATAGTTGATAACTTGACAGATGTAGCTGCCAATGAGGAGGGCTTCAATATGCTGTTGGGGGTTGATGCGGGAAAGATAAAGCAATGGCACTGGCAAGATCACAAGCATTACAATACGACCTGCAATGATGCAAGGCCTAATGTAGCTAAGCGGATCGTACATGATGCAATACTTGTGAATGCGTGACATTGAATAGTATGTCGCGGCAGCCAAAGCCATGACCCCAAGGCCTTGCGGCAAGACCATCTGAAACAGCAAATCTTCCTGTAGCTTTTCCTTCAAGCCAAAAAATACAACCACACCACGCAATAGCATGCCAATAGGCCATACAAAAATTAGTAACAAAATTAGTAACAAAATTGGTGAAAAAATTCCCACACCAACAATATGCGACATAGCGACCCAAAATTTGGATCGGACTTTACGCTTGGTTTTATTTGCCATGACTGCTTCTCCTGTTGTGTTACATTCTTTGCTTGTGTTTAACGCATGATGCCTGACGGACTGGTATTTAAATCAACATCATTTTGAACATTGGGATACGTAAGACTATCTATGTTGGTCACATAATATGACTGATGATTCATATATACTGCTTCCAGTTGATTTTTCCCGTTTTTAAACTTTGGGCTGATCTATGTCCGATAATGATATCTATGAGAGATTACAGATTGCCACCGAAAGAAATAGCCAAACTTGAACGGACCCATCGTTCTCTGTCCGACAAACGTTATGCCGACCGAGTTAAAGCGGTCAT
>JAJRRC010000016.1 GCA_024279865.1 Planctomycetota bacterium | reverse complement strand
TTCATCAGACATTGGGTTACAAGACGCCAGATCAGTATGAAGCAGCGTATTATGCAGCCGACCACGCCCAGGCTTGCAAAGAAAAACAAGTGGCGTAAAATCAACCCGGTTTGGAATCCACTATTCGTGGGCTACCGCAAATCAGGGCACTTGTATATTGTTTGTGATAGTTCAATCGAACCTAACGTCAGGCCGTCTTTATTCAGAGTATATGGCGACAACGCCCGTCTCCATTCAACATGGGTTCTTGCTCTTACAGCTGATATCGGAAGCCATGCGTCATAATCACCTGAATAGGCAGCCACTCCGATTCCGTGTTGCTTCTGGTTGCTAGCACACTGAATTTGCCTAGATCGACTTCTGGCTTTACCCAGTGCCGGAAGCAATATGCCTATCAATAATGAGATAATCGATATGACGACCAATAGCTCTATGAGCGTAAAGGCTTTTTGAATATCTCTACTATAAATATGACTACGTTTTTCAGACAACATAACAGAATTCCTTATATTAATTTGTTCATACTTAATATCACTGAAATAAAACAAAAACCGGATCTATTACGAATCAGCGGGTTTGCTTATATTTCATAAAACACTGGCAAGTAACTTTTCAACAATAGCTTTACCGACTGCACTGCCACCGCAACTTTCGCGGATAATTAACTCAGGCTGTGGCACGCTGCAGTTTGCATCCCATCCCTCTATACCTTCCGCTAAGTTCATTGCACGCCTGATTAGACTTTGCGCTAAATACTTGTATGGGAACTGAACTGAAGTTAACGGTGGGTCAGTTAAGGCGCTGAATGAAAAATTGTTGAATCCGGCGACCGCGACATCCTCTGGCAATTTCCAGCTGAGCTTATGAAATGAATTCATCAATCTCATGGCATAAATGTCATTTTCGCAGATCACTGCCAGCGTTCCTTTGTACTTTTCCCACTGCGTTACGCAAGCATCTACATCTTCGGTCCCATCACCGACAAGCCCGCCTAAAGACAACAGCCCATGCTCACTAACGTAACGATTGTATGCAACGAATTTTTTAGAATTTTCACTGCCAATAAAAGCGATCTGTTCACGACCCAAAGCTGCAAAATAGTTACATAACAAGTTCACCGCCATCGTCCGGTACAAACCTTTTTTCTCTACCGGCTCGTGACAATTTTTTTCAAACCCGGGAACTGATATTCCCACCGCGACTGGCAGTTCCGAATTCTGAATAATAAATTTCAATTCCGCATCATCACCAACATCACTACCAGTTAATACAATCAAACTCTTACAGCCACTTTTTTCTAACTCAACGGAACTGTTCAACGAATCATTGAGTTTTTGAACAACCGCAAGTTCGATCTGTACACACGATTGACTTGCAGCACGTTCAAGCTCCATAAGCAATCTGTTGAAATATTCGCAATTACCAGAAAGGAGTAACACGCCGATTTTACGTGTTGAGACGATCTTTACTTTCGACTGGGACTTCGTAGCCAAATACCGCGCATCCTTTTTGACAAATATCCCTAAACGCGCCCGTTGTTCGAGCACGCCTTCATCACACAACAGCTGTACGGCTTTACGCAGTGTGTGATAGTTACAATTGAATTTGTCTGCAAGCGCACGTTCTGAAGGTAATTTGTCGCCAGGCAAATAACTGTCGGAGCAGATCAACTCGATCGTCGAATCAATCATCTGCTCATACAAAATCGTTTTATCTTTCAACACCGCAATCACCTGCTCTAAGAATAGCACTATTACTGCTCTACTTATTAATAGAGCAAAGATGCCTCTAAGTCAAGCAGAAAGCGATATTTTTCTAACAAATATAAAAATGGGGGTGCCGACAAAATCTATAAATAATTACAAGTAATCATCTTAAGGAAACTGAACCACTACCGGCTGAAGCCGGTAGGTTTGGGGAAGTTTCGTAAGCTACGGACTGAAGTCCTTCGCTTACGAGAGAACGAATAACATTACCAGCCTAGGCAATTCGCAAGCAACAGGTTACCCAAAGCATCCCAGCCCGTGGCATAACGAAAAACAACAGGCAACACAAAAACATGACAACCACAGCCAACACAAAATTTCAACCTCACACGGATAAAAACTGTAAAACCTGAAGGTTTCACCTGAAGGCGAGGGTTTTAAACCCATCGTGGTGACAATAAATGTTTAAATTAATGGCGATCTATAATTGACAACGCAACCCACTGCTGTCCGGTTATTGTTCTTCATTTTCATTGTAACTTGTTCATAAATCAATGTGTTATGCAATAAAAAAACCTGCATCGATTTGAAATTGAGCGACAATTTTAGGTTCATCCGGTTATTGCGTGCGCACCTTTGAAACGTCCCCGCATTTAAACACAGTAAACAATTTAACAAAAAGGCTTTACAGGATTTTTTTTCGTCCTTCCGGCCCTCGCTCGACCGCTGGGGTTGGCAGGACGAAAAAGAGGGCCACCCAAGAACTCTGCTCCGGCGCACGCAATAACCGGATGAACCCTTTTTTTAGTTCCATTTTTACACAAGGAACTGAACATGCACGCTGGACGAATGATCTTTGCACAACTGACCGACTACCTTGGTTTTTCCGGAGTTTTTTATTCTCTGTAAGGCTATAATTTTATTCATCTGGAATTCCTTTCAGCTTGATAGTCTAAGAAAAATTCTCATAGCACTGGATCAAAATTCGGGGAGCAAACTAGGTTTATGGCTTCTATTTCCTGCGTTGTTTGGTCGATGACTGCTTGGCATCAGAATGACTGTCTGTTGCGGACGAACGACTTATGGCAGGTGGCTTGAGCAAAATACGATTGCCCTCTTTAAGACCTTCGGTGATTTCTACCATGGTTTGATTGGTGCGGCCGAGGGTGATGGCTTGCTGCTGAACCTTTCCGTTATGACGGATAAAGCAAAAGTGTTGACGCCCAATGGTGACCACTGCTTGGATGGGGATCATTAAGACATCTTCTGCTCGACCAATCATCACTTCGCCACTACATCGCATGGCAGGTTTGAATTTTTGTTCATCGAGGTTCCCAGGCAAATCGACTTTGATGGTGTACTCACGCAGATCCGGGTTTAACCATCCGCCGTCTTCAGCCATGACACTGATTTCAGTGACCTTGCCTTGGACAGGTTGATCAGACGAGGCATCCATGCGGACCCAAACTTGCTGTCCTAACTTCACCTGATTGATCAATGATTCGTGGACTTTCAGTTGAGCGACCATTTGGCTGGTATCAGGCAACACAATCAAGATTTCGTTAAACCGCACTTGCCGCCCTTGAGCAATTGGATCGCCACGCCTGCGGCGAGAAGAGCCGATGCTCGTTGCATAAACGACCAAGCCTGACTGTGAAGCTCGAATGATGGTGTTGGCCAACTGTTCTTCATGTTTGGCCAATCGCGATTCGTGGATACTGAGTTGCCTCGTTTTGCCTTGGAGCTTGGCACGGGAGCGTGTGAGCTTACTTTGATTGCGTCGTTTGGTACGTTCTAACTCTGCGCGAGCCTGTTCTACATCGGATTCAACTTTTTTACGTTCTTTGGGTCTGGTGTATTGCTCATAAACGGTGACATCCAACTGGGCAGTCTGCAAGCCTGCCTCGGCTTCAATCAAGTCCAGTCGATCGTCTTCCAATTCGCTTTCACTGATAAATTCCTCTTTGAAGAGTTGTTCACTGGAAATTAAATCTTCCTTTGCACGGGTCAATTGGCGTTCACCGCGTTGGACGGCCAGTGAAAGGTTGCGTTTCTTTTTGGGATCGTCGCCCTTGGTCCATTTTTCCAGGTCCAATAGTGACATTTCCAGTTTCAAAGCAGCGGCTTTGAGATTACTCTCTGCTTCATTTTGTTCAATGGCGTCATCTTGTTCAGAAGCCAATTTGTCGGCCTTGGCTTGCTCCACACTTAAAAGTGCTTGTTCTATTTTTTCTTTGATTTTGTCATCCGCCAAACGAACCACAATCTCATCTTTTTGAACGCTTGTGCCTTCAGGCAAGACTTCAATAATCGAAGTTGAACCTTCGACCCGGCAACGCAGTTCAGTTTGCTCTTTGGCGCCCAACTCGCCATTGGCCATCACGATGATATCAAAACTACCTCGACGAACGAGAAAGTCTGCCAACTGAGATTCTTTTAAGGAAGACAACCCAGAATCAGACGAACTGCCCTTGCGTATGATTCCCACTATCACAAGACTGATCGCCACGACAGCGACCAGAAGCAGACCCATTGTCTTACGGTTTTTCAGCATTGGATTTTTCATTCTCCGGACGATCCGGATGTAGCCATTGGCCCCCGACGGGCACTTCTTTTTTATCAACAGGTTCAGTCAGCTGGACCGGGGCTTGCCATTTTCCTGTTGCGTCCACACGCAATTGTCCGGTTCCTTGAAGGTATTGCAAAATACTCACTCGCAAATCCCGGACCGCGGCATCCCGACGGTTTTGAGCTTCAAGCAAATCATTTTGCGCTTCAATAAAGTCACGCGGGCCAAGCGTTCGCAATCGCAAGACCACACCTCGCATTCGCTTGGTCGCCACATCAATATTACGAATTTGAAGGTCAAGGGTAAACCTTGCTTGTTGAATCCGACGAATGGCGCGTCGTGTTTCTAGGGCAATACGATCGCGGGTTTGTGTGTAAGTGCGATAGACCCTTTCAAGCGAAATGATCTCTTTACGCAAGGCCAATTGCTCAATACGACGATCCAAAGGAGCATCATAGGCTAAGCCCACACTAAAATCGCTATCCCGTAGTTGCAGATCCACGCCTGCGTTTTTCTTGAGGGTATTGGTGTTAAAAGTGATCGAGCCTGTCATGTCCAACTCGCCACGCAACGCTTGGCGGGCATTGCGTACCTTGCGTCGTGCATCGTCTACTTTGTTGGCGTTTGTTTGTAGGTCCAATCGCAAACCCAACGCAATTTTGATGGCTTGATCGGTATCGAGATGAGGTTGTACCAAAGCCAGTTCCATTGGCTTGACCGCCAACGGCTCCGCCACAGCCATGCCGATGAGCAACTTAAGGGTGTCCAGTTGCGATTCATAATTTTCCTGACTGTTAATCAGATTATTACGAGCAAAAAGGACCTGCTGCTCCGCCCGCTGGATTTCAAAATGGGGTTGACGGCCAGCTTGAGCAAGCGCGGTGATCCGATCATTAAGCCAAAGAAAACTATCGAGCTGTCGTTGTCTATTTTTGATCGCTTCTTGTTGCTGCACCAGATCGTAATAGCGTGTGGCAATGTCCAGCAAAAACTGGCGTCGAAATCGTTCAAAGGTGCGTGCTGCGTAAATTAAATCCCGATTGGCTTGAATTAAGTTTTCTTGAGCGACGAGTCCGCTCCCTCGTAACAAAGGAAGGGTCGCTTCTAATTTAGCTGAAGCACTTTGCCCTTCATTACCAGTGGTATCGTGAAGAAGGTTTACAAAATTCACAAGCGCGGTGGCAGAGACGTTGCCGCCATAGGGCAAGCGTTGGGTCACCCGAAAATTATTGATAACGGTGATTGCTTGATCATAATCGCCTTGCTCAGGCGTACCTGAGAATGTTGTATTGAGGGTATTGAAAAATCGTGGTCCCCAGAGATGCCGCTCGATTAAGAGATTGATGGCTGTGATAAAAAGAGTTTCTTTTTGGCGTCGATACTCTCTGCCATGCTCAATGGCATAGGTTAGCAATCCATTGAGATCCAACGTGACAGGGTTTTGATCTGCATCATGCGACAAGGTGGAGGCATGATCTGAAGACAGGTTTTGCTTTTGAGCGGGCAAATCCGAAGCGGGCGGATTGTTGGTCATTAGGCGGGTTTGATGTAAGTTCGATGATTCTTCTGTGACCTGCAGAGACAACTGCGTTCCCAAACTGGGCTGGTCCTCTGAAGAAACTTGGGTGCTACGTTTCCACTGTTCGTTAATCAGTTTGGAAATCTGGTCATCAATGGGGCTTAGCCCATTGCCCGCACACCCGCCAATCAACGCCACTGCCACTGCCAAACTCAAGAAGAACGTCGCTTTAAGCATAAGTCGCATTCTAACAGGTATTTCCCATGCCATGCCACGCCCTGATCCTTCATTCAGGGCCATCGCATCTAAAATTCGCTCGAATACCGAATAGTAGGGTTTTGATAGGCATTGCGCCCTTGCGCCTTGTTTGTTAGATTAGGGTCATGACCTGACGTGTGAGGCCTCACGTTTAATAAAACCCTTTGACAAGGA
>JAJRRC010000015.1 GCA_024279865.1 Planctomycetota bacterium | reverse complement strand
TGTCGGACAGAGAACGATGGGTCCGTTCAAGTTTGGCTATTTCTTTCGGTGGCAATCTGTAATCTCTCATAGATATCATTATCGGACATAGATCAGCCCAAAGTTTAAAATTAGGGAATTTTCAAATGGCATCAGTATAATTCAAGGTGCCCAGTAATGCCTGTAAACGAGCCCAAATACAAAGACAGCCGTCCCTCCACGGAAAGCTAGAAGAGCAAAACCCCTGCTCGGAAATTTATCTGCTCATCAATGAAATCTTAGATTCAATCAAAAAATTCAAAGGCGAATAACTTTGCCAATACACATCGCCCTACCGCACGCCGCGGTATAACACCGCAATGCCGAAGGTCAATGCTCGCTGGGTTAGCTGCTTAAAACCTGTTTTTTCTAGCATGTGCTGCATCTGCTCGCGGTCAATGAAGGTATTGACGCTTTTGGGAAGATACTTGTAAGCACCGGATTTGTCGCGGGCGATGAGCGTGGCGGTGCGGGGCATGATGTGGTGAAAGTAAAAGTTGTACAAACTGCGAAGAATCGCACTGCGGGGTAGGCTAAATTCGAGGATGATCACTTTGCCGCCGGGCTTGAGGACGCGGTAAAACTCGGCCATGGCAACTTCGGGGATCGCCACGTTGCGAATGCCAAAGGCAATGCTCACCACGTCCATACTTTGATCCGCCAAGGGTAAACGCATCGCATCGCCCTGCTGATAGGTGGGTTTGGCCTTGGGACAGGCATCTCGTTTGTTTTGTGCGACGGCGAGCATGTTGTAGGTAAAGTCTATGCCGATGACTTGCTTAACGCCGGCGTGGGAAAAGGCCATGGCCAAATCGCCTGTTCCGCAGGCCACGTCCAGGACCACACTATCGGGAGTGATATCAGCCATTTTAACCGCAGCACGTCGCCAGGCTTGATCTCGCCACATCGAATGGACCCGGTTGTTCAGGTCATACGAAGGCGCAATAGCATTGAACATCGCCTCGACGCGTTGGGCTTTGTCGGCAGTGTCGTGAAGGTTCTGGGTAAGGTCGTCTTGGGTCCAGGCGGGTTGTGTCATCGGTAGGCTGCTTGGGGTTTTTGAGATTGCTCGCCGGTGTGTTTGGCTTTGGGCAGTCGGGCCAATTCACGGAGCATGCGTTGTTCGTAACGTTGGTGGTAGAAGGGATATTTTTCGAGGTTGTTGTAATCGGGGTATTTTTCTTTGATGAGTTTTTCGAGTCGTCTAATTCGCGTTTGGGGCAAAGGATGGGTGGACAGGAATTCGGGGGGGCGTGGTCCTTTGGACGCTTGGGCCAAGACGTTCATGACTTGGAGTTGAGCGGTTGGGTTGTATCCCAATTTGGTCATGTAGCGAACACCTAGCATGTCTGCTTGGGATTCTTGATCTCTGCCGAATTTGAGCATGTAGACGCCACCTCCGACGGTGGTTCCGACGCCTAGCACTTTCAACAAATCGTTGTCTGTTTGTTCACCTGCGACGGCCAGGCCGATGCCGAGGCCTTGGATGATCAGAGCTTGGGTCATTTGTTGGCCGATGTGTTGAGCGGTAACGTGGCCGACTTCGTGGCCTAGCACGCCGGCGAGCTGGGCTTCACTGGTGAGTTTGACTGCTAGGCCTCGGGAGATGAAGACTTTTCCGCCTGGTAGAGCAAAGGCATTGAGGACCGAAGAATCGACAATGGTAAATTCCCAAGGCAAATCGGGTCGTTCACTGACCTTGGCGAGTTTCATGCCTAGTTCATTGACATAGCTTCGGATAGAGTCTGAGGGTACTGCTCCGCCATAGCTTTTGGTGAACTGCGGGGCAGCTTCACTGCCCATGGCCACTTCTTGACTGGTCCCGATCATATTGAGTTGACGTTGCCCGGTGGCCATATTCGTCGAGCAGCCGCCTGTCAGCAGCAAGCTACCCAATAGCGTGACAACGATCCAAGGTGTTTTTCGCATGATCTTAACTCCTGTAACGACTTCTTATCATAGCCTCTTTTGGGGCGATTGGCCCCGATTCTGAGCGATCTATAAAGGAGAAGGTCATTGTAAACCGATTGCGGGAAAATGACTGCTAGATATTGGACGTTGAGAAACGTCCGGTAATGTTTTTGGGTTTTCGGACCTGCCTAGGGTCGAATTGTGAAATTCCTCGAATGTTTGGCCCCTCTTGAATTGAACAAACAGCAAGAGGTCCTCTTTATCGGGGGTTTGTTTATAACGATTGTGAAAACAGGTGAAGATTTTAGGCTGCTGTTCCGATGAATGCATTGGGGAACGGACAAAGGTCACCAATGTTAGTGTGACCATCGGGCGAAGGATGGCCCGAATTTGTCGAAGCTAAAAACTGGAGAGACGTCAAGTTCACGGAAGCGACGTTTACTCCGATGGTCGGACCTGAGCCATTAGGTGTCAAAAGTGTCCAGGAGAGAATTAAGACATGCGTAAAGAAGCCATCCTAGAACGTTTTTTCACATCACTCATCAGTGGCGACCGACCCGGTAGCCGCGAAGTCATCGATACCTTGATTGACGCAGATTGCCCTGCAAGCTCAATCCTCAGCGAACTGTTCTGGCCTACGCTTGAACACATCCAAAACCTCCATCGCAATGATCAAATGGAAGCGATTGCCTTCCACTTTGCCACCCGACTGATGCGTAGCCTCGTCGACCAGATGCAGCTTCGTCTGCCTCAGGCGAACCGACGCGATCAATTGGCGGTGATCCTCACTGGCCTAGAAGAATCCGAAGAAATCGGAGGCCAAATGGTCGCTGACCTCCTCGAAGCAGACGGCTATGACGTGTTCTATATGGGTGGCGGCGTGGCGGAAGACGAAGTCGTCCAGAAGCTCGGCGATCTCAATGCTCACAAACTCGTCATCTTTGGTGCGGTGGCTAGCACAGTCCCCTTCACCCGCTTGCTCATCGACCGACTCCATAGCATCGGTGCTTGCACCGAACTACAAGTCTGTGTCGGCGGCGGAATCTTCAACCGGGCTGAAGGCCTCGCTGAAGAAATCGGTGCAGACCTCTGGGCCAAGAACCCTCAGGACCTCGTCGCAGTGATGAATGAACAGCCACAACGTCGCATGAGCGAAGATCAGCGAACCGTCGGCCGCAAACATCGAGCCACGAAAACCAAAACCAAACTCAAAGCAGCAGCCTAAACCAAACCCCTGCTTCAGACAATCAATCAAAATGCAACAGCCGCTGGATGACCACCAGCGGCTGTTGACGTATATGGAAACAGGCTTCCAAACGGACCCGCTAATTAATCTGACGAGAATCCTGCTCGTAAGGAATCACATCTGCTGTGTGCATAAAGTAATCCAGCAATCGCTGCTCCATCTGACGCTCCACCTCGGCGTACCCCTCTTGCCCCCTCACATTGCGAGTTTCGCCTGGATCATTCTCCAAATCAAATAACTCATGATGGCCTGTGTAATAACGACGGATATACTTGTACTGCGTGGTGCGACACATCACCGCATGAGAACCTTCAAGGTGACGGGGCGATGCAGCACGGCTCTGACGTGAGTAAAAATGATCCGCGGGAAAGTCGTGAGGCAATGGATTGAGAAATTGCTTTTCATCCTTGCGACAACCCACTTCCGCAAACACCGCGTCATGCGTCACCGTTTCATCACCCCCAAGAGAGTCTCGCAGTGAAACGCCCTGATGGTCATACCCCGGGTCAATCTCCAAAAAATCGTAAATCGTCGCGGTAATATCCAGCAACTCTGTGAGATGTTCACGATTCCCGCTCTCCACAGGCGTCCCCACGGCAGGCTTGATAATCAACGGCACACGAAGCAAACAGTCCTGCAACGAAACGTGCGTCTTCTCAGGCAAAGAATAATCTCCCGCGAAATCGCCATGATCCGAAAAAAAGAAAATCCATGTGTCATCGTAAAGCCCCTGCTCTTTAAGAGCCTCCACCATCTGACCAAAAAGAGCATCTATCTTCGTACACATCGCATAGTAAACCCGCTTGACATCAACCCACATCTCTTCGGTGATGTCGTCACTGCGAAAAGCTTCCCGCAAATCATCGAGAGAATTCAGCAAATTGGCATTTTTATCTGAAGTTCCAATACGCGGAGGCAATTTATCGGGGTCAATCGCATTGTAATAATCTTCTTCAGCGTAATAGGCGGGATGTGGTTTCTCCAGCGGCAAATAGCAGCAAAAAGGCTTGTCATCAGAATGGTTTTTGATCATATCAATCGCGCCAAGCACACAAGCCGTATCACCATCCCAATGCGGAGCCCCCTCACCCTCACGCGTCAGCACGCCATGGTAAAACGCCCCCTGACACGGATCATCTGCCGCAAGGGGAGTTGGTTTTTTATATTCCATCGCTTCGACATACTTGCCGCCTGGCTTGAACTTTTCATCACAATAACGATCAAAGTCTTGCGATTCACGAACACGCACAAGGTCATTTCTACCACCCCACCAAACGTGATAGCCTTCTTTTCGAAGCACGGTCAAAAGATTGGGTTCATGCTCCTTGAGCATGTGGCGCATCGAACGGTGGCCATGAACATGCGGGTACAGACCTGTCATAAACGAACAGCGGCTAGGCGTGCAGACCGGATTCTGAGCAAACGCATGGCTATAAGACACCGCGTCACGCTCCACAATCGCGTCAAGGTTCGGCGTCACAGCAGCGGGATTCCCCTGATGTCCCAGCACATCGCCTCGATAAGAATCAGGCATAAAAATGACAATATTAGGCTTCTTTTTCACGTCAACATCCTTACTTCTGTGCCCAAATACACTGCCTTACCTATAAAGGTGAAACATGTATCATTAGGCGACATCGTAACAATGATTCACGTGGCCTTCCATTGATCAGTTCCGTTTAACTTGATCAATCAGTGGAAATGTGCTGTGGGATTTTTATTTTTTTCGGGAGAATCGCATCACACGATGCCAAAGATTTCGGAGTTGACAGGTGAAGGCGGTGGAGAGCAATCGCAAACGCAATTGACGCAACGCGGGGTCGGCAGGTTGCAATTTCATGGCCCCCAAAAGCCAAAACTTCGCCCGCCTCACTTCGCCAATTTCGAGGTACGCCAGCGTCAGATTGTGCATCGCCAAAATGTTTTGATTGTCAAAGGTCAAGGCCATTTTTAAGTCTGTAATCCCGCGATCCCGTTGATTTAACAGGAGCATCGCCACGCCACGCGAAAGATAGGCATTGCTTAACAGTTGAGCCGAGGGCTGAGGCACCACCATTTGAAAAACCGGTTGCAACGTTTCCACCACCGCATCTGCCATCCGCAACTCAACCATCAAACGAGCCATCTCCACCCGCTGAACAACCGTATGGTTGCGTAAACGACATTCCTCTTTCATCAAAACGCGAGCCTGGCTCAAATGCCCCCGTAGCTGTTCCACGCGAGCCATGGCCAATCGCACGCCCTCAAGCATGGGATCTAGCCGTTGGGAGACTTGCAGTTCAGCCTCGGCAGCATCAAGGTGGCCATGACGCAAGGCCAATTCACCAAGATGCAATCGCGCCAGCGCCAGTGAAGGGTTCATTTCCAAGGCTTGTTTGAGTTTTTCACGGGCTTCGCCATATCGCCCCATTTCGCTTAGCAACACACCTAGGTCCATCAAAGATTGCACATGAGCTGGTGCGCCTGGTGTCGCGCGAATTTGCCTCAGGAAAAACGAACGCGCCCGAGTATATTCACCTTGTTGCCAATAGACCTTGGCTAGGTTTGCATAAGCATTGGGGTAATGCGGTTCGAGCTTCAGAGCTTGTTCCCAGCACCAGATGGCCTTGGCCAGATCGCCCGTTTGCACGAGGCTTTGAGCGATGTGATGGTCACAATGGGGGCATTCATCAACAATCTGACGAGCCAGGTAGAACATCTGATGGGCTTGTTCGTGATCGCCCAACTGCGTATAAGCCAAAATGCGTTGGCAATAGCCCGGCTCACAGTCGGGGTCTAGTTCATTCACACGTTCGAGGATTTTCAAGGCTTGTGCCGGCTGCTCCAACTGCAACAAACAACGGCCCAGGTGAAGCATGATGTCCGGTTCATCAGGCTGAAGTTCCATGGCTTCACGAAAAGCTGCCGCGGCATCTTCATGACGATTGAGTTCTTCGAGGACCAGCCCTGCGCCAAAGTGCCACTCACTTTGCTCAGGGTTGCATGACAAGGCACGTTGCAGTTCGTCGAGGGCTTTTTCCCATTGGCCCGCTTCGTAGTACTGATGTGCTTGTTCAGCGTGTTGTTCTGCCTCAAACCATTCGTTCATCGTACCTGCTATCCCTCCCCGCAAGTGCCAGAAATCTGTCAAGCCAATCCATTGGCCTTCTTGAAAAATCAGGATCAAGCAAATCATCCATATAAACCGCATGTGACCTATTTCGGTTATCGGGTCAACCCTGCGATTTTCACCAAAGTAGAGTCCATTTTCGGGTCCCTACTTGGCCACACTCCCATCATGCCCTGAGGGATATAACGATTGTAGTGTTTGTATGGGATAAAATACCAGCCCAAATGGCCCTGCTTCTCATAATAAATCCACTATTTCAGTCTTGACATGGGCCTAAGCCCGTCAACGTCGTTCGAATGAGCAACTTTCTAGCCTCCAAGCTGGTAAAACCAGACAATGACCCAATCTCGTATTTTCTATTGCATATAGATGATAAACTGTTTACAATTATTGTTTCGAAGTTTATGGGTCCAAACCCCCTTTCCCTTCAAGGATGATCACAAAAAGGAATAAAATGTTAAAAAGAGCACTTTTTTTGCGTTTATTTTGACCATCAACCTATCTGCGATGGCCCAAACACGAACGAGTATACCGCTAAACAGTCCAGAGATTGTCTTTAAGGGAGCTCGGTATACTCAATACGGAAAGCCTTACCCCGCATCGTCGGACAAAACGGGGCCCAAGTTCGTCCAGCCACAGCGTTTTAGCGAGGCGGTCTTGCAGACCTCCATGAAAATATCGCGATTTAACCCACAAACGGCTCAGTGGGCTGCGGGCATTGAAATGCACCTCGTAACCAACAGCCAAAACATTGTCATGGCATTGAACATCCTCCCCGCAAGACGAGGACGACCGGGAATTTTCCAAGTCTACAAAGACGGCAAACACTTCAAAGACTATCGCCTGAAATCTGCTAAAACAGCACGCTCCGGACAAATTCGCATCCAATCATCCGATGGACAGAAACATCACTACCGAATCATGCTGCCAGCGACCATCGCAATACAAATCACCAGCCTGAAAATCGACCCCGATGCCACACTCAGCAAAGTAACATTGCCTTCGAAACCGGTTTATGTGGCCATGGGCGACAGCATCACCCATGGCAGCGCGGCACTTAATGGCATTTCAACCCGCTCCTATCCCTACTTACTCGCACCAGACCTTGGATATGACCTTTACAACCTTGGCGTCGGCGGCGGACGCGTCTCTCCCCTACAAGGAACGATGCTCAAGGACTGGGAAAAAATTGAAGTCATCACCCTTCTCATTGCCGCGAGCCACATTACAAAAACGCGTGTCGAACAGGTAGTGGCAACGTAGTGTTTTGAACGTCTCATTGAGAACACGGTCCTTACCCTTGCCCACCCGGATCACCGCGCTCTTGAGATTGTCATACGCAAGTCGTCGCGGCACGCCGCCAAAGTATTCAAACGCACGAACGTGCCCATCGAGGAACGATATCAGGTCCGCACGTTCGTAAGCGATCACCAACGATGCTTTGGAATAACACATT
>JAJRRC010000003.1 GCA_024279865.1 Planctomycetota bacterium | reverse complement strand
TTGTCGGACAGAGAACGATGGGTCCGTTCAAGTTTGGCTATTTCTTTCGGTGGCAATCTGTAATCTCTCATAGATATAATTATCGGACATAGATCAGCCCAAAGTTTAAAATTAGGGAATTTTCAAATGGCATCAGTATATCGCCACACTTAATCCCGAAAACATTACATGGATCAGCAACATGACCGGCACCCTCTGGGATACTTGGAAATAATGCGCCTCGTTCCATCAATCACATGACAATAAAAACATCCTGCTTAAAATTGGAGTTTAAAGGATCACCTATCATGCAGATTTTGAACATTGCCCTTCTTACCAGTTTCTTTCTGGCATCAGTTTCCCACGCAGCTTCGGTTCATACGCCAACACTCCCCAAAGGAATCTCCTATACCACAGAGGAATTGCCCGCTTACGCGGTTTATCTCGAAGGTGAATCCCTTGGCAAACGCAACAAGGAAGATACCTTTCCCAAAGGCCATCAGGCCATCACCGTGTTTCGCACCACCGCCAAGCCCAATGACTACTGGGTGGCTTACATCCCCTATGACAAGTCTCGTTTGGCATCGCGTGGAGCAAAAAAAAACCATCCCAAACATCATCTCATTTGGGAAAATATCAAACCAACCCTTCAGCGTGGTATTTATGATGTCTATGTTCGTTGCATGATCACTCCGGGTGGCTCGCAAACCTTCGCATTTAAAAAAGGGGGAGACCTTAAATCTTTACAACATGCAAAAAATACCGAACCCATCACCCATGACAAACCCAATCTCTCATGGGTTCGGATTGGAAGTGTGGACCTTTTGGAGGGAGACGATTGTTTTGAGTTAACCGTTTCCACGAAACAAACCCCTGTACGGATTGAGACCGTTTTACTCCTCAAGACGCCTTCAGCCAAAGCGTTGCCCGTTAAATTTCAACGGCTTCCCAATGCCACTGCTACCAGTGACAGGCCCGGTGGATTGATTTTCGCCACTGAAACCGCCACGATCACCTATGACATTCAGTCTCCCGAAAAAATCAAAAATCTGACGCTGACCCTCACCGGTGCAGAGGGTCAAATCCTTCAAAAAACAGAACACCCCACACTCACCCCCACAGACGATGGACATGCACAGCTCAAGATCAAACTTCCCGGCCGAGGCTATTTTGTCGTCACGCTGGATGTCGATACCCAAACCAAACGCACCCTGAAAATCACCACCACCGCGGCGGTTTTAGGGGTTCCGATTGAGGATGCGGTGCGCATGAAATCTCGCTTTGGTTTATGGACCGTTCAGGCAGCCCCACGCCTGCTCAAAGCCGCCAATGGCCGATGGAACCGTCGCTTGATGCCGCTCTTTCACATCAAGGAAACGGAGCTGCTTGAGCAGGATTCATCTCCAAAAACGCCTTTGCCCAATTTGGATTTTTTCAAGTTGAAATCGTATGATTGGGTTGGGGCCTTGGCCTTTGGATTCCCCAATTGGTTGATGGGGATCGATCTTGAAAAAAAGCATCCGGGTTTTGGCAATGTTTTTTCGCCCCCTGTGGATTGGGACAAACTCGACGCGGTGCTGGACTACTATTTTGAGCAGAACAAAGATCGTTTGCCCAGTTTTTTTGAAGTTTACAATGAACCCATTGCTCACTGGAAAGGGAGCAATACTCAGTTGGTTCGGTTTCATCATACCGTCGCAAGGGCTGTGAAAAAAGTCAGGCCTGACATCAAAGTCCTCGGGCCTTGTTTGTATGCGATTCAGATGGACAGGCTTGAACGGCTTGCGAGCCTCGGTTTGTTCGACAAGCTCGACGGCATTGTCATGCACGCTTATGTGAACAACACAACGCCTGAGGCGGATTTTCTGGATCGTCTGATTCAGTTGACCGCTTTTCGCAAACGTCCGAAATACGCACAGATGCCTGTTTTTCTCACCGAGTTTGGCTGGACCAGTGCTAAGGGAACCTGGCAGGTTCCGGTGGATGAATTGACGCAGGCTCAATTTTGCGCCAGAAGCCTTGCCTTGTGTTTGAGTGAAGACATCGATGCGATGGTCTATTATTGCATGGAATTTCGCGCCAAAGATCCAGGTAAAGCAGGTTTTTCATTGATTGAACACACGGGCCGCCCCAAGCCCGGGTTTGCCGCGTTTTCGACCATTGCCAGAGAGTTCGCCGATGCAACACCTGTGACGCGCCTGAAACTACTTCCGGATGTTTATATGGTGGTCGCCAAACGCTCGGATTACTATGTGGCTTCGATTTGGAGTACCAATCGAAATCATACGCTACAGTTCCCTTTCCCCGTGACTTCTGCGGTAGACATGGTGGGTCAACCGATTGTCTTAAACCCCCTGGGCCAACTGTCTATCAGTCCCAGTCCGATTTATGTCCGAATGCCTGATTTCCCGATTGATGCGTCTCTACTTAGCCAAAACACTCTACGTCTGCAAGGTCAGGGGTTGCCAGCAGGTTCGGATGAATTATTTGCATTTAACTCAGATTAGTACAAGCAGGGAAAATTGCATATTCCGAGCAATGCCATGCCCGGTTCCTACCTTCTATTAACGAAAAAGGGTGATCGTTGGCAGCCTCGAACGATCACCGTTCAGCGGCCGTTTGATATTACCAGCACCCAAGTAAATTGGCCGTTGAAAGAGGACTTTCCTACTTTTCGGGTGACGCTGACTTCTCAGATTGACGTAGACACTTTGCCGATTCAGGTGAGTTTCAAAACCAAACAATCCCAAAGTGCGCCAACGGTCTATCAATTGCCCCCACGCACCACCCGCGAGGCAAGGTTTGACCTCAAAGACATTCCCTTTGGCGAACGATTACAAAGCACGTTGTATGCCAAAAGCAAGTGGAAAGGCAAAGCCATCTTGTTGGAAGATCCGTTGGACGTGACGGTGGTTCCTGCTTATCGAACAAGTCAGGTTAAAACGTGGGATCAGATTCCTGCCATGGATTTTACGAACTGGAAACCGTTACGCGTATTGGACAATGCCAATCAAGCTCAGCCTGATTGCATGGCCGAGCTAAAATGCCGCTATGACGCCAACACACTGGAACTGGCGGTACGTGTTCGGGACGACGAGCATCATCAAACCAAGGCAGAAAATGATCCCAATCGCATGTGGGCTGAGGATTCACTGCAAATCGCTTTTGATATGGATTTCGACAAACCCTGGGTCGCAGGCGTCGGCGGAGGGGACCTGTTCGGTGGACATCGTGTCTTTGAATTCACCATCGGCAAAAACACCGATCAGTCCACAGGCGTCGCGTTTCGCCATACCTCCTATCTCAAGAAGCTACCCGCCAACATGATCGAGCCTGCGATCAAGGTTCGGGTGACACGCAGTGAGGGAACTTCCGGGGGCGGGGGCGTCACGGATTATCGTATTGTGATTCCTTGGAAAATATTGGGTGTTGATGAAGCGATGACCCCCGGCCAACGGATCGGCTTTTCGCTGTTGGTCAATGATGTGGACCCTGCCGCCAAACGCAAGCGGCATGGCGTCCGTTTATTTGCAGGGATTGCCCAGAGCAAAGACCCCAAACAGTACGGCCCACTGTGGCTTCGCTGATGAGTTATCCGCAGCATTTTTCTAGAGCCTGCTGCGAACTTTTAGATTTATACTGATGCCATTTGAAAATTCCCTAATTTTAAACTTTGGGATGATCTGTGTCCGATAATTATATCTATGAGAGATTACAGATTGCCACCGAAAGAAATAGCCAAACTTGAACGGACACATCGTTCTCTGTCCGACAAACGTTATGCCGACCGAGTTAAAGCGGTCATTGCCCTTGGCAAAGGTTGGCCT
>JAJRRC010000014.1 GCA_024279865.1 Planctomycetota bacterium | reverse complement strand
GGCATTGTGGAGGGTTTGAATAGTCGAGTGAAACTTCGCTTCAGAAAAGCCGGTGGTTTTCGAACCTTTACCGCAATCGAAGTCGCGCTATATCATGAACTTGGAGATTTGCCGATACCAAAACGCATCCACAGATTCTGCTGAGGAGGCTTTAAAAAAGCCTTCAGAAGACGAGAATGATAGTAGCGAGCATTGTCTACAATAATTCAAAGTACCCAAATTATTAAAAGACATCTATGAAGAAACATACGACGAAGATTTTTTATAAATTGTCCATCAACTTCGCAAATTTCCTTTCCCCCAACGCCGAGCCCTAATATCTGCCGCAGGGCCGGATATTCGGCTCTTCAGAAGACTTCAGAACTCGGCTTTAAAGAAACGTCACTTTGCGACTTCACCTTTTCCCCTCTTTTTTAACTTCCGGGGGGGGGGTTCCGGGGGGGGTAAAATCGGCTATCCTAATCTGATGGAATCGCTACGTTACAAATTGACCATTGCCTATGATGGCGCTCTGTTTCATGGGTGGCAAAAACAAGAGCCGCCCGGGGAGGAACCGTTGCGCACGGTGCAAGGTGTCATCATTGAAGCGATGCAGCGATTACTTGCTCAGCCGATTAATCTGGTGGGCGCAAGCCGTACCGATGCGCGGGTGCACGCCATTGGGCAGGTGGCCCATTTTGACGCGGCAAGCCGTGTGCCTGTCGAACGGATGGCTGGGGCGATTACAGGCCGCTTGCCTGAGGATATTGACATCATCAAAGCGGAGGTGGTGGACCGGTCGTTTGATGCCATCACCGATGCCAAGAACAAACAGTACCGTTACAGCCTGCACCACACGCGGCGGCGTCCGTTGGGACAACGTCATGCGGTTTATCATTGCTGGACGCCGTTGGACATTGACCGCATGAATGACGCAGCAGCCCGTCTCGTCGGCACGCATGATGTCGAAGGCTTGTCTGCTGCGGGTCATGGACGCACGAGTACCATCCGCACGATTTATGATTGTCACGTTGAAACCAAAGACGACCAGGTTCAAATCGTCGTTCAAGGCAGCGGTTTTTTGTACAACATGGTTCGAATTATCGCAGGCACGCTGGTGGAAGTGGGACGCGGCCGATTTGAGCCTTCGGTCATTGATCGCATTTTAGCCACGGCAGATCGACGTGAGGCTGGCCCGACGTTGCCGGCAGAAGGTTTGTGTCTGGAATGGATTGCGTATTGAAAAAGAAGAAAATTCTTCACATCATCACTCGGCTGATTCTTGGCGGCGCTCAGAAGAACACCGTTATGTGCTGTGCTGCACAGGCTCAGGCGGGTCATGAGGTCACGCTGGCGTATGGTCCGATTTATGGGCCTGAAGGATCACTCTTGGCTGACGCGAAGAGCCATGCTATTTTAACGGTTGAGATTCCATCCCTGTGCCGAGAGCTTTCGCCTTGGCGGGACGTGGCTTGTTATTTTGCATTGCGAAAATTGATCCGCCAGATCAAGCCCGACGTGGTGCATACCCATTCATCCAAGGCAGGGATTCTAGGCAGACTCGCTGCGTGGCGTGAACGGGTTCCGCTGGTGGTGCATACGATTCATGGCTTGCCGTTTCACGATCATCAGGCCAAATGGCGTTATCAACTTTACGTTCAGGCTGAACGCATGGCCGCCAAGCGATGCCACAAGCTCATCGGCATTACCCATGCGATGAACGATATTTTTCAAGCGAACAAGATCGGCCGCCCCGAGCAATTTGAGGTGGTCCCCAGTGGCGTGGCAGTGGAAGATTTTATTCTTCCCGATCCGCCTCGGGACGTGACCCGCAAAGCGTATCAGATTCCCAAGGATGCCCCGGTGATTGGCATCGTCGCGCGTCTGGACCCGCTCAAAGGGCATGGCGATTTGCTGGACACGTTTGGCTCATTGCTCGAACAGTTTCCCGACTTGTATATGTTATTCGTCGGCGACGGCTGGTATCGAGAAGAACTTGAACAACGCGTGGCCGAGGCGGGCTGGGACAAACGGGTCATTTTTGCGGGATTGGTCTTACCCCAGCAGGTCCCTTCACTGCTGCGAGCGATGGATATCATGGCATTGCCTTCGTATCAGGAAGGCCAGGGCCGCACGCTCGTCGAAGCGTTGTTGTGCGGCTGTGTGGTGGTGGGTTATGACGTGGGCGGGATCGGCGAAGTTTGTATTGATGAACACACTGGCCGTCTTGTCGAAGTGGGCAACAAAGAAGCCTTGAGCCAAGCGTTGGCGGACCTCTTGGCGGACGCGACGGTGCGTGAACAGTTAGCTGAGCAGGGTTTGGCCCATGTGCGTGAGTATTTTAGTAGTGATGCGATGTTTACCAAGCTAGAGCAGGTGTACGATGCCAATTAATCTTCAACGATTGATCGGAGCAATGGGCGTGGCGGTTATCTTGTTGTGGACGACTGTGGCTCAGGCCCAGGCTCAAGCATGGGTTCATGTGCAGAGTCAGCTTCAGCAGCTTGATGAGCAGTTGGATTCTTTTGCGTCTCAAAAGCTTGCCACGTCTGCGGAGGTTTTAATTGCTCGGTCGAAAATTCGGGTGCGTGTGATTGCCCGGGATTTACTGAACGGGGGCGTGATTGCTAGCAATGAAGAGGTTGCCATGGTTGCCATTTTGTATGGCAGCACGATCACGGACCATCTCAATGAATTCGATGAACTATTTGCATTGTTACCCAATGTGCAAGCCATGGCTGATCCTTCACCGCTACAACGCAAGCGATACCTATTCATGCGGCCGGGCTTGGCGACCTTTTCCAATAAGCCAATGCGTCGTCTGAAGCTTGAGGCGACCACACCTTTAAAAATCCGAAACCTTGTCGCCCTTGAATTTGCCCCCCTGCTCGATGTGCTCGCTGCGGCAGACTTGCCAGCCACGACCAGCACTTGGCCCCAGGCCAAACCAACGCCCACATCAGAAGAGATCATGCAATTGGCCCGACACACGTCGCACCCTGCTGCACGAAAATGGCTCAATCAACTGGCCAATGCAATGAGCATTGCGTCTTATCAACCACAGGCCATCGCGTTGTATCATCCCTTGCAGACGTATCTAAAATTGCATCAAATTCTCATGGCAGACCGGGCGATGTTCATTCGAGCGACTCCTCTTTTTGAAGAACGCTTTGAGGTCGCCATTGCAGCCTATCCCAACACCGCTGCGTTACGCGAGTTGATTGCCTTTGGGCCGTTGGTTGGAAAGTTGGCTCAGCTAAATGAACAGCTTTTAGACACGGTTGCCTTGCAGAATTTATTGGCCGTGGCGGTTCAAACCAAAGAGATGCCGTTGAAATGGCAACTTTTGGATTGGATGACAGAGGTCGCTTCCTTTCGCTTGGCTGCCCGTCAGGAAAAACGGTTTAAGATTGATATCACAAAGTTAAACCAAGCAGCCCAAAGGTTGCAGAATCATCCCCGCGAAGTTTTCTTGCCTCAAGCGACCAGATTGTTAAAAACCACCCATCAAGCCGTTGCCGACCAACAGCGTCAATGGCGACTTCCTCGACATTTACAACGACTCGAAAAAGAGCATGTGGGGATCAAGCCCGCCATTGAAAAAATCCTCCAACAGTCCCAGCAAGCCGATGGCCAACATGCACAGCAGTTGATGTTAGATTTTGACGAACAAGCCAATATCGTCGCGGCCCTTTTGGACCAAAAACATTCCCCTGAAATACATGCTCAATTGCTCGCTCGTCGTCAGCAATGGGCCGATGCGTGGATCAATGGACACATTGCCAATACTGCGGGCTATTGGACGGGAGTCACGGCCCTGCTTCAGAGGCAAGTCCAAGTTCCACGCCACTCACGAAATGCTCTGGCGTTGCTCCAAGTTAAAACCGATATGACCGAGGCTACTGAGCAAGCCATCAAACATGCAGGCCAAAACTTGCAAGGAAGCCAGATGGCAAAAATTCGCAGCCAAGCCCCCCATGCCCTGGCGGTTTTGGATTTACTGCGTGACTGTCAACCGACTCTTGAAACATTGCCTTTGGGCATTTCAGGCGTTTTATCTCAATTGGCCTGGGCACCTGAGCCAGCCGAGCATGATGCCTCTTTAGCAAGCCAATATGCCCATTTGAGCGTCTTGCTCAATGAGTTAAATCATCCAACCGTGCGAGCCGATGCCAAACGCCGCCGGGTGTTATTAACCCAAGCCAAAGCCCTCGGCACACGCATTCTCAACCGACTAGAATTGAAACACAATTCGCCATCCGTTATCAATGATTTGTAAAAAAAACAGAGGAATCTTCAACATGGCAAACATACTCGTCGTCGGCCCGCATCCAGATGATCCAGAACTGGGAATGGGGGGAACCATCATTAAATTGGCTCAACAAGGCCACAACGTCCGTTTGCTGGACATGACCAATGGGGAACCGACGCCTTTTGGGTCACCGGAAATTCGTGAACAAGAATGGACTGCTGCCGCGAATATCCTTGGCGTTAAACGGCAACTGCTGGGCCTCCCCAATCGTCAGGTCCAACACTCCATTGAAGCGAGACACAAAGTAGCCAGCGTGATTCGGGAACATCAAGCCCAGATCATCTTTTTGCCTTACTTTGAAGACGCACATCCGGACCATCTTGCCACGACGCGTATTGTCGAAGACGCACGCTTTGATGCGAAGCTGACCAAAATTGATTTGCCCGGCGAGCCGATCTATCCCAAATGGATGATCTACTACTACTGCACCCATTTACGACATGTGACGGACCCTAGTTTCTGTATGGATATTTCAGATCAGATGGATCAAAAGGAGCAGTCGATTTTGGCGTACGATTCTCAATTTGTGAAGCCTGAAAAAAATCGTCGGATCGTGCAATGGCTTCGTCAGATGAACGGCTACATGGGTAGCCGCATCGGCACAGAATATGCAGAGCCGTTTTTTATGCGTGAACCACTGGGATTAAACACGCTTGATGGCTTGGCGTGATTTTCCATCTGCCCCCCGCGTCCGGCAATGCCACCGAAGAGCCGGATTCTCTCTTTGATTCAAGCTATGATTAAAAGTTGCCTATGACCACCATACCGATCTCATTTCAAACCCGCTGGTGGCATCCGATTGAGGACCACAAAGTGGTTTGCACACTGTGCCCTCGCGAATGCCACATCCCTGAGGGTAGTCGTGGTTTTTGCTTTGTCCGCGCCAATGAAGCCGGTCAATTGGCCTTGACCACCTACGGCCGCAGCAGTGGGTTCTGCATTGATCCCATCGAGAAAAAGCCGTTGAACCACTTTCTGCCCGGCACGCCTGTCCTGTCATTGGGAACCGCAGGCTGCAATCTGGGATGTAAGTTTTGCCAAAACTGGGACATTTCCAAAAGTCGAGAAATGGACACCCTCTCCGGGCAAGCTGGGCCCGAAGCTATCGTCCAAACAGCTCTGCAAACGGGGTGCAAGAGCATTGCCTTTACCTATAACGACCCCACTATCTGGGCTGAGTACGCCATTGACATCGCCAAAGTCGCCCGGACTCAGGGGATCAAAACCGTGGCTGTCACCGCAGGGTATATCAGCCCCGAACCGCGTGCGGAATTTTACAAGCACATGGACGCAGCGAATGTGGACCTAAAAGCTTTCACTGAGAAATTTTATCGCAATCTAACCCAGACCCGCCTCCAGCCGGTCCTTGATACCCTGAAATATCTCAAACACGAAACGGAAGTCTGGTTTGAAATCACCACGCTGATTATTCCAGGTCAAAACGATAGCCCTGAGGAACTGACCCAAATGTGCGATTGGGTCGTCGAACACCTCGGCCCTGATGTCCCGATGCACTTTTCGGCGTTTCATCCTGATTTTAAAATGCAGGACTTACCACGCACGCCTCACGAGAAACTCATCGAAGCCCGCCAAATTGCGTTGGATCGTGGCGTTCGGTTTGCTTACGTCGGCAACGTCCATGACCTCCAGCGGGAAAGCACTTACTGCCCAAATTGTAAAATTTGTTTGATTGAACGCGATTGGTACCAACTCGGGCGATACAATATGGAAGGCAACCGTTGCTCAAATTGCCAAGCCATCATCCCAGGCGTATTCACGTCCGAGGCCGGAACATGGGGAGCCAAGCGTCAACCGCTCCGGATTCAAGATGCCAGGCAATACATTTCAATTCGCACCCCATCTCAGTCGCCCTCGAAAGCAAAAAATATGACCACCACCCAAACCACCGAACCGTTAATTGATTTTACGCCCGACCAATATGAAATTTTATTGGCTGAAGTACGCCAACATGTTGAAGCGGTGGTTTGTGGCGAGCAGCCTATTTCGGACTTGCCTCAAAAACTTTACCATGCTCCAGCCTATGGTTGTTTCATCACGCTTGAACGCTTGGGACATCTGCGAGCGTGTCGGGGTCGATGGGATGGTGATTCAGCTCTGACCCTAGGTCCCTTGCTTGAACAGGTCGCACGCGAGACGGCCCTGGGCGACACGCGGTTTCCCCGTATCTGCCAGCAAGAACTCGAAAAACTCAGCATTGATATTTCTATCATGCACAGCCCCCAGACACTCACCGCCACGGGCCCGCAACTGGTCCAGGAAGTGCAAGTTCATACCCATGGTCTGGTACTCAATCATCCTCAGGGCCGCGGGCTGCTCTTGCCTCATGTGGCCACGGAAAATGGCTGGGACGCTCATACGTTTCTTTGCCAACTTTGCGTCAAAGCGGGACTCAATCAAGACGTTTGGCTCACCGATCCTGCTGCCGAGGTCATGACGTTTCAAACGAGCCTGCTGCGAGAGGAGGCTCAGCAAACAGAATGTGACCTGCCAAAGATTTCGATCAACCGCATGGCCTCTTTGCTGGCATTGGGCAATCAAGTAGTGGCAGGCAAAAACCCGACGAGCCTTGAAAACGAAACCTGCCTCACGCAGCCCTTGCCCGATGAACGAGGCGTGCATCTGATGGTCGCCAACAACGGCCCCTCCGCCACTGCCATGGGCGCGGACAAAAGTTTGGCCGAGCTGATGACTCTTGCCGCCACTTCGTTGCGAGAACGCTTCACACAGAAAAACCAAACGCCTCAACCCATCGCTCGCATGGTGCTGTTGGGGCAAGCCATCCGCCTTAGCTCAGGTGATGAACCAGCCCGCCATGCGAATTTGGCCTATCACGGCGTTCTAGCTGAAGCTGACAACGGCCGCTGGGCGTTGAGCTTGCCTGTGAGTCATGGTCAAAATGACCGCGTCGGTGAAGCTTTACACAATATCAATGCCACGCGCCAATCCTGGCTCAATGCTCACCAACAGGGCGACATCAAACCCAGGCTCACGGCGTTTACCCTTTTGGTGCATGATGCAGATCAACACCCCGGCGCCCTAGATAGCCGTCCGCCAGCAAGGGCGGGGCAATTTTTCCCTGCTGACAGCCAAACGATCAAAGAACAGGTCCAAACTTTTCTCGATGAAGTTCCCCCGAAAATTTCAAAAACCGAAGCACGGGCGGTGATGCTTCCCCATGCGGGTTGGGTTTTTTGTGGCAGCACAATTGGTAAAACGCTCGGGCGCATCCGTGTGCCAGACCGCGTCATTGTGATCAGTCCCAAACATACGCCTCATGGCCCCAACTGGTCGGTCGCCAATCACAAGCAATGGGATTTGCCCACGGGACCGGTGCCGATTGACCTGGACCTCACAAGCCAATTGGTGGATCGGATCAGTGGTCTGCGATGTGAAGCCCAAGCTCACAAGATGGAGCATGGGGTGGAAGTTTTGTTGCCGTTTTTGCAGCATCTCAACCCCAACGTTCGCGTGGTGCCGATGGTGATTGGTCATAGCAATGAAGCGGACCTTGAACGTATTGGAGAGGCCTTGGCGGATATTTTAAAATCGTCTCCGCAAGCCCCGCCACTGTTGGTGATTTCCAGTGACATGAATCATTACGAACCCCAAGCGGAAAATAGTCGCAAGGATCAGCTTGCTTTAGATGCGATGGTTGAGGGGGACCCTTCGGCGTTGTATCAACTTTGTCAGACCCAGCAAATTAGTATGTGTGGCATGCGTCCTGCGGTGGCGATCATGCTTGCTTTGCAAAAAGCAAAAAAAGTCCCCTTCATCTCGCCACAACTCATCGACCACACCCATAGCGGAATCATCAGCGGAGACACCGACCGTGTGGTGGGTTATGCGGGGATGGTGATTGAATAGAGCATTTTGCATCAATCAATACTTGATACCTTTGACCCGTGCACTTTGCATCATTTCTTGCCGCCTTTAATTTAGATGGGATGTTTGAAAATAGCTGCACGCATACTGCGTGCGCATCCGGGGGATCCGGGGGGATCCGGGGGGTCAGGGGGGTCAGGGGGGTCAGGGGGATATCCGGGGGCCAGCTTCCGGGGGGGGATTACTCTGCTTCGCTGGATGAAAATTCCAAGACCGCCAAAATCACCAATACACAAATCACCTGCACCGCAACCACCGCAGCCTGCCAACTGGCCAGCGTCATCAACATGCTACCCCCAAGCCCTGTCGCCAACGTGCATAGCCAAATCAACACCACCGCCCCCACCGGCGACAAACCCCGGCGAACCAAGCGATGCGAAAAATGATTGCAATCCCCACGAAAAGGACTTGTTCCCAAACGCAAACGAATCCAAATCACCGTAAAAAAGTCGTACAACGGCACCGCCATCACCACCAACGGCATCAACAACCCATACCACCCCCCGCCCCCGGAAGCGGAAACGGAAGCGGAAACGCCCCCTGATAATCCTCCGCCCTCGACTGCACCGATCATTCCTTCCGGAAATCCCCCTGCCAATTCGCCGGGTATAAAGTATGTCGTTCGCATGCTGATCACTGCCAGCAACAAACCAATCACCAACGAACCCCGGTCCCCCATAAAAGCCTTCGCCCGTGGAAAGTTATACACGCCAAAACCCAACAAACCTCCCAATAGCAAGGCCGACATCGCGGCCACAAACCATTGCCCCCCGACCAACGTGGCTGCCAGATAAATCCCCGCAATAATAGCCCCCACCCCCGCAGACAAGCCATTCATGTTGTCCAGCATGTTCATCGCATTGGTAATCAAACCAATCCACAACACACTGACAATCACACTGCCCAACACACCCAACGGGCCAAACTGGTCCAGCAAATGCAAAATACGCACATCAAAGAAAATCACCAGCACACTGCCCACCGCCAATTGAATCGCCAGCTTCAACCCTGCACCAAGTCCCCGACAATCATCAATCCAGCCCACCACGTGCATCACCAACAAACAACCCAGCAAGGTCGCCAAGGCTGGCAACTGACTCTGTAACCCCGGCAAATGCTCTTGCAGTGGTTGGGGGAACCATGAAGTTGGACCCAGCCAGACCGCCCCGCCCACCGCGAGCATCGGAATCGCCACGGCTAGAAAAATCCCAACGCCCCCGACAGCTGGAACCGCCTGGGTGTGCTGCTTGTGAGCCTCGGTCCCAGGCTCATCAAAAGCACCCCGCGCACAAGACCAACGAATCAATAGACCACATACCGGCAAACTAATCGCTAGGCCTACAACAATCATGGATAGACAAATTAAAATCATCGGCTTACCGTTCTATACGAAACCCCCAAGCAACCGGTTCATCTGGGAGGTGCCCTCGTTTTGATTTTTCCCCGTCAATGATACAAAAACGGCCTTAATGCAACCTCACTTTTGCGATTTCCCGCCATTGTTTCTATGCTCTGTCGGCTTCATTTTACTCCATAAGGACCCTCAGAACATGTTTCAAAACATTGAACCGGCCCCAGCAGACCCCATCCTCGGACTCACCGAAGCGTTTAACGCAGATACCCGAGCAAATAAAATTAACCTTGGCGTGGGTGTTTATAAATCCAATGAAGGTGTCACGCCCGTTTTGGATTGTGTAACTGAAGCACAAAAACAAATCCTTGCCACGGAAAAAACCAAAGCCTACAAGCCCATGGCAGGTGACCCCGCCTACGGCAAAGCAGTTCAAGCACTCATGTTCGGCTCTGACCACGAAGTCGTCACCTCCGGCCGCGCCGCCACCGCCCATACCCCAGGCGGCACAGGCGCCCTCCGCGTGGCAGGTGAATACATCACCAGCCAACACCCTGATGCCACCCTCTGGGTCAGCGATCCAACCTGGGCCAACCATGGCAACATCTTCAGCGCAGCAGGCTTGAAAACCAAAAGCTACCCCTACTTCGACAAAGCAAGCAACAGCCTTGACTTTGATGCCATGATCAATGCCATCAAACAAATCCCCGCAGGCGATGCCATTCTCCTGCACGGCTGCTGCCACAACCCCACAGGCGTTGACCCCTCGGATGAACAATGGTCCCAGATCGCAGACGTCGTCGCTGAGCGAGGCATCCTGCCCTTGCTGGACTTCGCGTACCAAGGCTTCGGCCAAGGACTCACCGAAGACTCCCAAGGGTTGCTCGCACTGGCCCGACCCGGCAGCGAACTATTGGTCTGCTCAAGCTTTTCCAAAAACTTCGGCCTCTACAATGAACGCACCGGTTCATTGACACTCGTCGCAGCGAACAAAGAAAATGCTCAAGCTGCTTTTAGCCACGTCAAAGCAGTCATCCGTCGTAGCTATTCCAACCCACCCGCCCACGGCGGCGCAATCGTCACCACCATCCTCAACGACGCAGCCCTGAAAACCCAATGGGTACAGGAACTGACCGACATGCGGAATCGCATCAACACCATGCGAAGCCTGTTCGTCTCCACACTGTCTGCCAAGGGAATTGACCAGGACTTCTCCTTCATCACACGCCAGCAAGGTATGTTCAGCTTTTCAGGGCTCAACAAGGACCACGTCCAAGCTCTCAAAGAAAAACATGCGGTCTACATCGTCGGCTCCGGCCGTATCAATGTCGCTGGCATGACCGAAGCGAACATGGACGCCCTATGCGAAGCCATCAAGGACGTGCTATAAAAGAGCATGGCCGAGGCGACATCAAGGAAGCTTAAACACTGGGTATTGCCGCTTGTTTTACTAGCGGGCGCGTTGCCCTATGCGGTCAGCTTGCAGGGCCCGTTTGTCTTTGATGATTTGCCGGGGATTCGTGACAATCCATACCTCACGCAATTTTGGCCCTTAACAGCCCCGGCTGATACAGCCCCTTATGGCAGGCCCGCCATTGCACTGGCATTGGCGGTGCAACATGCTCTATGGGGTCTGTTGCCGTTGGGCTATCACTTGGCGAGCCTTGCGTTGCACTTGGTCAACGGCATCCTCGTTTGGCTGCTGCTCAAACGGTTGCTCCGCCCTTCGATGCAATGGGCAACGGCAGGAATCACGCTGCTATGGCTCGTTCATCCGATCCAGTCTGAAGCCGTCGCCTATGCCAGTCAGCAAACCGAGCTGATCTTTGCCTTGTGCTTATTGGGGACGCTCAACTGTTGGGTCCGCCAACGGTACAAACTCGCAATCCTCATTTGCGCCATTGGGATGACCTGTAAAGAAACCATGGTCGTCGCGCCCGTGTTGGCTCTCCTGATCGACCGCATCATGCCCAGCAGTCCGCAAACGCCATCACCTGATCTTGATGCAATCACAGAGGGTCATGAAGAACAAAAAAATAGCCGCAAGCAAACCTGCTCACGCATCCAGGATCGAAGCTCCTTCCGGGGGTACTTCCGGGGGTACTTCCGGGGGGGGTTATTTGCCACATGGGGCATCCTCGCCGGCTTGATGCTGACCTTCCCGCGTTCCCAAAGCACCGGGTTCGATCACGGCCTCAGTGCATGGCACTACCTATTAACCCAATCCAGAGTCATTTGTCATTACCTACACCAAGTGTTGTGGCCCACGCGGCTATCCATTGATATCAATTTCCCCATTGCCCAATCCATTGGCGACATTTGGCCCTTCGGCCTCATCATTGTCACCCTCTTAATCGTGGGCATTTATGCTCTATGCAACAAATCAAAAAAACTAGTGGCCCTAGGCGTGGGGCTCGCTTGGTTTTTTGTGTTGTTGGCGCCCACGTCTAGCTTTGTCCCAATTATCACGGAAATTGCAGCAGAACGACGCATGTACCTCCCCTTGCTCCCGATCCTCATCGGCCTGGCATGGCTTGTGGGGAAATGCCCCGGCCGCCAAGTCATTCTCTTTCTACTGGCAGGCGTATTGGCCATTGGCAATGCCACTCATTTACAGATTTACCGCAGTGAACTGACGCTTTATGAAGATGCCATTGCCAAGTTCCCGACCAACCATCGGGCCAGACGCAATTTGGCGAGCTGGTACTTTACGCATGGCGAATTTGAGCAAGCTGTCGAAAACTACAGAGCAGTCTTAGAACAATCCCCTCAATCGTTTTCCGTCCGTCACGACATGGGACTCGCCCTAGTCAAACTCAACCGCCTTCAAGAAGCACTCGTTCAATTTGAGCAAGTCGCTGCTGCCTTGCCTCAAAACATCGACAATCTCAATGAACTAGGAACCACCTTCGCCCGCCTGGGACAGCTCGATCAAGCGGAAAAAGTTTTGCTCCAAGCTGCTGGCCAATCCCCCACCAACGCTCGCGTGGCAGACAACCTTGCCCGGGTCTACCGCCTGCGACAAGACCCCGCCTCAACCAAAAAATGGCTCCACAAACTCATCAAACTTGAGCCAAACAACGCAATCGCATATAACGAATTAGGAATCTTTTTTGCCACGCAAGGCCAACCCATAAAAGCTGCCGCAGCCTTTAAGCGTGCAGTGAAGCTAGCCCCCGACTGGCCTGATGCACAGGCAAACCTTCAGCGGATTGAACAACAAATAAAAAACACTGTACCGAGCCCTTAAATATGACCTCTCTACGTTGCCGAGCCTTTACCCTCATTGAACTTCTGGTCGTGATTAGTATCATCGCCCTGCTCATCGGCATCCTGCTGCCAGCACTGGCCTCAGCACGCAAAGCAGCCCGCGTCGCCGCCTGTGGCAGCAACCTCCATCAAATCGGCATCGGCGTGGCTGTCTATGGCGCAGACTACAACAACAACCTCGCCCAAGGCTCCAATGCCCCCTGCTCCCTGTTCGGCGGTAACTGGGCAGGCAACAGTTGGGCCCAAGTTGCCACCAATCAAATCTGGAGCATCGGCATGTGGTACGGCAGCCCAACAGGCCAAGCCTACAGCATGGGCCTGCTCATCGACGGCTACCTCACCGACCCCCGCTCGGTCTTCTGCCCCGGCGATGACTCCACAGACCCCGTCGAAGAACTCATCAAATTCAAAGCCAAAGGCGAAAGCTTCGGCGACGATACCTTTGGCTCCTACTTCTTTCGACAGCTCGACCAAACCTCTAAAAACCGCCTTGATGACCTAGGCCTCAACACCGCAGGCAATCCCGCCCGCGCCTTGGCCCTCGATGCCAACAACACCGACGACAATCCCGTCTACAATCGCACCAATCACGAAAAAGCTTCGGTGACCCTTCTCTATCTTGATGGCCACGTCCAAACCTTCGCTCAAAACGCCTCTTTGTTAATGCTCAACGATGCCCACAATACCGGTTTCCCAGACATGACCAACGCGCTCATAGGTCTAGACGAACTACTCGTCCGCAGTGATTTCATAGAAAACGGCGGCGACCCAAGCGACGCACCCTCGCCGTGACCCTAGGCTCTGTCGGAAAACCTATCAATCTAGGAGTTTCAGGTATCGTTGAATGAATGCCATTCGGATCATTCCGCTGAAGTTTTTTGCGGTCTTTTCGAAGCGTGACAGGATGCGACGACACTCCTTAGCTATCGAAACGGGGTCAGACCCCGAAAAATACGCAAAACTACAAAAAACTGCTCGGCCCTGCGGCAACTATACTGATGCCATTTGAAAATTCCCTAATTTTAAACTTTGGGCGGATCTATGTCCGATAATGATATCTATGAGAGAGATTACAGATTGCCACCGAAAGAAATAGCCAAACTTAGAGGTGGTCCCCAAATCTAGAAGACAGTCCACCTTAACCGACTGTCCAAGATTTGGGGACCACCTCTTCATTACCAGTATCAATCTGATTTTAATCGGTCCAGAAATAGTTCGTTGGCCACGGCGGAGCTGTGAATTTTTGAAGTATACGACGCGTAAAGGTCTGGCTTGTTCTGATTTTCCATTACCAAGCACGGATAGCCTTGAGGAACTTCAAGCGTCCGCGGCGGCCATTGCCCAGCATGAGTAGACGGCAGTGTGTTAGTGAATGCTACATCCATCTGATATCAGTGATGCCAATCTTCGCTTGCAGTGTGATATAAAGCAGTCAACCCAGTAGCAACTCTTGCAAACCGAGGCGTGGGGGTTTATGCTGTTTCGTTTTATGGGACAATTATGTCCCAATTAATAAGTGTGGCAGGAATTGATGACAGTAGCACTCTATATAGCCAGCGTTCTCGGGGCGATTGCTTTGTATCTCATGATGCCTAAGCGTGGGTATACCCCTGTTCGCTTGGGCATGCTTCTGGGTGCAGCGGTGATGGGCGGCTTGTGGCTTTATTTGGCCAAATACCTGCCTGCGATGACCGGCTTGCCCAGTGCGGCGATGGGTTACTACTATTTGTTTAGCTTTATTGCCGTGGGCGCTGCCGCCAGAGTCATTACCCATACCAAGCCTGTTTATTCAGCGTGGTGGTTTGTGTTGGTGGTTTTGGCCTCGTCGGGTTTGTTCTTGACGCTGAGTGCGGAGTTCATGGCTTTTGCGATGATTATTATTTATGGCGGCGCAATTTTGGTGACTTATGTGTTTGTCATCATGCTGGCTTCGGACCCGGGCAATGCTGCTTCAACGACGGGCGGGGCTGAGTATGACCGTTTGCCTCGTGAAGCGGGCGTGGCTGTGACGGTTGGTTTTGTTTTATTGGCGTTGCTCTTGGGTGTTTTTGCTTCGCATAGCGAAGGAGACGCGGTTTATCCGCAGAATCCACAGGCTGCGGCTGTGCGAGACATTCAGGTTGTGGCGACTGCCTTGCCTGGCCGAGCGATTTCCGTCTTGGCGGAGAAATCCACAGGCGAGATTCCTGCGACGGCTGGCCAAATTCGTCAGCTTGAAAACGTCGAACGTGTTGGTTTGGACTTATTTGAAAATCACCCACTAGGTCTGGAGTTGGCAGGGGTCATTCTCTTGTTGTCTTTGATCGGTGCGGTGGTGATTGCCTATAGGCGTGTGGAGGGGGCCGATGTTTGAACCCATTCATAGTTTGGCGTTGACTCATTATCTGATTACCGGTGCGATTTTGTTTGTGCTGGGTCTGATTGGATTTGTGACACGTCGCAACCTGATTATCATGTTCCTTTGTACGGAAATGATGTTTCAGGGCGTTTCGATTTCATTGGTGGCGTTTAGTCGTTACCACTTGAACATGACGGGTCAGACGTTTGTTATTTTTGTTTTGACGATTGCTGCGGCCGAGGCTGCGTTGGCTTTGGGCTTGGTGGTACTGCTGTTTCGACGCAAGCATACGCTTGATTCTGAAGCATGGTCTTCCATGAGTGGTTAGTCGTTTAGGGTGTTTGTAAGTGCTTGTTGTTATTGTCTATACGTAGAATGACAAGTGTTCGTATGAATCGTAAAATTAGTAGGATCGATTGATGACATTGCAATTTGCTCGATTCATTCCTTGGTTGCCGATTGTCGCAGCCATTTTCTGTGCCTTGTGCTGCACGAAAAAGTCTTGGCGCCACTACGCTAGCTGGATCTGTTTGGCCTCGGTGGTCGGTAGTTTTATCTTGAGCCTGATGGCGGGCTCGATTATTACCCCTGGCAAAGAGGCGCAGACCGTTACTTTTTTCGAGTGGATTCACGCGGGGCGTTTTCAGGCTAATTTTCACTATTATTTTGATACGCTGACAATCGTGATGCTTTATGTGATCACGGGGATCGGGTCGTTGGTGATCTGGTATGCAGGGGGCTACATGAAGGGTGATCGGGGTTATGCCCGGTTCTTCATGGCAGTGAGCTTGTTTATCTTTTCCATGACCACCTTGGTGATGGCGGACAATCTGTTGTTGCTTTTCCTGGGTTGGGAAGGCGTGGGATTGTGTTCGTATTTGCTCATTGGTTATTACTACGATAAACCCTCGGCTGTGGCGGCAGGGAAAAAGGCGTTCATCGTCAACCGCATCGGCGATCTGTGTTTTATTCTGGGTATCTTTCTGACCTACCGTGAGTTCGGCACGATTGCGTACGAACCGTTGTTTGAAGCTTTGGCGGACATGGAACATGCGACGGGTTCGGTGGCAGCGATCCCATTTTTGTTCATGCTCGGTGCGTTTGGCAAGAGTGCCCAGTTGCCGTTGTATGTCTGGCTTCCTGACGCGATGGAAGGGCCAACGCCTGTATCAGCTTTGATCCATGCGGCGACGATGGTGACGGCCGGGGTGTACTTGATTGCCCGCATGATGCCGATGTTCGTGCTGTCCCCATACGCGTTGCCTGTGGTGGCAACGGTGGGTGGGTTGACCGCTCTATTCGCAGCGACGATTGCGTTGTGCCAGTATGACATCAAACGGATTTTTGCTTATTCGACCGTCTCCCAACTGGGCTATATGTTCCTGGGTCTGGGTGCAGCGTCGAGCGTGGGTGCGGTGTTCCACCTGTTTACCCACGCGTTCTTCAAAGCGTTGTTGTTCCTGACCGCTGGTTCAGTGATGCACGCGATGGCGGGGCAACTGGACCTTCGCAAGATGGGGGGCCTGCGTCATAAGATGCCTGTGACATGCTGGTTGATGTTCGCGGGTTGTTTGGCTTTGGCGGGTGTGCCGTTGTTCTCTGGGTTTTATAGTAAAGATTTGATTCTGGGTGATGCGATGGCTGCCGGTCTCAATGGGCATAATCCTTGGATGACCGTGCTGGCGTGGATGGGTTTGTTCACCGCCTTTTTAACAGCCTTTTATACGTTTCGTCTGTGGTTTAGAGTGTTCTGGGGACCGGACCAGTGTGTGATGGGCGACGATCATCATGACGATGGCGGTGGACATCATCCTCACGAACCCCATGAAATGCCCTGGAGCATGAACCTGCCTTTGGTCTTCTTGGCAGTCGGAGCAGTGATCGGCGGCATGGTGTGTCACGAGTGGATGACCACGATGGTCCTCAGTTCTTCTGCCGGGGAAGCTTTGTCCCACGGTGGCACAGCACACCACGCCAGCCTCTTCGGCATGGACGTGCACAGTGCAGTGATGGTCCTGAGTATCGCAGCAGCCTTGCTCGGTATTGCCTTGGCGGCCTGGTTCCACCTGATACGACCTTCTGCCGCAGACCGCGTGAAACAATCCTATGCAGGATTGTGCGACCTTCTTGAAAACAAATATTTTGTGGACGAATTGTACGACGCAGTGGTTGTACGCCCACTGAAACTAATTGGCAGTGTTTGCTTTGTCATCGACCGTCTGGTCATTGACGGCATGGTCTCGCTGGTCGGGTTTGCTCCCCGATTGCTTGGCCTGACCGTTCGACCGACTCAATCGGGCTCCTTGCAAGGGTATGGCCTGAGTATGGTGGTGGGCTTGGCGATTATGCTGCTCCTGGTAACGCTGATGTGGGGCTATTAATGGGACTTGATATTGCTTTACTTCCGTTGCTGGTCATTTTTCCGCTTCTCAGCGGATTGATGTTGCCGTTCCTTGGGGGCGATGATCCCCAGCGGATCAAGTCTTTTGCCCTGATCAGTTCGCTGTTCACCTTTGTATTCTCACTGGGTTTGCTGGTGGGCTATGATTTTAGTAACAGTGCTGAAATGGGCCTGGTGACCGATGTCTCCTGGTTCGAGTCACTGGGTCTGACGTTCAGCTTCGGCGTGGATGCGATTTCCATCTGGCTGGTGCTGCTGACGACGCTACTGATGCCGTTGGTGATTCTCGGTTCGTTTTCCGCGATCAAATTCCGCATCCGCGAATTTTTCTTTTGGCTGCTCCTTCTCGAAGCAGCAATGATCGGGGTTTTCGTTGCCACGGACATCCTGTTCTTCTATATCTGCTTTGAATTCACGCTGATCCCGATGTACTTCTTGATCGGTATTTACGGGTCTTCCCAACGGCTCAAAGCCGCCAAGATGTTGTTCCTCTATACCTTCACCGGATCGATGTTGACCTTTGCTGGTATTTTGTACATGGCTTGGTGCAACGGCAGTTGGGACTTTAGCTTTGAAGCCTTGTCCCATGCCCACGAAAACATGACCACCAACCAGCAGGTGTTGGCGATGTTGGCAATGCTCGCAGGGTTTGCGGTGAAGGTCCCGTTGTTCCCGGTGCATACCTGGTTGCCGTTGGCGCATACCGAAGCCCCGACCGCGGGCTCGGTGGTTTTGGCTGGGGTGTTACTCAAGCTTGGCACGTATGCGTTGATTCGCCTTGCGATTCCGATGTTGCCTGACGCGGCATTGGTGGTTGCCCCTTACATGGGCATCTTGGCGGTGGTGGGTGTGATTTACGCAGCGTTGATCTGCTGGGTTCAAAAAGACATCAAAAAGCTCGTCGCCTATTCATCGGTTTCGCATCTGGGTTTCTGTGTGCTGGGCATGTTTGCTCTGAACGTGCAGGGCTTAAGCGGATCGGTGATGTACATGATTAACCATGGCCTCTCAACAGGAGCGTTGTTCCTCTTGATCGGCATGATCTACGAACGATTCCATACCCGCGAAATGTCTCAAATACAGGGCCTCGGTCGGGTCATGCCCATCTGGGCCACATTTATGGTCTTCTTTGCCATGGCCAGTGTGGGTTTACCCGGACTCAACGGTTTTGTCGGTGAATTTCTCACGTTGTTTGGGGCTTTCCAATCTGCGGTGCTGGGTCCGGCTTATGCAGCCGTTGCAGGCTTGGGTCTGATTTTCGGAGCGATTTACATTTTGCACATGGTTGGCAAAGTGGTGTGGGGCCCCGTGAAAATCCCCCAGGGCCATGAAAACGATGCCAAGGATTTAACCGGTCGAGAGATTACGGTTCTGTTGCCTTTGGCAATCTTGTGTTTGTGGTTGGGTGTGTATCCCATGCCGATTTTGCGAACATTGGATCAGCCCGCCCAAGCCATTATGGAACGCGTGGGAACTGATTTGTTAGAAGAAAATCAAGCCAAACCCCCCGTTCGATATGACTATCACAGTCATGTGCGAGCTGAAATTTCGTCAGACGCTACGCTGACCTTAAAGACGTTGTCCGAAGGAGGTCGGTGATGAACCAGACACTTATTAAGCTAAGTGAACTTGGCCCTGAGATGGCAATGCTGGTGGGGGCGTGTCTTTGCTTGGTGGTTGGATTACACCGTTCTGCCGAAATTCGAAAACTGGCGCCAAGCCTTGTTGCGATGGCCTTGATTGTCGCGGGGCTCCTGACTGCTTTAGAAGTGGTCGATGCTTCAGGCGTGTGGACGATGGCGACCTTTGTCAAAATGATGGTTTGTGGCATTGGGATGCTGTTGGTGATGTTCATGTCCACGGTGCCTGATGCGGTGAGCCCCACGGGCAAGTTCAATCCTTCACGTGTCATGCGTGGCGAGTTCTTTGCCTTTTTCCTGTTTAGCCTCACAGGCGTAATGCTCTGTGGTGGGGCGAATGATCTGGTCTGGCTTTTCCTTGCATTGGAACTGACCAGTTTGCCCACGTATGTCATGATCGTCATTAGCCGTGATACGGACGAAGCCAGTGAATCGGGGATCAAGTATTTCTTTCTCGGTGCTGTGGCCGCTGCGGTGTTTCTTTACGGCTTCACCATGATCTATGGCGCGACAGGCATGACCAATTTCGACGAGATCCGTCAAGCCATTGCTGTGACAGGGGTGACTCCGCTCCTGACCTTGGGTTTGGTTTTGTCCATCGTCGGCATCGGCTTCAAAATCGCTGCTTTCCCCATGCACTTTTATGCTGCGGATGTGTATCAAGGGGCAATGACCCCGGTGACAGCCTTTTTGGCGTTTGTCCCTAAAACAGCGGGCTTTGTTTCATTGATCGCTCTGTTGAGTCTTGTCACGCAAGGCAATATCGTGATTGATCCGGTGACGCAACAATTGACCAGCCCCTTGCCGCCGATGATTGCGTCTTTACTCTGGGTGATGGCTGCGTTGACCATGACCCTCGGCAACGTGCTGGGTCTGATGCAAACCAACGTCAAACGCATCCTTGCCTATAGCTCCATTTCTCATTCAGGCTACATGCTCGTGGGACTGCTGGGCATGTCAGCAGGCATCGGCTCGACCGCCATCGGCAACGGGGCCGCAGCCGTGCTGTTTTACCTGGTCGCTTATGCACTGGGGAACTTGGCTGCCTTTGCGGTCCTAAGCTGTCTTCAACGCAACGGCGAAGAAGCAACCGAACTTGACGCCCTCTCAGGGTTGGCCAAACGCCATCCCGGCCTAGCAGCCATCATGCTGCTCTCTTGCCTGTCTCTGGTGGGCTTGCCTCCGATGGTTGGTTTCATCGGCAAGGTCTATCTCTTCGGCTCTGCCGTCCAGCAAGGCTTTGCAGGCTTGGTCATCGTCGCAGTCGTCAACAGTGCCATCTCCGCGGTTTACTATCTGCGAATTGTCAGTAGCTGCTACTTCGGCGAAAAATCCGAACGCTCACAAATCGTCTTGAGTAGTCCTTATGTGATTCCCCTAGCCTCGATTGCGGTGGGCGTGGCGATTTTGCTGGGAATGGGCTTCGGCGGCAACTCACTTGCCGTCACCGCCAACCAAGCAACCACCGATTCAACACTGTTTGAACAAGTTGATGTTCAGTTGATCGAACAGCTCCTTCGCACACCTGCGATTGCTGATCCAGCAATTCACTAGAGCGTTCTAAATCCATCGGTCGCGTGTAAAAGAATCCGACTCTTCAGAAGACCTTAGAATTCGGCTTTGTCAAAGCCGCAAGCTAACAGCTTGCGCGTCTGCGAAAATAAGAAAATGCGATTAGGTGGTTTTGTGACGTTCTAGAGTATTTTGTAACAATACTTGGGTCGTGTCTATCGAATTGCAAAATATGTGATCACAACGCCGAACCCTGAAGTCTTCTGAAGGGTCGGATTCTTTTAAACGCGATAGAGCATTTTGCATAAATACTTGCCGCCTTTGCTTGAATGATTCGTTTGAAAAGCAGCCGCACGCATACTGCGTGCGCGTCCGAGGGGGCAATCAATGCAATGATGCAAAATGCACTAGGCGTTGGCCCGAAAGCTTGCCGGCTCGCCAAGCATTGAAAACAGAGGCCCTGGGTCCCCAAGGTCTTCGACCACCAGGGTTGGGTCGGTTGCTGCAAGTTCGTCATACGAAAATTTCCCCGTCGCCACTGCTAATGAAGCACAGTTGTTCGCCGCGGCACAATGAACGTCCCGCGGCGTATCACCAATGACGATGACCTTATAGCCCGGCGGGCGTTGGCCATATTGTTGGGTATAGCGATCCAGAGCGAGTTTCACCATGGCTGGGCGGTCAGGCACTTCATCGCCAAAGACCGTCAAGCTAAACATGTCCACATTGATCCCAATGGCGTTGAGTTTGATCGGAACTGCTTGGGTGTAGTTCCCTGTGAGTAGGCCTAGAACAAGATCGCCTCGGGTCTGTTCGCGTTCTTTGAGGTGATAGAGCAGGTCGGGGAACCCAGGCATGATCTGGACATCATCACCTGCCTCATCAAGTTCAATCGCCAACTGTTCAAGGTACGCATCGCGAAATTGCAGGTGATGGCGATGCAGGGTTTCTTCGCAATCATTGGGTACCAGTTGATTGATTTGAGCAGCCTGTTGAAAGATCAGCGGATCAAGGTTGCCGCCAAAGAGGATGCCTTCCCAGTGAAAGTCAGGCCCAAAGAGGCGATGAGCCACTTTGTCCATCGCTCGAACGCCAGCACCATGGCTGAGCATCAGTGTGCCATCAAGGTCAAAAAGGAGCAGGGCAGGCAGGTCCGTCATGGCTGGTGAAAAATTGGGTTGCATAACCGATTACGATAGAAGATCGGCTGTGCGTTGCAACCAAGGCAATCAAAAAACATCTGTTTTGTCCCAAAAAGTGGCATGAGAGCCTTTTACGGCTCATCCGGTTATTGCGTGCGCCGTGGTTGAGTCTTTGGGTCGCACTCTTTTTCGCCCTGCCGACCCCAGCAGGGCGAATTTTTTTTCTGTAAAGGCTTTGAACAAAATCGTTTACTGACAGGCAGCAAGCGTTTTTGACCCCTTGACCCCTTGGCCTCTCGCCCACAATCGGAGGGCGAGGGGGCAAAAATGCGGTTCTATTTCCAGGCAAGTACGCAATAACCGGATGAACCCCTTTTACTTCAGGGTTCTTTGAAAAATAGTCATTCCGCCACTTTTTGATAAAATGTCCCCTTGGCCCGTCAAGGATGGCGTGTGTCTCTTTTCTCTCCTTCCTTTTGCAAGGATGCATCCTATGTTCAATGGCTTATTTGATCTTCAG
>JAJRRC010000013.1 GCA_024279865.1 Planctomycetota bacterium | reverse complement strand
TTGTCGGACAGAGAACGATGGGTCCGTTCAAGTTTGGCTATTTCTTTCGGTGGCAATCTGTAATCTCTCATAGATATAATTATCGGACATAGATCAGCCCAAAGTTTAAAATTAGGGAATTTTCAAATGGCATCAGTATACCCCACTCGAACAATACGAGGCCAAGCCATGTTGATGTCACGAGGCTTTGTGGATGTGCTGTTCATCCTTCTGTGTGGCACGATTGTTCTGCTCAGCGAATCCGTACGGGTTGGCTCTGTCAAAACAGCGCCCGCTGAAATCGGCGCAGGCGGCATCTCCGCCATCTATGCTGAAGATGTCAGGCCCGTGATCATCGAGCATGACACAATGATCTACCAGGAACAATCCATTCAAACCGTGCCTCAACTACTCACTCAACTAGAACCAAACGTCTGCGTCTTGCTCATCACTGCAAACAAAAACATTCCCCACCATCGTGTCATGAAACTTTGGTCACAACTGCACAAACAAGGGATCAACGTCAATCTCGGAGCCAAATCAATCCCCCACCCCGGTTCCCTCTAACCCTCACGCCCCCTTGAACAAGGATATTCTCATGTCACGCATTGCTATGGCCGTTGGACTAATCGCGTCGATATGTCTTCATGTCGTTTTGCTTGGGCATGCAGCGATAGAGAAGGGCGCGATTCAGTCCAACACCACCGAAATACCCATCGTGCCTGTCATGCTTCAAGATCAATTTGTTCAAGAAAGTCTCCCCGAGCCGCAGCCTCAACCAAAAGCTGAACCTGAACCTACACCACAACCCAAGCTCGCCAAACCCGCCCCCCCTGTCGCGCAGCCATCGGTCCCCTTGGCGCAGGCAAGGCAATCACCCTCACTGCCTTCGCCTGCGCCACCTCTTACAACAACTGCCGCAGCACAATCTGCAACTATCAAAACAAAAGGTGACTATGCAGGCCAAACCGATGGCCAACATCAACCAGCCCTGCGGATCAACTGGGGCAATGCACAACACGCCCAAAAAGTACTCGAACAAGGTCAAATGAAACTGGTCATTATCGATACCGCCCAAGGCAAAGCGAATGTGACCAAGCAGCTCGTATTCAAAGATCACCGATGGCATCGAACAGAATTTGAGGCCAACGTGCGAATTCGTTTTTCCAACCAATTGCGCATTGTGGATGATGTCCCCGCCTTTCGGACCGCAGCCTCGGCCGCGGCACTGGATCGCACAAAACACCTGGCCATTCTTGTCCCCGATGCGGTGGAACAAACCCTGCACTCCGCCCAGCTTGCAGCGGCCTTTGAACGCGGCCTGTCCATGAGACAAATCCGAAACTTCGGAGGCCAGTTCCAACTCGGATCACGACAACTGAATTTTGAAATCACCCAAATACAAGCAAGGAGCCCAAGGCCATGAAAACACTCTTGTTGATGATCTTTGCAGCGGGAATCGCAGCGGCAGCCACACTGTACGCAACACAACCCACCCACCACCCAACCCTTGAAAGGTTCCATCCCGCAACACCTGCCAAACGGGCCATCCCATTGGCCATGGCAACACGTCCACCCAAAAGACCTCACCTTGTTTTTGAGGGGTCCGCCAAAACCGTCATCCCTTTTAAGCCAACCCAAACGCTCCTCCCCAACATCCCACAAAATTCTCCCAAAGCGTCCCCCCCAAGCATTTCCCAAAGCGTGCCTACAAAAAAAACCTTGGACACGGCAGATTCTTCTTCAAGCATCTCCGTACCGGTCCCTGACAAAAACACGCGAGGATCTAAAAATCCATCCGTCACAAAAATTCCCTCGCCACCCAAAAAGACGCATGTGGATTATGCTCGTCTGAATCAAGAGCTCTATCATGCCGCCAATATTCTGGAACGGTTTAATCAAAAGTTGCTTGCTAAAACAGGCCCGACCACGCGTCCCCCCAAAAACATTCCCCAGGAGAACCAGCCATGAGGCGACTTGTATTCGGCATTTTTCCCTGTTTATTCTCCCTTCTGCTCGTATTTTTATTCGGCATCGGGATTCTCCGTTTTGATACAGACAACCCTCTCTTACGGTCGGTGGATGGCCATGCGGGATTTCTGTACCAAGTCATTCCCACAGACCTGTCTCCGCGGGTGCGAAGTTATTTTGATCAAGCATCACTCTGGCTTGGCTCGCCTTGTGTAACACCCACACGCAAGACCACAGGCCGTGCGTTGGGGGAAACAGGGGGAAGCGGGGGACCGGGGGGAGCGGAAAAAGCTGTGTCCGATTCGATGAATCCTTTATACTAATGAGCCCACCTTGGCACCTTGTTTCTCTGGAACAATCCATGCGATATGTATTTGCACTGATCCTATGTTTGGCTTTGACTGCCCGTTTGTTTGCGGGCGATACTGGCAAAGCCATTACCGTGGTCCCTACCACGACCACTGCCCAAGGTGGGCAACGCTGGGCCTTGATCGTTGGCATCAACGACTACACCAGCATGCCACGCTTGCGCTTTGCCCGACAAGACGCCAAAGCTCTCGCCAAGGCCTTGGAACTAGCAGGGTTCGAGCGATCCAAAATGGTCCTCATGACCGACGATACCACCGACCGATCACTCTATCCCACCCGAGGCAACCTCCGCCACCGTATCAACCAAATCGCTCAAGTCGTCGGGCCCAATGATGTCTTGGTCATCTTCTTCTCAGGCCACGGGGCAGAAAAATCCGGCCAAGGCTACCTCATTCCCGTCGATGGCAACCCGACCGACCGCGGCTCACTGGTCCCTCTATCCTGGGTCCGCCAAACACTCAATACCTGTACCGCCAAACACCGCCTGCTTATTCTTGATGCCTGTCATTCTGGAGCCAAAGCAAGTGATGCTTCAACCAGTGCAGCCGGAGCGATGCTAAGCCAACTTGCCGGGGCTGCCTTTGCCACACTCTCCAGTTGTGACGTGGATCAACTTTCCTATGAGAATCAGGAGGTTGGCCTCGGCGTGTTCACCAACTATGTCGTCGAAGGCCTTGCCGGCGCAGCCGACCAAACCGTCCAAGGCAATTGTGATGGAACCGTCACCGCCATGGAACTATGGGCCTTTGCAGCCTCGCATACCAAGCAATGGAGCCTCCAAAGTGGAAAAACCCAAACCCCTAAACTCACCGGGAATTTTACAGGTCAAATCGAACTCACCCGCTTTCAAACATCCGCAGAACTCGCTCAATTCCAAGCTTCCCGAAAACGCGCAGCCCAACACCAGGCCATGCAACGGCCACTGAAAAAAATGCTGCGAGACTTAACGCTTCTAGGAAAACAAACCGAAGACGTAATCGACAAAGTCGTTCTCAAACAAATGCAACAAAAATTGGAACAAACAGGTCAAGTTCCCCCATGGCTCGCTCGTGTTTTGCGAACAGGACTTGAAAAACAAACCAAAACCCGAAACCAATTTGCCCTTCGCGCATTGATTGCATTTGGCGAAAACACCACACAAAAAACACCTGTAAGTCAATCCAAAATTCGACTGGGTCGCCATGCAAACGCGGTCACCGCCATGGCCATATCACCGAACCGAGCCTTGCTCGCCAGCGGTGACAAACAAGGAAAAATCATCCTGTGGTCCACGCGAAACCATCGTAAGCTAGTGCGTTTATCTTGTCCGTGGCAAATTGACCATTTGGTTTTTAACCCAAAGAACAATCAGCTACTCGCGGCCAACAAGGATGGAAACATTGCCGTTTTTGATCTGATCGCAAAACAACCCGCCTTATCGAAAAACCTATGGCAATCTCATGGCAAAACGCTGCTGGCGTGCGGCTTTGCCTCAACAGAAAAAGGATCTGCCTTAGTCACCGTCGGCCATGATGGCCAACACTTAGAAGTCACGCGATGGAATACCCACACATTCAAGCGACAGGACACACGCACCCTGCTTGTTAAAATCAATCCACAAAACAATGCTTCAGCAGGTGCATTAAGCAAAAATGCCTCGTGGTGTGCTGTTGGATTTTCCCAAGGCAATATTGAATTGTGGAATTTGAACGATCCCAAGCAAACGCACCACTTGACTGGCCCTGCCCAGCAGGTAAAAGACATCGCCTTTGATCGTGAAACAAAAGCAGTCGTGGCATCATTTGGAGAATCGCTTTACCGCTGGCGTTTTAGGCCTCAAATGAACGGGCGTGAGAACTACGGGCGGCGTGGGTTTGCCGTCAATCGGCTACACCTCACAGGCACAGAAGGCAGCGCACTGGTCCTTTCAAGCCAAGGAAATGTGAGGCAATGCGATCTGGGCTCGAATCACAAAAAAACAACGACCGCTTATTTCCCGAACAATACAACGACCTTACTGGTAGACGATGACATGGGCCGCGTTTTTGCGGGAACGCAAAAGGGAACGGTCCTGCAATACCGTTGGTAAACTCTCAAAGAGGAATGCTTTTATACTCATGCTTGCGTCTTGGATATGACGACTTGCGGTCAACATAGAGCATGTCACATTGTCTTTCCTGCCTTCAGACGCGCACGCTGTTAGCGTGCGGCTTCTATGAAAAACCGTTGCTTGTCAAGGTTCTTTTATTTTGAGTCGTCTGTTTTGGCTGGTTCCCATGCTTCTATCCGAGCATCCCGCGTTGCCACGGTAGCCCATGTGGGTGG
>JAJRRC010000122.1 GCA_024279865.1 Planctomycetota bacterium | reverse complement strand
CGTAGCGTTCGTTTGTGGTAACCTGTCGGTGTGGCATCGTGAGCTCCGGTTAAAGTGACGTTTTAAGCAACCTCAATTTACCAGACTCACGATGTCATGCTTTTAGCCCCTGGTGTTGCGCTTCGGAATTGAATCCACCAGACAGGGGCTTTGGGATTGTCAAGTTATTTACTTGGCAAATTTTCGAATGACCAACGTGTTGTTTTGGCCACCAAATCCAAAGCTGTTCGAAAGACATGTGTTCACCGGAAGCTTGCGGGCTTCGTTGGGAACGTAATCTAAAGGACACTCCGGATCGGGCTGGCCATAGTTGATCGTCGGAGGCACGATGTTGTCACGCAATGCCAACAGACAAACGATGGCTTCAACCGCGCCGGCAGCAGCAATCAAATGGCCCAACATACTCTTGATGGAACTGATCGGAGCGTTGCCGCCTTGGTCAGCAAAGAGTCTACTGATGGCTTCGGATTCGGTGGAATCGTTTTCTTTGGTGCCTGTGCCATGGGCGGAAATATAGTCGACGTCGGCGACGGTGATGTTGGCTTGTTCGAGTGCTTGGCGCATGGCCTCATAAGCGCCGCGTCCTTCGGGGTGCATGTCGGTGACGCGGAAGGCATCGGCGGATGAGCCGTAGCCTGTGATTTCGCCGAGGATGGTGGCGTTGCGTTTTTGAGCATGTTCAAGGGTTTCGAGGATCAACATGCCTGCCCCTTCGCCGAGGACGAAACCGTCGCGGTCGGCGGTGAAAGGACGGCTGGCGGTTTGGGGTGCGTCATTGCGTGTGGACAGAGCGGTGAGGCGGTTAAATCCGGTAACGCCCAGGGGGTGGATCATGGTATGAGCGCCGCCTGAGATCATGACATCGGCTTGTCCACGTCGGAGGATGGCGGTTGCTTCGCCGAGGGCTTGGGTCGAGGCAGCACAAGCGGTGAGACAGTTGTAGGCAGGCCCTTGTGCGTTGAACTCCATGGCCAGATGGGTTAGGGGCATGTTGGGTTCTTGCTCGATTTCACGGATGGCGGACATGCATTGCAGTGCTTTTTTGGCCCATGCGACGGTATCGAGGCCGCGTTGTTCGGGGTTGTGGCCGGCGAGGGCGCTGGCGACGTAGTTTTCGAAGTCCAGCGATCCTTCACCACTGCCGAGGTAGATGCCAAGGCGAAGGGGGTCTAGGTCTGGGTATTGGTCTAGCTTGGCACATTGCCACGCCTGGGCGGCTGCGCCGAGGGCGAAGGAGGTGTTGGACCCGGCGCCTTCATGGAGGTGTTGGTGGGTGATCCATTTTCGGTGGTCATAGTCTTGCGGGACCTGGCCACAGAATTGGGTTGGATACGTGGATGCATCGAAGTGGCTGGTGGCCGCAATGGCGGAGTCACCGGCAAGGAGCCGTTGCCAGACCGATTCAATTTCGTATCCCAGCGGGGTGACCCAGCCGATGCCTGTGACGACGACTCTGTGTGTCATGGTGAGGTTCCTTGGCTTGTACCCGATGAAAGAAGTGGGGCTTGCTTGCATGGAGCAGCCGCGTTCACAACCCATGGGGTTTGCTTAATCATGATTGGTTTAGTTTTCATATCGTTTGAGAATCAGTGCTGCGTTTTGTCCGCCTAGGCTGGTGCTGTAGGTGAGGACGTGTCGCAGGCTTGCGGGGGTGGCTGGGGCGGATTGCGCCATCATGCCATCAAGAGGTTGCTTGCAATTGATACGGGCGGGGATCATTTGTTCTTTGAGGGCTTTGGCTCCGATGCAAACATCCAAGGCACCAGCCCCGGCCGCGAGGTTGCCTGCGAAGGCTTTGGGGCAGACGATGGGGACGCTGCTGAGTCGTTCGCCGAAGAGATTTTTGAGGGCAATCGCTTCAGCCTGATCATATTGTGGGTCGCCAAGTCCAAACGGCAAGACCAGGTCAATATCGTCGGCGGTGAGTTCTGCTTCATCCAACGCAAAGCGGCAGGCCGCGGCAATGGCTTTGCCTTGAGCATCGGGATAGTGGTTGCCTGTTTCGCGGTTGACGGTTTGCGAAGCGCCAAAGCCGATGAGTTCAGCGTAAGCTTCGCCATCGGGGCGTTGTTTGAATGTTTCAAGGGCTTCAAGGACGACAATAGCGCCGCCTTCACCGGTGATGGTCCCGTTGGCTGTTTGGCAGAAGGGTCGCACAGCGGTCTGGGGCGTTTGGTTGTCGTCGCAATTGACCCGGTTGGTCATGATTTGTCGGAGAAAGCCCAGTGGGTTGAGTTTGCTATCTGCGCCGCCACAGAGGCAAGCGTCGGCACTGCTGCGTTGGATGACTCGCAAGGATTCGCCGATGCTCAGCTCGCTGGAGGCTTCTGCGCAAGTGATGGTATTGGAAGGGCCTTGCGTGCCATGCACGATGGTCACGTGGCAGGCGAGCATGTTGGGCAGGTATTTGAGTAGCCATAGTGGGGTGAGGTGTTTCATGCCCTCGCTTCCCCATTTGTGCATATCGAAATTCCCTTGTTCGTCGGTGGCATGGATGAAGGCATCGAGGAGTTCTTCAAGGTCTGCTGCGACGAGTCCTGCTCCGATGTGGCATCCCACACGGGCGGGGTTGTACGAAAGTGAGGGTGGGTCACTCCCGGGGGCGGGGGTGGTTCCGGGGGTGATTCCGGGGGTGATGAGTTGGGCATCACGAGCGGCTTGATCCGCTGCGACGATGGCCAGTTCGATATCGCGAGCCATGACTTTGGTGGCTTTGCGATGGGACTTGGGGACAAACTTGGTGACCTTGAAGGATTCGACTTCCCCGGCGATATGGCAAGGGAGTCCTGAGGGATCGAATCGTTGGATTCGGTCGATACAGGTTTTTCCCTCGAGCATTGCGCTCCAGGTTGCGTCAATCCCGATGCCCAAAGCGGACACAGGTCCCAATCCGGTAATAACCACACGTCGTGACATAGGCGTATCAGTTTAAGTCAGGTGGCGTTGGATTTCGAGTCGGCGAACCTTTTATTTATTCCCTCGTTCCCATGCTCTAGCGTGGGAACGAGGGAAAGCTATAGGCTTTTCTGCCTTTTATCGCGGGATATTTCATACCCGATGGGTATATTTGGTACACTTTTCATCTTGCTTACACACCGAATCATTCCGTGTCTGGATGTGAAGGCCGGCCGCGTGGTCAAAGGGGTCAACTTTGTTGGCTTACGCGACGCGGGCGACCCGGTTCAAATTGCGCGCCAATATGACGAAGCGGGCGCCGATGAACTGGTCTTTTTGGACATTACCGCGAGCCATGAAAAACGAAATATCATGCTTGACGTCGTGCGTCAGGTCGCTGAGCAGTGCTTTATGCCCTTTACCGTTGGTGGGGGGATTCGCACGATTGACGATGTGACTGCCTTGGTCCAGGCTGGGGCTGAGAAGGTAAGTATTAATACCGCTGCGGTGGTGGACCCTCAGATCATCAGCCAGACAGCCCAGCGTTTTGGCCGATGTGCGACGGTGGTGAATATGGACCCCAAGCGGGTCCGGCGGGAAACTTTTGAAGAACATCGCCAAGCAAGGATCGATCAAGGGCTGTTTGCACCGCCCGCCAGTAACGAGAGTTCAGACGAAGCCTTTGAGATTTTTATCCATGGCGGCCGCACCCCGACGGGGCTTGACGCGGTGGCGTGGGCTCAAGAGGTGGTTCGTTTGGGGGCGGGTGAAATTGTTTTGACGAGCATGGATGCCGATGGCATGAAAAACGGTTATGACCTAGAGATCACCGGGGCGGTGGCTGCGGTGGTCCAAGTGCCAGTGGTGGCATCGGGCGGTTGTGGTAGTCCCGAGCATATCCGCGAGGTCTTGACCGAGACGGGGGCCGATGCGGCATTGGTCGCCAGTATTTTTCATTATGGCCAGTACACCATTGAAGAAACCAAAGCGTATTTGGATCAGAAGGGCGTTGCTGTACGTTGCCTGACTTCATAACGATGGTTTTTTTTATTGTTTTTTTTAGTTGTTTCAAGGGAAGTTTTTGCTTATGTCATCAGGTTCCAAACCATCTGCCAAGATCGCCCGTCGTGGCGGCAAGACCATTGCTGATACGGGGTTTCGCAAATACTTTGAAGCTGCGGTGCGATACAAGGCTTCGGACATGATTTTGCGGGCAGGCCAGGCGCCTCGTTTGCGTTTAAAGGGCGGGTTGAAAGCTTTGGATGCTGCGCCGTTAAATCCAGATGTTTTTGATCAATGGCTTGAAGAAGGCATGAGCAATGAGCACTGGGACCGTTATGAGCATACGGGGTCGTCTGACCTTGGTTTTGACTTGGATATGGGTGAAGAGGGAACGCATCGGTTTCGTTTGAACGTGTTTCGAACGCGAGGCCGCAGCGCGATTGCCGCTCGACGTGTGGACAACCACATCATGACGTTTGAACAGCTTTACCTACCTAAGATCATGGGCGATGTCTGCATGCAGCCGCACGGGTTGGTGCTTCTTTGTGGCGTGACCGGTTCGGGTAAAAGTACGACGATTGCTTCGATGATCCAGTACATCAATGATCGCAAGAACGTTCACATTGTGACGATTGAGGATCCGATTGAATTTTTGTTTGAAGATTCCAAGGCCATGGTCAATCAACGTGAAGTGGGGATTGACGTGGCGAGCTTTGATGAAGGTCTTCGCGCGTTGGTGCGTGAGAATCCGGACATTGTTCTTATCGGTGAAATGCGTGATCGTGAAACGTTCGAGGCTGCACTGCATGCGTCTGAAACAGGCCATCTTGTTTTTGGAACCATCCATGCGTCCAGTGCTTCTCAGGCATTCAGTCGTATTTATGACTTGTTCCCCGCAGCAGAGCGTCCTCAAATCCGAACGATGTTGGCGTATCAGTTTCAAGCATTTATTTACCAGAAATTGCTGCCTACGCTGCATGAGGATATTCCGAGAATTCCGGCTATTGAGATTTTGTTACAAACGCCTCGATCACGGAAACATATCATGGATGGCAAGGAGCATGAGCTTCCTGGGGTGATGCGTGATAGCCGTGAGCAGGGGATGCAGACGTTCACCGATGCGTTGGTGGATTTGGTTCAGAATCATTTTGTTCACCCCAAAGTGGCGACCGAATCGGCCCCCAACCCGGATGAACTTAAAATGCGACTCAAAGGAATTGGCTAGTTGGGCAAGTTTCAAGTCGGGTTGTTTGCGGGCTTTGGTTTGCGTTTTAGGGCGTGATGAGGCCATAATGACAGGTATTACTAGCTCTTTAGAATGTACTGAGTGCTTATGACGCTGATTCTTGCAGATGCCATTTTATTGCTGAGTGTGTACAAGCCAATCTTGTTTGGCGTGGTGGTAGGATGTTGGGCGTATGTTGTTGGTTACATCGACAAAGACGCGGAACACTTTTACCTCAAACGTCAGATGTGGAATGCGATTCATGTGGGCGTGGGGGTGCTTGCGTTTTTTCTTTGGCTGACGATTCCGTTTTTCTGGTTGGGATTGCCACTGACATTGTTATTAACCCTTAGCGGTTTTGTGGGATACCACTTTTACCGCAGCAAAGAAGTGCCGCCTGACGCGCGATGGCGGATGTCGCTGGATTCATTTCGCCAACGTTGGGATACCGCTCAAGCTCAGCGTGTCCAGGAAAAAGCCACCGTGGTGGTCATTGGTGCCGATGGCCAGCCGTTGGTCGTGCCAGGCGGGGAAGATCCACTGGTGCCGGTCCATGAAGCTTTTGCCAATCTGATTGATTTTGCATTGCCTCGGCGAGCCCAGCGAATTGATGTGGCTGCCTCGGCAACCGAAACCGCTATTTCAGTGCATATTGATGGTGTGAAATATCCACAGACCAACCTTGAAGCCAACATCGGCATCGGCATGATCGATTACCTCAAGGAACATGCAGGTATTGATGTCTCAGATCGACGACGCAAACTCACAGGCATGCTTCAGATTATTGTCGCTGGCATGGGCAAACAAAAATTTGAACTGACCACCTTTGGCTCGACCAAAGGCTTGAATTTGGTGATTGAAATCAATCCCCATTTGCGTTCCCTGCTTAAATATGAAGAACTCGGACTGCTCGATATTCAAAACGAGCAACTGATGCCTGTGCTGGACGAAAACCTTCGGTCAATCTTGGTGGTATGCCCGGCGGATCAGGGAATGACCAGCACGCTTTATGGCCTTGTCGGGCGACACGATCCTTATACCCAGAACATCCTCACGCTGGAACATGAAATCAATCATGAACTTGAAGGCGTGACCCACAACAAAATCGAACTTGGCACCGATGCCAAACCCATCGACCAACAGTTGCGAGCATTGTTGTTGCGTGAGCCACGCGTTATTTTACTGGGCAATCTGACCGACCAAGACACCGCCAAGCAGATTCCTCCACACTGTGAAGACATGCGGTTTTATGTGGGAATGCGTCAAACCGATGCGTTCACAGCATTGCGGGCCTGGATGCAGGCAGTGGGGAATAAGCCCGATGCGGCAAAGTCACTTGGCGCGATTGTGGCCCAGCGACTGGTTCGCAAGCTCTGCACGACTTGTCGTATCGCTTATCAGCCAGACCCGGCCATTCTTCGGAAATTAAACCTGTCCGCGGACAACGTGCAACAACTCTATAAACATTCTGGCCAAATCATGGTCAAAGAAGAGCCTCAGACCTGTCCTGATTGTAAGGGCTTGGGCTATCGCGGCCGCATGGGTATTTTTGAAGTGATGGTCTTTGATGATGATGCTCGAACCATGCTTGCTGATGGCCAGTTAGATCAATTGCGATCCTATTTCCGAAAAAATAAAATGTATTACCTTCAAGAAACCGCACTGACCCGTGTGGTGGAAGGTATGACGAGTATTAGTGAAATCACCCGTGTGTTAACCGGTGAGAAAAAGAAAAAAACGTAGCCCCGGAAGTCCCCCCGGAAGTCCCCGGAGTTTTCTTGGGAACTTGCCTTTGAGGTGTTTGGCTCTTGGGGAAAAAGGGGTTTTTGTGAGAGCCTTGTGGTTTTAGAAGTCCGATTTTTTAGAAGTCTCCAAGTGTAAAAGACTGTATATGATTGCCAACTTTGTCATCCTCGGATTTGTGGTTTTCATGGCCTACTGGTGGGGGCAGCAGGGGCTGTTTAGCGCGGTGCTGCACCTTGGGGCAGTGATCATCGGCGGTGCGCTGGCGATTGCGTTGTGGGAACCGCTCACGCTCTCCGTTTTCATCAAAGTGATGCCCGACCATGCGTGGGGGATTGGGCTGTTGTTGCCGTTTGTGCTTTTCCTGCGTTTGACGCGGTTTGCCTTTGATAAATTAATCAAGGCCAATGTGTTTTTCAGCTCCACGGTGAATATGGTCGGCGGCGGGATTCTCGGCGCGTTCAGTGGTATCCTTGCCGCAGGGATCTGCCTCATCAGCCTAGGGTTTTTATCGTTGGGCGTCAGTCTTGGGGGATACCAACCTTATCTGCTAGGACCGGACGGGAAAATCGCGGGTAAGCCTGGTGGCAGTTTGTGGATTCCGGCAGATGTGATGGCCACTAATTTCTTTGAAAAGGTCTCGGCGGGAAGTTTCTCTAATCAAACGCCCTTGAAATATTACTTTCCTGAAATGGCACGCCATGGGGGTAGTTTCCGAATGCATGCCGATGGCAATGCGATGCTCGTCGCAGTGCCAGGCAGTGTCGAGCTGGGCACGGTCTACACCGCCAAAACCCCCTTGCGATCCATGGATGACTCGCTGATCAAAGCCATCGGCGATAAGGTACGCCAAGCAAATCGACGTGTGGTGGTGATTGATACCATTTGGAAATTTACCTATCCAACTTACAACTCAACAGACAATACCCTTCGCGTTTCACCGACCCAGATTCAACTGGTGACACGTCCCAAGGGCGATATGTTCGGAGAACGAAAAATTTATACGCCCATTGGCGTGACGAAATTGACCGAGGATGGTCGTCGCTTGTTCACGCCTTTTAATGATGCCCAGACCGTGGCGACCGCCACCAACCCACAACAGGATAGTTTGGGCTGGGTCTTTGTCATTGAAACAGACGAACGGCCGCAGGATTTGTTCGTGCGACGGCTGCGTTTACAAGTGCCTTCGTTCAAAGATAAAGCGGCTGTCAAACGATCCAATGCCCAAACAGGCACGATCATTGGTAGCCTTAATCCATCGTCTTGGAAGAAATTTAATTACAACCAAGTGGCTGTTGAAACGTCGCCCCAGGGGGAAACGCCCGATGGTTCGGTGGGTGGTCGCCAAGGGATTAAAACGGGTTCTGTGGCCTCGGCGGTTTCGGTTTCAGCCTTGCTTCCGCATGCGTTTAGTAAAAACCGAGTGACTGGGCCGTTGGATCTGACCAAAGACAACATGATCAAAACCGCCAATATCCTCACCCCTCACACCCGTGAACGTGTGAGCCCCGCCAATGCAATCAAGGGCTTTTATCTGCCCAAGCATAAAGCCATGATCAAGGTGACCATTGATCGGGATGCAGCCCAGAGCCTTCTCGGTCGCACACGTGTGACTGCCGCCATGGTGCAAGCGATTTACATCACCGACAATCATGGCAACAAATGGCAGCCTACCGCTTATGCCTGGGTTCAAGACAAAGGCATGAACGTCGTCAAAGATCCAGGACAACCGCTTCAATACGCCAAGCAACTGCCCATTGCCGACATGCGCAAAAACCATCAGTTGTACGTCTATTTTACCGTGGATCGTAACTTGGAAATCGTGGCTTACAATGTCGGGTCCACCAAGCAGGATGTGCGTCTGGTGGTTCCTAAATAAAACGTGCGACATTCGTTTGCTGTTGGGAACAATGAAAAAACAACCGGCTAGATCGACGCGAAAACAAGATACAAAAAAAATAAAAGCGGTAACAAAACGCCATGCAAAATTTACGCGGCAAAAAAGTGCTTGTCATGGGACTTGGACGTTTTGGTGGCGGTGTGGGGGTGACGCGGTTTTGCGCTGGGCAAGGAGCACAAGTTTTAGTCACCGATCAACTCACGCAAGAGCAGCTTAGCGATAGCCTCGAATCCATTAAAACGTTGCCCATTGAATATCGTTTGGGAGAACATGACCCAGAGGATTTTCGCCAGGCTGATATCGTCGTCGTGAATCCCGCAGTTGATCCACACCAAAACGAATTACTGAAAATCGCCCAAGATGCCGGAGCAATGTTGACCAGTGAAATACGCCTTCTAACACAATATCTTCCCAACCGCCAACGCGTCATCGGCATCACCGGGACGGCAGGAAAGTCCACCACCACCGCCATGGTGGGGCATGCTCTGTCGCAAATTGGCCAAGTATGGGTCGGCGGGAACCTCGGCGGTTCTCTGTTAGAACACCTTGAAGAAATACAGCCAGAGGATTGGGTGGTGCTCGAACTGTCGAGCTTTATGCTCGAAGGTCTTCATGAAGATCACTGGTCGCCACACATTGCAGCAGCCACCAATCTGAGCCCCAATCACTTGGATCGACACCATGACCTTGCTCAGTACATTCAAGCCAAACAGGTGATCTTCGATCATCAAACAACAGCGGATTGGGCTGTTTTGCCTTCGTCGCTGTTGTTAACTTTTAACGTTCATTCGCAATGCTTATATCCCGTGACAACAGAATCAATCGCATTGCTTTTGCCCGGCGAACACAATCAGATCAACGCCCAGATGGCATTAACGATCTGCCAATGTGCAGGCATGACGCTCGCGGAGGTGGGTCATGCCCTTAAAACATTTGTAGGCCTAGACCATCGGTTGCAATTTGTTTGTGAGCAAGGGGGAGTTCGTTGCTTTAATGATTCAAAGTCTACCACGCCCGCCTCGGCGATCCTTGCGATAAAAAGTTTTGAACCCGGCACCGTGCATCTGATTCTTGGCGGCTACGATAAGAAATCAGACCTGACAGAATTGGCCCAGCAAGCGTCAAAGCATTGTATGGCCGTCTATACCATTGGCGAAACAGGGGGTCAGATTGCGGATTGTTGTATGGGGCTTGATGAGGTTTACCGTTGCGAAACCTTGGCAAATGCGCTATTGAAAATTCGTCAGCAAGCTCGCTCTGGCGAAGTGGTGCTGCTTAGCCCCGGATGCGCTTCATGGGATCAATTCGACCATTTCGAACAAAGAGGAAATGCTTTTGTTCAAGCGGTGCGTCAGTGGGAACAGTCGTCTGTGGATGAGGGTTTTTTGTAGAAGTTGCATTATGTTAGAGCATTTTGCATAAAGACTTACCACCTTTGCTTGAATGATTCGTTTGAAAAACAGCCGGACGCATACTGCGTGCGCGTCCGGGGGCACGCCCGGGGGCGGGGGCGGGGGCGGGGGCGGGGGCGGCAAACAATGACGAAAAATGTTTTAGAGGCTGTGTGCGTCATGACGGTCTGGCTTTGAATCGGAACATCTTCCAAAACAGGCACACTTGGGCGCGGCCATGTGCGAAGCTATTTTGTCTCAATCCATTCACGCGGCGAAGGGTCACCCATGGCACAGCATGCGTTAAGATGCGATTGCTTGATCCGTTGCGCGATAGGCGTGAATGGTTTTGAACAGCTTCGCTGGATTGATCGGCTTGCTGATATGGTCGTCGCAGCCAGCATCCAAACACTTGCGGCGATCTTCAGCCATGGTATGGGCGGTCATCGCCAAAATCGGTTTGCCATAGCCTTTGCGACGTAATTGGCTTGTCGCGTTGTAACCATCAAGCACAGGCATCTGCATATCCATCAGAATGACATCAAACGGTTGGGTGTTCGGGTCTGTGATGAGATCGACGGCCAGTTGTCCATTTTCGACGATGGCAATATCTGCACCCACTCGTTTGAGAAGGACCGCAATGAGACGTTGGTTGTCGGGTCCATCTTCTGCGATCAGAATACGCATGCCTTGAAGGATATTGGGAGAGGAAGCTGCGGGGAGTTTTTCTGGCTGTTTGTTCATAATTTCATGGGGTTTGTTGAGCATGATGGTGCCTTTGAGTTCGCCGGTTGCAATGGTCGCAGAGAAGCAAGAGCCTTTGTCGGGGGTGCTGGTGACGGTCACATCGCCTCCGAGGTGTTGGGCCAGTGACCGAGAGATGGTCAGTCCCAGCCCCGTGCCGCCGAATCGTCGGGTGGTGGAAGTGTCTGCTTGTGTAAATGCTTGGAAGAGTCGGCCTATTTGTTCTTCGGTGATGCCGATGCCAGTGTCGATGATATCAAACCGAAGTCTGGGTTCTTTTTCGCTGAGGTGAACTTCAATGCGGACCGAACCCTTTTCGGTGAATTTGATTGCGTTGCCAGTGAGGTTGACTAGGATTTGTCGCAGTCGAGTGGGATCGGTTTCAATGGTTTCGGGCATGGGTCCCGTGTATACGACATCAATCGAGATTTCTTTTTCAATAGCTCGGTGGCGCATCATCGAAACGACTTCCGCTACAATTTCTTGTGGCGAGCAGTGAATTCGCTCAATTTCAAGATGGCCTGCTTCAATTTTGGAAATATCAAGAATGTCATTGATGAGTGTGAGCAAATGCTCGCCGTTGCGTTGAATGGTCTGGATGTACTCTAAGCACTGTGGATGGCCTCCCGCTTCCTCAGACAAAAGCTGGGTGTAGCCCATGATGGCGGTCATGGGCGTTCGGATTTCATGGCTCATATTCGCGACAAACAGGCTTTTGAATTGATTGGCTTTTTCCGCTTTGGCGCGAGCCTGGTCCTGTTCGGTGATATCCACAAAAGATTCGATCCAGCCAATGGGGTCATTCTTTTCGTTATACAGTGGCTGCGTGTTTTTAATCACGGTCAGTTCACGCTCGTCTTTTGAATACAAGGTGCATCGTTGTCGGAAGGTGGGTTTTTGTGGATCCGTTGAGCTGAGGTCACATTTGCTTAAATAAGAATCACTACGAAGCAGTGAACAGTGACGGCCAAGAACCTCTTCACGCGAGAAGCCGGTGATGCGGCAAAACTCGTCATTCACATCGGTAATATGCCGATGGTCATCCACAAGAAAAATAGCGGTGGTGGCGACATCGAGAATCCGTTTTTGGTGATTGACCGCATTGCTTAGTTTCTGGTGTAATCGATGGTTGGCAATGGCCAATGAAATCAGTTCGCCGATTTGTTTGAGGACCGCGATGTGTTTGGTGTCGGCCGTGGGGTGGGGCTGGGTGTACAGGAATAGAACGCCGAGCGTATTCCCGCCATGAATCAATGGCACAATGAAGTGGCCATGCGAGGTCATGCCCGCAAACTGTTGGGTATGGCGTTTATCCTGAAAACACTCATTGGAAACAAGGAATTCACCACTTTGAGCAGCCTGGCCACAAAGGCATTGGCCGAAAGGAATGATTCGTTCTTTTTTCAGGAATTCAGTGCTGAAAGCGCCCCGTGTTAAAAACAGTTCTAAGTGCTCGGTGTCTGGGGGATGCAGGAAAATGCCGCCTTTGTTTTCTACGTCAAGTTCTTCAAGTTGAAGAACCTCGTCTAGGGCATCACCAAGACGTTGATCCAGAGGGCGTTGGCTCTGGAGCGTTTGCCCCACATTGGCGAGCAATTGTGTGTAGGATTTTTCGCGTTTGCGTTGCTGTTCAGCTTGTACCTGCTCGGTGATATCTCGTTGCAGTGCGACATACGCGGTAATACGGCCATTGGCATCCCGCATGGGCGAAATGGTTTGGTCTGCCCAGTAAAAACAGTCTTTTTCTTCATTTGTGACGTTTTGTCCAAAGATGGGCAAGTGAATATTTCGGTCAGAGTCCACAGGGCGTTTACGCCGATTGATTACGCGACGATTCCAGACTTCACCTCGTTTGAGTGCTTCCCACATTTGTTTATAATATGATGGTGCCACCATGCCACTTTTGAGGATGTTGGGGGTGCGGCCGAGGGCTTCTTCACGAGTCCATCCCGTGATACGGGTAAAGGCGTCATTGATATATTCAATACGTCCTTTTACATCAGTGACGAACACCATGTCGGTGGCACTGGCAACTGCGAGATCTAAACGCTCATATTGCTGTCGAACTTTTTTATGTGTGAATTGTCGCCAGCCATTTAAGACGAGTACCGCAGTGCCGCCGACGATCCAAGGGAAAATGAATCGACTGCTCAAAATCTGAACAGTATGGGACCAATTACTGGCAGTGCTGTTGCTGTGTGCCAGTCGATAGTCCCGTAGGTGTAAACCAAAATCCCAGAAAAATACCGCTCCAAAAATGATGGTTCCTGCAATTAAACAAAAGAGACCTACTTTTGAATGTGGCTTCTTTTGTTGACCCTTAATTTTTTTCAATTGAATGAATTTCATAATGTTGGCCTACTTTCAGACCTAGACCCTATTAAAAAGGAGAATCGGGTATTTGGAGGGGGCTCATGAGGTATCGGCCGAATACCAGTAGGACGTTTTTATGGAAGGTGTAGACTGTAGGGATTGGTTGGATTGCAGGGTCTGTGCGGGTTGCATGCCTGGGTAAATGCACAACGCCGAGCCCTGAGGTCTGGCGAAGAGTTGGATTCCGTTAGGAATGCACAGTTCTTCGCGTGGCTCAAAGCTCGGCGTTGCGAGTGGTATTAAAATTTTCAATGGCGTTTGTACGCCACAGTCTTATTTATAGGAATTTGGCATGGGTTTACCAAGTTTTTCCCATTGGGCAGCAACTTCAGCAGCTTTGCCAGCACTGTTGAGCATGTGCAGTTTTCGCTGGACCATTTTCACAATGGCATCACGACCTGGGCCGAGGTATTTACGGGGATCGAATTCCGAAGGCTTGGTGGCGAACACTTCGCGGATTTTGGCGGTGAGCGCCAAACGCAGGTCGGTGTCGATATTCACTTTGCATACGCCGTATTTACGGACCGCCATGGCGATCTGATCTTCGGGGACGCCCATGGCGTTTGGCATGTCGCCGCCGTATTTGTTGATGAGGTCGATGAACTCACGAGGCACAGAGCTTGAGCCGTGCATGACCAAAGGCAGGCCAGGGCAGGTTTTCATGATGGCTTCGATACGGTCGAAGGCCAGCTTGGCTTCGGTCGTAAATTTGAAAGCGCCATGGCTGGTTCCGATGGCGACCGCCAAGCTATCAATGCCGGTGCGTTGGGCAAAGTCTTTGGCTTCATCAGGATCGGTGAGGAATTGCTCGACGTTTTTTTCGTATTCAGCAGCATCGAGGCCGACAACATCTTCTTCGATTCCACCGAGCATGCCTAGCTCTGCTTCGACGGTGACGCCAGCAGCGTGGGCGACTTCGACGGATTTTCTGGAGAGTTCGACGTTTTGTTCATAGTCGTGATGTGAGCCGTCGATCATGACGCTGGTGAATTTATCGTCGATGCAGGTTTGGACCAGGTCGACGGTGTCGCCGTGGTCGAGATGGATGGCGATGGGCACATCTGGATATTCTTCAACGCAGGCGTCGATGATTTTACGCAGGAATCGCATGTTGGCGTAGCTGCGAGCGCCTTTGGAGATTTGGAGGATACAAGGGCTTTTCTCGGCCGCACAGGCTTCGATAATTCCTTGGGTGATTTCCATATTGTTGACATTGAATGCGCCAATTCCGAACTCACCTTCATAGGCTAGATCGAACATCGGTTTGGTGGTCATGAGCATGGCTCAAGTTCCTTTGTGAAAACGTAGACTAAAAAAATCAAAAAACCAACGAGGGTTTTACGCTCGGCCAATCAGGCGGGCGATCGAACCAATAGACCATTGTATCAAAAACGTACTTTGATGCGGTTGCCTCGTTGACAGAAGGGCAGAGGTCCAATTAAAGTGACCCTCATGGCAGCTCAACCCAAACGACATCTAACGTTCCCCAAGGGATTTACAGTAGCAGGGGGGACCTGTGGGATTAAACCGTCAGGAAACCCGGATATGATGCTTTTGGTATCGGAGGTTTCCGCTGTCGCGGCAGGAGTGTTTACGACCAATGCGGTCCCTGGTGAACCGGTGGTGGTTTCCAAGAAGCATATTCGCAATGGGCGAGCCCAAGCGGTGATCTGTAACAGTGGGATCGCCAATGTTTGTACCGGCGAACAGGGCCATGCCGATGCATTGCAGATGTGTCAGTGGACGGCCGACCAAGTGGGATGTCAAGCCGCCGATGTGCTGGTTTGTTCGACTGGGGTGATTGGGCACCGGTTGCCCATGGATCATATTCAAAGGGGGATTGCCACGCTTGGCCCACGATTGCGATCCAGTCAAGGGGCCGATGCCGCGGGGGCGCAAGCGATTTTGACCACCGACTTGGTGATCAAAACGGCTGCCACCTCCTTCAAGCTAGGCAAAAAAACGGTCCGCATCGGCGGCGTTGCCAAGGGTAGCGGGATGATCGCGCCCAACATGGCGACCATGCTCGGGTTTCTTACCACGGACTTGGCGATCAGCCCTGCGATGTTGCGAGCGAGTCTGAAGCGGGCTGTCAATGTAAGTTTTAATCGGATCAGCGTCGATGAAGACACCAGTACCAGTGACTCGGTGCTGGTATTAGCCAATGGTCAAGCAGGCAACCGGACCATCACCGCCAAAGGTGCTGCATTGGCTGCCTTTGAAAAAGCACTGACCGAAGTTTGTAAATCACTTGCCTATCAAGTCGTCAAAGATGGCGAAGGGGCGACCCGTGTCTTTCGTGTGGACGTTCAGAATGCAGCGTCTCAAAAAGATGCGGATCGTGTGGGCAAAACCATTGTCGCCAGTCCTTTGGTCAAAACGGCGGTGCATGGGGGCGATCCCAACTGGGGTCGGCTTGTCATGGCAGTCGGCCGCAGTGGTGCAAAGGTGAAGCCCGAAAAGTTGGACATCTTCATCGGCGATATACCAGTCTGCATCGGCGGCCAACCCGTGGATCACAATCGCACCACCCAACGTAAGCTCGTTGATCACATGCAACGCAAAGAAGTATATCTAGTCGTCGACCTGCACTTAGGCCAAGCCCATAGTCAATGGTTCGGCTGTGATCTGTCACGTCAATACGTCACGATCAATGCGGACTACACCACCTGATTTTTGTCCGGTGGAATGATAACTTTTATTTTTTTCAAAATAGGTGGTCATGCCCTTGACACTTTGCGAGGTCAAGCTTTACTCTGCATGTATCGCCCTTCCCATGATGACATTGATTGAAAGCAATGCATCATGCGCCAGACAACAGATCTCTTTCACAAGTTAGCCAAGCTCATCGATCACAATCGCGGCATGGTGATCGGCCTGCTCCTTACCTCGCTATTGGCGACGTATCTCACCGGCTGCCAGGCGACCACGCCAAGTTTGCGGGATGCTTCGCGGCAAGTTACCGCAGCAGAGCTTCGTGCTGAGGCTGATGCACTGGCTGTGGGCTTGATGCAACGCAAGCAATCCATTGAGCTTCGACTTGAAGCGTACAACCAAGAAGTCGAACAATTCAATTACCGTCTGGGCGATGCGGCAGAAGACTTAAACCAAAAAATGCAATTTCGCGCACAGGTCGTCAAAACCCTTGGCGGGCTGGCGGTCGGGGCTGCTGAGGGATCAATCAACCCACTGAGTGCGATTACTGCCATCTTGGGTCTACTCAGCGCAGGCTCGGCCATGGGCCTTGGCGTAGACAATCTCCGCAAAGACCGACTGATCAAAAAACTTAAAACCGAACGCCAAATTTAATCCCTGTCTTGTTACGAATACCAACCCCACAAAAAACTCGTGCGAATGGTTATTCGCGGAGACGGAATTGATAAGGCTTTATGAAAGTCTTAACGCGTACATCATATATGCGATGCATATACATACCCAAGGATTCAATTTATGACCTACAAACCTTTGGATGCTTATACGGCGCAGTTTACGACCCAGCGGGTCGACACAGGCAATGCAACCAACGCAGACAGTTTGCCCACCGCCACTGCCACGAAAAACGGAACCGATGATGCAGGGTTTAGCCTCACCGTGACGAACATGACCACCGGCCGTTACAAAATCACAGGCACCGTGCCAAGTTCTTATGTGGCAGGTGACCGGGTCCAGATCATTGCTTCTGCCACCGTCAATGCCATCGCCGGCACGGCCGTCGTTGAGATGTTTGTGATGGATAGCAAACGCCATGCAGACCTCAACGATTTTGATACGACAACCGAAACAGTCAGCGTCAATGATGTCACCGCCAGTGCGTTGTCGGACTTCTTTACCACCAACAGCGGGACCACCTTTGCCAGTTCTGTGACAGGCTCGGTTGTCAGAGAAATTGTTAATAACGCCATCGGTGCAAGCAATTGGACAGTGTCTGAACGGGACCAGATTCGTCAGCGTTTGGGCATTGATGGTGATCATGAATTCCCCTCCGCGACGGGGGATCTCACGGATATCAAAGACATTATTCAGGCAGCCACACGCAAATGAAAACATTTAACAATTATTCCTGGATCGTCTCCATTCTCATCACCATTCTCGGTTGGGTTTGGGTGATGGCTGCTGAGCGGGCGGTCACCGGCGAAAAACTCGATGAACTTGACGGACGTGTGAGCAGTCTGACCCAACGTAATGAAACACTTTTGGATCGGATGACGGAGATGAACGCGTCATTGATTGCAGTTCGAACCGATGTTCGCTGGCTGCGCCAGGAATGGCGACCGAACCCCAAACCCACGGAGTGAAATTTGTGTCTGAATCATTAACCTACATTGAAAATTCTTTGCGGTCGTTGGCTGTGCCGATTGAAGGCATCAAGGCGGACCCCAATAATGTTCGTCAACATTCGTTGGAAAATCTCAATGCCATCAAACGCAGTCTCCAGGCGTTTGGCCAGCAGAAGCCCATTGTCGTGACTGCCGACAACGTCTGTCTGGCGGGGAATGGCACTTTGTCTGCAGCTCGGGCGCTGGGCTGGACCCATCTGGCAGTCGTCCAATCAGGACTTGTCGGCCGAGGCGCCCGAGCTTTTGCGATTGCAGACAACCGAACCACCGATCTGAGTCAGTGGGATGACCACAAACTTGCCGAGCAGCTTGCTGAATTACAAAACGATTTGGACTTGGATCATTTGGCTACCGGTTTTGACGATGACCAAATTGAAAAAATGATTGACGAAGCCGTCGGTAATACATCCGACGTCGACGGTCCCGAGGTGGACATTACCGACACTTATCAATTGCTCGTGGCATGTGAGGATGAAAATGATCAGCACCAGCTTTACGACCATCTCAAACAGGAGGGCTACACATGCCGCGTATTGACGTTGTAGTTCAAGCTCCGATTCATGATAGTTTTCGCGTGCGTCAGGTGGCCGGTTTGTTTGATGTGCCGTTGCAAAGCAAAAGTGAACTTCGTTTTGAAGCAGAGTTGCCAGGCCTTGATGAAGATTGGACCCTCGGCGCGATCGTCGGTCCTTCAGGCAGCGGCAAAAGTACCATCGCCCGCCAAGCATTCACCCAAGGCGATCTTTGTCATGGATCATTGATCAATGGTTTTGATTGGCCCAAAGACAAAGCAGTCGTCGATGGCTTTGATGACGATTTAGACGGCAAGCAAATTACAGGCACCCTCAATGCCGTGGGCTTTAGCAGCCCGCCCGCCTGGATCAAGCCTTGGCAGGTGCTGAGCAACGGGGAAAAATTTCGTTGTGATCTTGCCCGTGCCTTGCTGACAGATCAACCCGTGATCGCGTTCGATGAATTCACCAGCGTGGTGGATCGACAGGTCGCACGCTTTGGCTCAGCAGCCGTCGCCAAAGCGCTTCGGTCAGGACGATCACGCTGCAAACAATTTGTCGCAGTGACATGTCATTACGACATCCTTCCGTGGCTTAGCCCGGATTGGTGGTTCGACATGGCGACCGGCAAGCTCGCTCGGGGGTGTCTTCAACGACCAAGCATTCGATTGGAAATCCGAGCTTGCAAGCGAAGTGTCTGGCGGCTGTTTAAGCGATATCACTATCTGAGCAGCAACCTCAATCCTGTGGCCCGTTGTTACATCGCAACGTGGAATGATCAGCCGGTGGGATTCTGCTCCACCATTCATTTGTATGGCCACAAAAAGCGAAGAATCATTCACCGCCTCGTGGTCTTGCCCGATTATCAAGGGCTTGGCGTCGGCACTGCTTTGCTCGATGAAACAGCTCGGATTGAAGCAGTGGATGACAAAATCAGCATTGTGACCAGTCACCCCGCCTTGGTGCGAAGTTTGGCTCGCAATCCCCGCTGGCGTTGCGGTCGGGTGGTCCGCTGCGGGAAACCCCATGAAGGGCATCTTCGCAAGACGGGTAAAAAAATAGGTTCGATGGGGCGTATGACCGCATCCTTTGTTTATCGGGAAGTCGCATGAAATATGAGCAACACCAATCAGCTTTCTGCCAGGGCCACCAAACGCCAAGCCATTGTTCAACGTCGTCTTCGTGTTCTAGAAAGACGCAAAGCCGGGATGACCTATTCACAAATCGCCCAAACGCTGGAGGTCAGCGAACGCACCGTACGCAACGATATTCAACAAAGTATTCGCCCGGTGGTGACGCAGGACGATTTCGTGATGGAACGAAGTGTGGACTTGTTGCGGATTGAGATGGCTTTGTTGCCGTTGTCCAAAGGGGTTCGTGAAGGCGACCACAAGGCCATTGACCGGTGGAAGCAGTTGATCGATCTTAAGCAAAAATTATTGGACAAAGAAATGGCCAAAGCCTCCGACCCGGCGAATCAAGAATTGCCTGTGAAAATTATTGCAGAAGTAGATATGGAAAAAGTTTGACCATGCCTCCAAAAAAGAAAAAAAAAGTTCAGACCACCAAGTCAACCTCTTCACGCCCATATCAGCCATTTGGGGCGGCTCGTGACTTGTTGTATTGCCGCGATGGTGAAGTGTTGATGGAAGGGCCCGCTGGGACGGGAAAGACACGGGCGCTGTTGGAAAAAATTAATTTGTGTGCGTTGAAATATCCGGGGATGCGAGCGTTGCTCGTTCGCAAAACACGCCAGTCGATGACAGAGTCGGTTTTGGTGACGTTGGAGGAAAAAGTTCTTCCTGTCAATTGGCCGATGTTGTCGGGTCCCAGTCGCGCTCAGCGACAGATCTATCGTTATCCCAACGGTTCGGTGTTGGTCTTGGCGGGGATGGATTTGGCGAGCAAGATCATGTCCACCGAGTATGACATGATTATGGTTTTTGAAGCCAGGGAGCTTTGCGAGGACGATTGGGAATCACTGCTCACGCGATTGCGGAATGGGGTGATGCCTTATCAGCAGGCTGTGGCGGATACGAATCCCGATGCGCCGACGCATTGGCTCAATGGTCGAGCGGATCGCGGCCTCATGACACGATTGCTTAGCCGTCATCAAGACAATCCGACGATGACTGAGGTGTATCGCAAGCGATTGGATAACCTCACAGGCGTGCGGCGGGACCGTTTGTTCAAAGGTCTTTGGTCTGGTCAAGAAGGTGCGGTTTATGATTTGTGGGACCCGGCCGTTCATCTGATTGCCCGTCATCTTATTCCCAAAGATTGGCGACGTATTCGGGCGATTGATTTTGGTTATACCAATCCTTTTGTATGTCAGTGGTGGGCGATTGATGGCGATGGCCGCATGATTCTTTACCGTGAAATTTACCGTAGCCACGCGTTGGTCGAAGACCATGCCCGTGAAATTCTGGCGTTGTCTGAAGGCGAAAGTTTTGAAGCATCCGTGGCAGATCATGATGCGGAGGGCCGAGCCACGCTATCACGGATGGGGCTTGAAACCGTGCTGGCGACGAAAGCTTTACGCAGTGGGATTCAAGCAGTTGTCAGTCGTTTGCGTAAAGCCGATGACGACAAGCCTCGTTTGTTCATCATGAAAGACAGTTTGGTGCAGGTTGATGAACGGCTTCGCGAACAGCAGCGTCCAGCCTGTACTGCCGAGGAAATTGCAGGCTATATCTGGAATCGAGCCGTCACCGAAACAGGCGAATCGGAAATGCCGCTGATGCGACATGACCATGGCATGGATGCGATGCGCTATGCGGTGGCTTATCTCGATGGCCAGCATCAATCAGACTTGGATGTACGCGTTTTAGCGTGAGCCCAGATCAAACTTTTCGAATTTTAATCAAGTAAAGGTTACCCCCATCATGTGGAAACGTTTCAAAGCGATATTCAATTCACAACCCTATTTCCAATCTTCCATCGGCAGGCTCCAAGGGGCAGGCGATTTGGGAGCCAAGCCCAGGCCCTTCAATGACGAGGCTGCGGTTCAACGGTTCGGCAGTTGGGCGTATGCAGCTGCCATGATGAACGCGCAAGCTGTCGCGTCGGTGCCGTTGCGGTTGTATGTCCGAAAACGCAGTGGAACCAAATTATTTAAAACCCGTCAGGTGTCGCGGATGCAAAAACAACATCTGATGGGCGATCATGCGGGAAACCAAAGGCCCAGTCAGAGCGTGCTCGCCAAGACCATGCACTGGAGTGGTGAGTTTGAACAAGTGACAGATGTTCATCCTGCGATGGACGTTTTGCGTCAGGTGAATCCGTATCAAAATGGTTTTGAATTAACCGTTTTGCGAATGCTTTATCTGCAAATTACAGGCAACTGTTATTTGCATCCGGTGATGGACCCGCTATTGCGACGGCCGACGGAATTGTGGCTGATGCCCAGTCAATGGACACGCATTATTCCCAGCCGTGAACAGTTTGTGGAGGGGTATACCTATGGGGCAGATTACACTTCACGCCAGCGGTTTGAAACCGATGAAGTGATCCATTGGCGTTTGCCTAGCCTGACGGATTTGCATTACGGCATGGGCCGTTTGGAGGCCGTTTGGTCTGCCATGGGATTGCATGAATCCAAACGGACGATGGACATCGCCAAGTTCGACAACCATGCCAGACCAGACTATTTGCTCATCGTCAAACAAGGTGCGACGGCTGACGCATTGGACCGCTTTGAAAAACAAATCGACCGCAAACTTCGCGGGACTCGCAATAGTGGCAAGTTCATTACCATCACCGGCGACGTAGAGGCGAAGCCGTTAAACATGCCTATGGATTTGATTGGCGATGCGGATCGTGTGATCGAAGAAATTGCGGTGGGGTTTGGTGTTCCGATTAGCAAAATGCTCGCCAATCAACCCAATCGTGCCAATGCTCAAGTGGCAGATACAGCCTGGTGGCGGGACACGATTTTACCTTATTGCCGCATGGATGAAGAAAAGCTCAATGAACAATATCTCTCGTTGTTTGATCTGTCTGAAGATGCGTTTTTGGCTTATGACAATCCGGTTCCAGAGGATCAGCAATTTCAATTAAATCGGCGAAGTAAATATGTTTCCGCTGGCATCATGACCCCCAATGAAGCGCGTCGTGAAGAAGGGCTCGAACCTTTGCCTGACGGTGACTGTCTTCGCTCCTCTTTTAACAAAGGAACCCAATCATGACCCAGACGATTCGAAAACGTTTTACGGCAGACCTTGGTGTGGAACACGAACAACGCACGGTGTTGGCGAAGATCAGTACCGCCAATGTGGATCGTGAAGGAGAAGTTTTAATTCCTCAGGGTTGTGACGCAACGGATTTTTTTCAATCACCCACGGTGTTTTTCAACCATGATTACACCATGCCTGTGGGAAAGTGTATGGAGATTACCCGTTACCCCGATCGGCTCGAGGCGAAGACTGTTTTCGCCAAGCGGCCGGAAAATCACCACGGCGAATGGCTCGCTGATACCTTGCTCTCCCTCTTTCAACAGGGCGTGGTACGCGGATTCAGCGTGGGGTTTGTCCCTGTTGAAGGACGTCGACCCAGCAAAAAAGATCGAGCAACCTTTGGCGACAAAGTGAAATATGTCTACAGCAAATGGAAATTGCTCGAGTACAGCATCGCGCCATTACCCGCGAATCAAAACGCACTGGCGTTGGCGGTTAGCAAAGGGATTCTTTCGTCACAGACCGCCAGTGATTTGTTTGGGCAAACATCGGTGTTGTCGCGAGGCAAACGCGTGATGTTTATTGTTTCCCCGCCACGAAAACCCGTGGCGGCACAATTGCAAAAACTGTCCGGTCGTCAGCTTCAACGCTTGCGTGGTCAGTTGTATCAAACCCCCTGATTTTATTTTTTTTGTGTCTTAGGCCAAGGCGGTTTTGAGTTGGATGGCCCATGAAACGGTCGAGCCAAATAGAACGCTGCTGCTAATGAGACGTACTGTTTCTGATTTTGATTTGATAATGAACAAGGAGCACTCCCATGAGTGAACAAACAACGCTTTCAGTGGATACTTTCAAACAACAAATTTTACCTTCGATGATCGAAAAGCACGGCTGTGGTTCTGGCCTGCAAAAAGCAATTGAATCCTTTACCCAAAAGCATACGCTGTTGGATCATGACAACCATCCGGTTGGTGTGGATGCGATGGTGGTTTCAGATGCGGGTGTCAGCTCGCTGGACGAAGACCAGGTTGCTCGGATTGTGGAAAAAACCGTGACTCAACTCGGCCGCGATCAACAGGAAAACAAAGCCCGCATTGGGGGTAGTTCACAGAAGGGGAATTTCCGGGGGCGGGGGAACCGGGGCTTTGGATCTTTTGGTGAATTTGCTTTGGCGGTGCAGAAGTCCAGCGCTCCCGGTTGTGCGCCGGACTCACGGCTACTGACCAAAACGCCGACAACCTTTGCCCATGAAGGCGTGGGTGAAGCCGGTGGTTTTCTTGTGCCACAGGATTGGGCGGATCAGATTTGGAGTGTGGTCACGGGTGATGAATCTTTGCTCGGCCGGACCAATCAAATTCCCACTTCACGCAATTCATTGAGCGTGCCTGTGAGCCAATCCACCGCTTGGGGTAACACCGGCGTGCAAGCTTACTGGGCAGGCCAAGGCGATCAATTGACCCAGAGCAAGCCTCAGTTTGAATACCGCAATTTGCGATTGCACAAGCTCACCTCCTTGGTTCCCGCCAGTGATGAATTACTCGAAGATGTGACCGCGCTCGATGCGTTTATCGGGGCTGAAGCAGCCCGCGCTCTACGTTACAAAGTGGATGATGCGATCATCAATGGTGACGGCGTGGCGAAGCCTTTGGGCTTGCTCAATGCGGGTGCTGCTGTGACCGTGGCCAAAGAAACCTCCCAGGTGGCTGGCACACTAGAAGCTGCGAACATCGCCAAGCTCTACGCCCGGATGCCTGCTTCGAGTATCAACAACGCGGTGTGGCTGATGAATCAAGACGTGCTGCCTCAACTGTTGACCATGACTTTGGGCAATCAGCCAATCTACTTGCCACCCAACGGCATTGGTGATTCTCCCTTTGGCACACTGCTGGGTCGACCTGTCTTGCTCAGTCAACACGCCCAAACGTTGGGTACACGTGGCGACATCATGTTCGTGGACCTCACTCAGTACCTGGCGTTGACCAAGACCGGCGGCATCCATGCGTCTTCTAGCATGCACCTGTGGTTTGATTATGACGTGACTGCCTTTCGCTTTACTTTCCGCGTGGGTGGTCAGCCTTGGCTTTCTGCTCCGATTACGCCGGACAATAGTTCGGACGCTTTGTCGCCGTTCGTCACGCTTGCTGACCGTGCGTAAGCCTTTGTTTTGTTCGTCAATTTTTTTAAACCATTTTCACAAGGAATCAAAAAATGAGTACACCCAATAGTACTTTTTCTGAACGCGTGGCAGTCGTTGCCGCGACGGACCCCCAGACGATCAGCAACACCAACGTCGATTCGGACTATGCGGACATGAGCAAGTTCGGCCGAGTGGCCTTTGTGGTCAGCGTGGGAAATATTGATGCTGCGACCACCGTGGACGTTGCGTTGTACGAAGCCACCGATAGCAGCGGAACCAGTGCTGCTGCGATCACCGGCAAAGCAGTGACTCAGCTCACTGCAACTGATGACAACAAACAAGTCGTCATCGAAGTGGCGGACTCGGACTTGGCCGCAGGTTTTACGCATGTGGCGTGCAAGGTCACCGTCGCTGGAACCACGGCCGACGCCTCGGTGGTGGGCATGGGCATCAACGCCCGTGAAGAGCCTGCACGCAACAACGATCAAGCCAGCGTGGCCCAGGTCGTCAGCGGTTAACCCCCCCGGAAGCTTGCCTTTGGGTAAACACAAGCCCTTGGTAATTCCCCCCGGAAGCTTGCCTTTGGGTAAACACAAGCCCTTGGTAATTCCCCCCGGAAGCTT
>JAJRRC010000121.1 GCA_024279865.1 Planctomycetota bacterium | reverse complement strand
TGCATCAACTGACGCAGCTTCCAACGTTTCTTGCCATCAAGCCGCTTGCGACGACGAAGCAACAACCAACGGGAGCCTTTGAGAACATCCCAGCCTTCGGATTGTAATTGACGTGATTCAGAAGCTCGCACCTCGTCCAAGCACAGACCGTATGAAGAAAATTCTATTGCAAAAAAAAACGATTTTGGGGTGCGATTGCGAGCATCGCCAAGCAAGTTGGCTTGCGACGGCCTCATCGGATTTATTCTTTGAGAACCATGTCAATACACATGACCGCTGCAAGGATCAGTTGCCTGGCCACACTCTGAGCGGGCACGTCTGGAGAGATGGACAGCACATAATTATCTGCACTGGTAAAGAATTCTTTGCCTAGGCCAGCCCATTTTTTAGTGACATGAGCCAGTTCGTTTTCGCCTGCGAGAAATTTAAAATCCCAGCCGGTCCATTTGCCTTTGAGTTGGCATACGGGAACTTCTTCAGCATCCAAAACGGTGAACGCGCCGCCGAGGGAAAAGAGTTTTTGTTTGAACATTCCGATGAGCTGATCGTTTTCATCGAAGACCTGAACCTTCGAAAGGAACAGGCTGATCCCACGTTTCACACGCACCACTTGCTGGCCTGCGGATGTACGAATCTGCACATCAAACGGCGTCATGCGTTTGTAGTCGGTAAACCGAAGCATTTTGGTAAAAATCCCCAATTTTTCTTCCCGACATTCCATGAGAAGACTTCCATCCTCCGGATCATAGATGTCATAGTTGTTGGCAGCTTTGAACATGCCTACATGCTCTTTGATCAGAAAAATATTGCGATTCAATTCCTCGTGCATGGGTTCCCTTTTATCTCAAAAATTCAATTAAAAACATCGGTTTGGTAGAGAGGTGATTGCTTTGCACCAAACGCGGCCGACCGATCCTAGACAGACCTAATCCGGGCGTGCCTTGTCGAAGGTGTCCTGGAGCTGTTGATCCTGTTGAGCAGACACGGGCAAGGGTTGAGATTTACCAAAGGAGGCCAGCGTTTTAAGGCGTGACATCGCCCCCGGGTGTGAAAGTGCTTCACATCCGCTTAACAAAGCCAAACCTAAAAATAGCATCAACCAACATCGCATTAACGACTATTGTAACACCCCAGCGACGGCTGCGAGAGCGGTTCCTGGTTTAATCACGTGGCCGCCAGCAATGAGTTGGACTTCGATGGCGGTCAGAGCTGCTAGCATGTCGCCGCTGTCGACATAGCCCATGGAGGAAATGCGGAAGATTTTGCCTTTCCAGCTTGCGCCGCGGCCATTTTGACCGCCTGCGATGTGGATGCCTTGGTCATCACGCGTCCCTGCGCGGAATTTCGAATCGTTGATCCCCTCAGGATAAAAAGCGCCTGTGACCGAGTCGCTGGGACTGTCACTGATGAGTTTTAAGCCCATGGCCACAAAGGCTGCGCGAGCACCCTGGGCGAGCAGACGGCTACGGGTCCAGACGTTTTCCAGGCCTTCAGCTTCGATCATTTCCAAAGCAACCCGCTGGCCTCGAATCAAACTCACAGGCGGCGTGAACGGCACATCCTGTTTTTGCCAACTCTTGAGCCATTTACGCAAATCCAAGTTGTAATAACCGCGGGGTTTGACCTCTTCTAAACGTTTTTGAGCACGCTCACCAAGGGCCACAAAACCCAAGCCCGGAGGCAGCATCAATGCCTTCTGCGAGCCGGTGACCAAAACGTCAATGCCCCACGCGTCCATCTCCACAGGCATCGTACCCACACTGGTAATGCCATCGACCAGCAACAACGCATCGGTTTGACTGACCACTTTGGCAATTGCCTGGACATCACAAGCTGTCGCGGTGGACGTTTCACTATGCACGAGCGTGACAATGCTGACCTCTGGATTGGCCTTGAGAACTTCGTCTACCTGATCGGCAGTCGGCGCTTGTCCCCAGGGAACATTGAGTTTGATATTTTCGGTCAGTCCCAAAACTTCTGCATAGGTATCGTAGATATCCTGCCAACGTTCGCCGAACTTGCCAGCCCCGATGGTCAGCACTTTGCTGCCTGGCTTGGCAAGGCTAATTTGGGCTGCTTCAAAAGCAGTGGTTCCCGACCCGCTAAGCGTCAAGACCGGCTGTTCCGTGCGAAACACACGCTGAAGCCGTTGGGAGACTTCAGCAAAAATAGCCTGAAACTGCTTGGTACGATGATGAATAATCGGCTCAGCCATTTCCAACAAAACCGCAGGAGGAACCGTCGTAGGTCCAGGAGTCATAAGACGTGTTTTAACAAAAGTTTGCGATGCCATTCGATGATTTCCTTCGTAGAGTGGGCCAAAGGCTCTTTTTTTAAGTCAAGTGCAAGCGTATTACGCAATTTAGCTTCGTTCGTCAAGCTCACCCGTGAAGACCTCTTCAACATGCGTGACCACTCTAAAATCATCCAAGTGCTTTTTCTTAGCGAAGTTATGAGCAATAAAATGGTCAAACAACTCCAAAAGTGGGTCATAAAACCCATCGGTGTTCACAATCACAATGGGTTTGTTGTGAAAGCGTAAATGGCGATGGGTTAAAATCTCGATCAGTTCTTCGAGCGTGCCAAAGCCCCCAGGCAATGTGATAAAAGCATCCGAGCGTTGGTCCATGATGTCTTTGCGCTCGCGCATGGTATCGGTGAAGATCAATTCGTCGCACTGGCGATAGGTGACTTCTTTGTGGTCCATGGCATGGGGGATCACGCCTACGACTTTGCCGCCGACGTCATGAACCGCCCGCGCGACAGCACCCATCAGACCGATACTGCCTGCACCATAGACCAAGGTGGGTCCCCGCTGGCCTAGTTCATGCCCCAGCTTCGTCGCCACATCGAGATAGCGAGATTCTGCCCGGGTACTTGAACCACAAAAAACGCCAATACACTGTCCCATTTTTTCTTATCTCCAAAGATTCTCTTTGATGCCAAATTTTGTGCTGCTGAAGTTCAAAATACTCTCCTAAGCCAACGCGCACGCAAGTATACCAATCGCAGTTGAGTTTTCCCGTTTTCCTTTGTACGTGGCACCTTGTTTTAAGCGTCTAAATCGTTTTCATCGCGGGCATTCTCATACCCGATGGGTATATATCTCCAAACCACACACCCGTGTGCGCGCCAGAATATCCTCAAATACTTCACGCTACTAGCCAAACAACAAGCACAAGGTATATAATGCAGGGCTGTTATGCATACAACCTCAAAAAAATCATCTAAGCAATCGCCCGGAAAAATTACGCTGCGATCCATTCGTAAATGGGTCAACAACGGCGAAACGTTTCCGATGCTCACCTGCTATGACGCGACCACGGCTGGCCATCTTTGGCGAGGCGGGGTTCAAACGTTGCTGGTGGGTGATACGGCAGCTCAGTTTATTTTGGGGCATTCTAATACGTTGTCTGCGAAAATGCCGTTCATGTTGGAAATCACCGCGGCTGTCCGACGCGGTGCGCCGGAAGCTTTTGTCATGGCGGATATGCCCTTTGGCAGTTACCACTGTGGCGATGACTTAGCGATGGCCAACGCGGTTGCTTTTATGCAAGAGGCGAAAGCTGATGCGGTAAAATTTGAACTCACCCGCTCGCAGGCCCCATTGGTCAAACGGCTATCTGAAGCAGGCGTGCCAGTGGTGGCTCACTTGGGTTCTCGCCCTCAACAAAAGGCAGTCCAAGGCCAGTGCCGACTTAAAATCCGTGACAAAGAACAGGTCCAAGAGATTGTTCAAGATGCGGTCACCATGGTCGAACACGGCGCGGTGATGATTCTTCTCGAAGCAGTGCCTCATGAAGTTTCACAAGCTGTCATCCAAGCCATTAAGCCGTTGCGAAAGGAACCCGTCCCGGTCATCGGCTGCGGCGCGGGACCTGCTTGTCATGGGCATGTTGTGGTCCTGCATGATTTACTGGGGCTGACCGACTGGCATGCCCCCTTCGCTCCGCCGGCAGCACAGATCGGGTCTGCCATAGCCGACGCTGCAGCCCACTGGCGTCAAACCGTACAGAGCGGAGAATACCTCAAAGAAAACCATCCCTATGAAATCGAGTAATACCAATCCCATTTAAAACTGGTGCGAATGGTTATTCGCGGAGACCGAATTGATAAAGCTTTATAAAAATCTCAACGCGTACATCATAGATGCGATGCCTCTAACCTACGATTAGCGATCTGTATTCAGTTATCTTTTTTGATCGATCACTGACGAAGATTTGATTCAACTTGCAACCCGCCGCCGACACAAGTGGTACATCACCACAACAACCGCAGTTATAACAGGAGTTCTTTCCCCATGGCAAAAATCCACTGGTACGGTCCCACACTTGTCTTACTTCTCGCCACGTTGATCGTTATGATCGTCGGCCCAAGTTTGTCTCAACAGCTCACCCACGTTCATAAAGTCGAAGAAATTCGACTCATTCAACAAAATTTAGAACAATCCAGTACGCTCGAACAACTCAGCCAAGCCTTCCGCGGCGTTGCCAAGGTCGTTGAACCCAGCGTCGTCTCCATCGTCGTCTTCCAACGAGCCACCCAACAACAAAAACAAGGTCGATCCTTTAACTCCCCCAGGTCCCCCGGAATCGACCCTCGTAAAATGTCACCCGAAGAATTATTCGAACGATGGTTCAATCCCCATGGCCGCAGCCCCTTTCGAGGACAGCCCCAACAAACCCAGCCAAACAATAAGCCGCCTGAAAAAAAATATGACCAGTTCAATCCCCTGCGTCCCTATGGGTCAGGCTCAGGCTGGGTCTTTGATAACCAAGGACACATCATCACCAACAACCATGTCATCACCTTGCGAGATGGCAAAACCATTGCTGATGAAATCAAAATAAAATTTGACGACGGCCGCGAACGCATCGCCAAAGTTGTCGGCGTCGACCCCAAAACAGACGTTGCGGTCATCAAAGTAGACGGCCCCGTCGTCGCAGCACACATTGCCACCGAACCCGTCGCCCAAGGAGATATGGTCTTTGCCTTTGGGTCACCCTTTGGGATTGAATTTTCCATGAGCCAAGGAATCGTCTCGGCCACCAACCGACGCAACCTAGACATCATCCGAGGCGACGGCTTTGAAGACTTCATCCAAACCGATGCTGCCATCAATCCAGGCAACTCAGGCGGACCTCTAACCAACATCCGAGGACAAGTCATCGGCATGAACACCGCCATCGCCAGCCGCACCGGTGCGTTCAACGGCATCGGATTTGCCATTCCCATTCACATGGTCCAACGCATCGCACATCAACTCATCGAAACCGGACAAGTCGCACGCGGATTCCTAGGGATCGGCATCCAAGACCTTGATCCCAAACTGGCCAGAACCTATGGCCTCACCGGCAAGGGAGTCCTTGTCACCAAACCCATGCCCGATAGCCCTGCTGATAAGGCCGGCCTCCAAGCCAACGACATCATCATTCAAATCGATGGCAAAAATGTAAAATCCGCCAGCTCCCTACGCAATTACGTGGCTTCGAACCCGCCCGGATCAACCTTGAAAATCAAAGTCTTCCGAGCAGGTGAATCCCATGACTTCAACGTCACCCTCGCACGACGGCCAGACAACTTGGCCAACGTCAACTTCAATTCCCAAAAACAAACCCCCGATGCCCCGCCACTCAATAGCGAAGGAATTGAAATCCTCAAAAAACTCGGCATCGAACAGGCTTCCACCTTCACCGAAACTGAAGCTCAACGTTTTAAAGTGGACTTCATCCCAGGCGTGCTCGTCGGCGTGGTGCGGCCGGGCTCTGAAGCACAACGCAAAGGACTCCGCAGCGGAACACTTCTCACCCATATCATGAGTGCTGAAAACTCTGCCAAGGACCTTAAAGTCGACGACCTTCAACAGCTTTCTGAAGAACTACTCAAACATGACCTCACCTCAGGCGTTCGCTTACGCATGAGCCTGCCCGGACGCAACGGCTGGCAAGACCTCATCGTCCTGCTCGAATTGCCTGAAGAAACAAAGTAAGGAAAACAAGGGAAAGCTTCCGGGAGGGCCAAGTCCCCGGGACACGTTTGGATCAGGCGAGAACAGCATCAACGGAAAATCTCAGGCTTTGAAACTCTTCTCTTACTGATCGCTGACAACTGATCGCTTAAAAAAACTGACAACTTCAAAACACGCCTCTATACTGTAATCCATGGTAACACATGGTCCGACATTGCTCGAAGTTCGAAACCTAAAAACGTGGTTCCCCATCAAACGTGGATTGCTGCGTAAAACCGTCGGCCACGTACGGGCTGTCGATGGTATCAACCTCACCGTCAAACAAGGACAAACCCTCGGCCTCGTCGGAGAATCAGGCTGCGGCAAAACCACCGCAGGACGAACCATCCTCAAACTCATCCCAGCCACCGAAGGACAAGTCACCTTTGACGGCAAAAATGTCTTTGACCTTGACCGATCCAACCTCAAAAAAATGCGAAGGCAAATGCAGATCGTCTTTCAAGACCCTGCTGGCTCACTGAACCCCCGTATGAGTATCGAACGCATCATCGGGGAACCCATGCTCGTCCATGGACTCGCCAAAGGGTCCGAGCTACACGACCGCGTAGCCACCTTACTCAAACGTGTCGGCCTGAGCCCCGACTATGCCAAACGATACCCACATGAATTTTCAGGAGGCCAGCGACAACGCATCGGCATCGCCCGAGCATTGGGACTCAACCCCCGCTTTATTGTCTGTGATGAACCCGTCAGCGCGTTGGACGTCTCGATCCAATCGCAAATTCTCAACCTCCTTGATGACCTTCAGGAAGAACTCGGCCTCGCCTACCTGTTCATTGCCCACAACTTGGCAGTGGTGGAACATTTTTGTGATCGCATTGCGGTGATGTACCTAGGGAAAATCGTAGAACTCGCAGACCGTGACGCGCTGTATCGTCAACCCAAGCATCCGTATACACGGGCCTTGCTCAGTGCGGTGCCATCGCCTAGACCGCCGTTGCCTGGACAAAAGCCCCAACGGGTCATGCTCCAGGGCGAACTACCCTCGCCGAGCAATCCGCCCACTGGCTGTGGGTTTCACCCACGCTGTCCGCTGGCTCGATCCTGTGCCGCTGAAGCGAACGATTCACAGACGACTTCTCTGACGATCCATGGAAAATCCACCCGGCTCATGCGTAAGTGCGTTGAGCAAACCCCCACACTCGATCCGAACATGGACCACCAAGCAGCCTGCTGGTTCTAGCTCCCCCCGGAAGTTAGCCCGAGAAAATGAAACCTCCAAAGCCTCAGTCTCAGCGTGGTTCACACGCATTGGCCTATCGCTTTTTTTGCCGTGGCACAACCACCGATTGTGCGAGGATGCTGCCTTCAACACTGAAAAGATGGTCGTACGCGAGAGCGGATGCTCCCATGATGGGGGCGAGAGCGCCTAGGATCGCTGGCTCGACAAGCATCTGTCGATCTTCGATATTCCATACATGTTCGATGGCAATTTGACGTATTTTGGAAGTCAGAATACCGCGTGACTCGGTGATGGCATAGCCTGCGAGGAGTACGCGTTGTGGGTCAAACACGTTAATCATGTTGGCGATGGCGAGGCCAAGATAGCGGGATGCGTTTTCTACAATGCGTCTGGCTTGACGGTCGCCGTCTGCTGCGGCATCGAACAAGGCTCGCAATGCCAAGCGAAGCGATGCGGAGTTCAACGTCTCAAAATCCAGAGATGTTTTCCCGGAACTCGCTATTTTTTTTGCCTGTTCAACCATCATCATGCCCGAGGCGACATCTTCGAGACAGACGCGGCCTTCTTGGTTTGAAGTTTGATTCAGCAAAATATTCTGCCCAAATTCACCGGCCATGCCATGCCCGCCCAGACACAATTGCCCCCCCGCAATCGCAGCCATCCCGATCCCCGCATCAACCACCACCATTAAGAGATCGCTCGCCCCCACGCCAGCCCCCCATCGCTGTTCAGCCAACGTCATCGCACGGGCTTGGGTGTTGGCCCACGCGGGTATGCCGAGGCTTTGGGTCATCATTTGGCACAACGGAAAATGATGCCAATTCATATGTTTGGAATGGATAATGGTGCCTGTATGAAGGTCCATGGCCCCATGCACGGTCAACCCCATGCCTGCGATTTTACGCTTGGCAATTTTTTCACGCTTCAATAGCGAAAGACATTGTTCTTTCACAATGGCAATAAACTGCTCCGGCAAGATCCCCGCCTCTAGACCAAAACGATGTTGCGCCACAATATGAGCATCCAAATCCAACACCGCCAAAATGATTTCATCTGGCGCCAGGTCCACCGCCATCACATACCGATACGTTGGGTTTAACCGCAGCCGCGTAGGTTTACGCCCAATGGCCGCAGCCCCCAACCCGATAGACTCGACGAGCCCGGTGGCTCTAAGATCATGTACGATTCGCACGATGGTCCCCATGCTGAGCTTGGTTTTTCTTGCCAATTCAGCCTGAGAGATCGATTCGCTGGCTCGAATGGTATCTAGAACCAGCTTCGCGTTCATAGAACGGATCAGTTTACGGTCGCCACGTTGGTTGGTTTTATTCATGATCAAAAAGACAGGATACCCGATTTAATTCTCTTTGTGGCAACGACCTGAGAGTCAAAACACGCAGGTCAAGAATCTTCACCCACGATCATTTGTTCGCTGTAAATCCTCATATTCACTCTTGGTTGAGAAATGGCATATTGGTAAGATGCGTGAATACGAATAGGCCTTCTAATCATGGTGAAGGAAACAAGCAGATGGATTTTGGCTCCATTGGGGCGGCCCCTCCGCGGCAACACCACCTGAACCATGACATCTCAGAAACCAACCATGCCGATAGACCATGCCTTTTTACAAAAGATTTTCGTACGACGCAGAGGTGCCTCGTATCCCATTTCCGCATAGCAATATAATTCCAACCGGCTATCAGTGACATCATCGGGTACTTTGCGATAAGACAACGTGCATCGAAGCCCTTTTTTGAGGTGCGGTAGCCCACGAATAGCGGATTCCAAACCGGGTTGATTTTACGCCACTTGTTTTTCTTTGCAAGCCTGGGCGTGGTCGGCTGCATAATACGCTGCTTCATACTGATCTGGCGTCTTGTAACCCAATGTCTGATGAATA
>JAJRRC010000120.1 GCA_024279865.1 Planctomycetota bacterium | reverse complement strand
GAGAGGTCCATGAATGTCGTGAGCCATTTGAATTTATCTTTGCCCCAGCGGCTGACGTTTTGCCAGTCGTCAGCTCCGCAGAGCACTGCCATGATGGCGATGAGTAGAATGTTGCCAAATGGATGCACGGTATTATGAGCGCGTGGGTCAGGTAGGTTGTCAAACGGGCGCAGCAGATCGCCCAAGGCACCATCGTCCATGACGGTTCTCCTTAAAAAGGGGGAGCAATGATCATTCGCGGCCACGCGACAAAGCCTAAGGTGTACCCGAACCCCAGCGATCGCGCAAATGACACAAAGGTCTTTTTATAGATCGCTACATGCGTTTGCCCTGTTCTCTCCCTCGCAACTCTTGACAGGGTGCGGGGGGGGAGTACACTGTTGGGTCTTGCTTTAGCTGCGGTATGGGATCGTAGCGTTGACTTGAGGTATCGCATGATGCGACAAAACGGTTCAATCGTGGGCAACGGAGCTTTGGTGCATTGATGGCGCTGTCACAGCACCATCTGAATGAACGCTTTGTGACCAAGTGTGTCTTGAGACCGGTATCACCGATTTGGGCTGCCACGGAGGTAGTCTCATGACAAGGTGATTTTTGCCGTCGTCGACCATTGCGTCGACTCCTCAAGCCACGAAACGCTCGCAAGCGAATCGTGGCTTTTTTGTGGCCAGACCGAAGGCCAGAACAATTAAATAGGATTTTGAAGCCACCTCTATTATAGAACACTTGAAAATGTTTGAGGGAAAACAAGGCTTCAAACAGGATGATAGGGACGAAAAAATGAACGGCCAGGAAATGCTACGACTAATCGATTCGATTTCACGTGACCGCAACGTGGACAAAGATGCTTTGCTCGGTGATCTGGAGCAGGCGATGGTTTCTGCTGCCCGCAAGCATTTTAATGCCGTGGATACCGAAGAATTTCGTTGTCAGGTTGATCGTCTCAGTGGCAAAATTCAATTGTGGCGAGGTGAAGAAGAAATCGATCTTCTGTCCCTGGGTCGTATTCCCGCCCAGACTGCCAAGCAGGTCATGATTCAGCGTTTCCGTGAAGGCGAACGAGCCAGTATTTACAATGACTTTGTGGATCGCGTGGGTGAACTGATCACCGGCACCGCCCAGCGTTATGAAGGCGGCTCCTTGGTCGTGCAGATCAATCGCGCTGAAGGCTTCATGCCTCGCAGCGAGCAAATTCCCGGCGAACAGCACCAGCCAGGTGAACGGGTTCGTTGTTACATCCTTGATGTGCGTGAATCTGGCCATCAAGTCAAAATCGTTCTCTCACGCGCCAATCCCGAATTCATCCGCCGTTTGTTTGAGGTGGAAGTTCCCGAGGTGGCTGAACGCGTGATCGAGATCAAGGCGATGGCCCGTGAAGCTGGCCATCGCACCAAACTGGCCGTCAGCTCTATTGACTCCAAGGTCGATGCGGTGGGCGCGTGTGTGGGTGTGCGTGGTAGCCGTATTAAAAATATTGTGGACGAGTTGGGTGGCGAAAAGATCGACATCGTGCGTTGGAACGAGTCGAGCCAGATTTTAATTCAAAATGCCTTGAAGCCTGCCGAAGTGGTGGAAATCAGTCTTTGTTTTGAATTGGGTCGCGCGACCGTCATCGTCAATGAAGATCAGCTTTCCTTGGCCATCGGTAAACGAGGCCAGAACGTTCGTCTGGCCGCTCGTTTGACTGGCTGGGACATTGATATTCTAACGCCTGCAGAGTTTTCCAAGGGTCTGGATATCATGGAAGACACGATCAAAGATATTCCTGGCATTGCTGAGAATCAGATCGACCGTTTGGCCGCCTTGGGCGTGATTAGCGTGTTCGATATTGAAGAGGTTGGCGAAGAGTTCTTCACCGGCCAACTCGAATTGCCGCTGGAAGTTGCCCAGGCCATGCGCAGTGGTGCTGCTGAGCGTGCGAAGATTGTCGCAGCCCAGCAAAAAATAGAAAAAGAAGCCGCCGAGAAGGCTCGTCGCGAAGGTATTGTTGCTCCGGCCGCGGGCTCCGAGCCTGGCGACCAACAAGCCGCAGCAGTTTTGGGACTGCTCGGTGGCGGCCCCGCAAGCACCCCCGGTTCCCCCGCCCCCCAAGCTCCAAGCGACTCAGGTGGCGGCAGTATTGTAGATATGCTGACCAATCGCATTCCTGCTCCCCCGGAAGTAACCCCCGAAGCAACCCCGGACACGACCCCCGAAGTAGCTTCAGAAGCAGCCCCGGAAGTAACAACGGACGTGACGACAGACGTAACAGAAGAAGTTTTAGAAGAAGGGGTTTGCGAACAAGCCCCCTCACCAGTGACCGAAGAAGAAACGACGGATACATCTGATGAAGATACTGCACCCACCGAGGCTTAAGTCCCCAGTGAGTCAGTGAACCAATGCGGGGAAGGTCGAGCATTATTTGCCTTCCCCACAACCCTAGTGCAAGGAGCACCGCTTTGGCAAAGGCCAAAAAAGTATTTGAAATTGCCAAGGAACTAGGCGTCGCCAGCAAGGCGATCGTCGAAAAGTGCAAAGCCGAAGGCGTACCAGGCATTACCAGCCATATGTCTGTGGTCAAAATCGGTCTGGCAATGACGATTAACGAATGGTTCGAGTCTTCTGAGGCCAGTGCCAGCGAGGAAGCTCCGCACACAGCGGCTGTGGAAACAGCCCAGAAGGTGGACCTCACCAAAGCCAAAGCGACCAAACGCAAACGCGCGACGAAGAAGAAGGTCGAGCCCGTCAAAGAGCCCCAACCTCCAGTCGCAGTCGAGAAGCCAGTCGAGGCTCCTCAAGCTCCGGTTGAAGAAGTGGCACCTGTTGAGGAAGTTACGCCTGAGCCCGTGGTTGAAGTTGTGGCTCAAGAGCCTGTCGCTACGCCAGAGCCTGTCGTGGTTGCTGAGCCAGTCGAGGCTCCCCAGGAGGTTGCTGCTCCGGCAGTGGCAGTGGCAGTCGAGGTCCAAGCTGGACCGTTGATGAACGTGCCCAAACGGCCCGACGTGGTCAAACCCGTCGGTGAAAAACTAGACAAGCTCAAGCAGGTTGTTTTGCGTGGCCCCAAAGTGGTTCGCATTGAGCAGCCTGATCGCATTGAACCGCCTCGTCCTCGTCGTAGCCCCTCAGGTGGTGGTAATGGCGGCGGTGGTGGTGGCCCTCGCTTTGCGTCACCCAATGAACCCAATGTGCCTGGCATCACGCGTTCGCGTGGTCCAGAACGTGGACGTGGTGCTGGCGGCGGCGGCGGTGGTGGTGGTGGTGGTGGTGGCGGCGATCGAGATCGAGCACCACGGCGTCGTAACCAAAACAACACCCGTCGCGGACGATCCGCCGAGGCCATGCCGTTGGGTTTGGGCAAAATCAGTGAACAGGATCTCATTGAACTTGATGCCAGGCTCAAAGGAGCCCCAGGCTATCTCAAGCAACGTCGACGCAATCTTAAAAAACAGTCGCAGGCTCAAGCTGCCACGCCCGCTGAAACCGGCGGTACCGTCGAAATCGCAGAACCCATTACCATCAAGACTTTGTCGGCTGCCACCGGCATCAAGTCCGCTGATATCATCAAATATCTGTTCAGCAACGGGACCATGGCCACGATTAACTCAGCCATTGAAACCGAAGCAGCCATGGAAATCGCACTCGAATATGAAATCGAGCTCGAGGTCAAAGAACAGCAGACTGCCGAGCAGTCGGTGATCGAAGAATTTGAAAAACAAGAAGATGTCGATGTCCGCAAACGACCTCCCGTGGTCGCAGTGCTCGGACACGTCGATCATGGTAAAACCAGTCTGCTTGACCGCATCCGGTCTGCTGACGTGGCGGACCACGAAGACGGCGGTATCACCCAGCACGTCGGTGCTTATCGTGTTACCATCAAAAGTAGTGAAGGCGAAGATAAAACCGTGGTCTTCCTCGATACGCCAGGCCATGCAGCCTTTACCTCCATGCGTGCTCGAGGTGCCAATATTACCGACATGATCGTTCTGGTCATTGCCGCAGACGACGGTGTGATGCCTCAGACCGTTGAATCCATCAACCATGCCAAAGAAGCGGGTGTGCCGATTATTGTCGCGTTGAACAAGATTGATACGCCTCAGGCAACCGAAGCGAATATCCAGAAAATCTATGGCCAGCTTGCTGAGCATGGACTCAACCCCGTCGAATGGGGTGGAGAAACCGAAGTCATCAAAACCAGTGCCATTGACGGCACCGGCGTCAATGATCTCGTGGAAATCCTAGACTACCAAGCCGAGGTCCGTGAACTCAAAGCAGACTACGGCGGAGCCGCCCGGGGCATGGTCATCGAAACCGAAATGCAAGAAGGACGGGGCCCCGTGGCACGCATCCTTGTGCAGCAGGGAACACTTCGCGTGGGCGATTTTATCGTCATCGGCCGAGCCTTTGGCCGTGTGCGTGATATGACCGATGACCGAGGTGGCTCTCTCAAAGAAGCCGAACCCTCCACGCCGTTGGAAATCTCCGGCATCGACCGGGTTCCTGACGCGGGCGAACATTTTTATACCACCCGAACCCTTAAAAAGGCAGAGGAAGTCGCCAGCCAATACCGTGACCATGAACGTCAAAGACAGCTTGCTTTGCAAACCAAGGTCACGCTCGACAACTTCTCGGAAACCATCAAGGCAGGGGAAACCAACTTCCTGCGGGTGGTTCTCAAAGCTGACGTGCAAGGCTCCATCGACGTGCTTCAGAAAACCCTGTCCGAACTGGGTAACGATGAAGTGGCGGTGAAGGTTATTCATGCTGCCGTCGGCGGAATTACCGAAACAGACGTATTGCTGGCCGATGCGTCAGATGCCATTGTGCTGGGCTTCCATGTGGTCGCCAATGCCATTGTGCGAGAAGTGGCCGAGGTACGTGGCGTGGACGTGCGATTGTATCGGGTGATTTATGACCTGATCGATCAACTCAAAGCAGCCCTCGAAGGCATGCTCAAACCAGAGATCAAAGAAGAATCCATCGGCACCGCCGAGATTAAAGAAGTCTTCAAAATCTCCAAGGTGGGGAACATTGCCGGTTGCCTCGTGACCGAAGGCTCTATTGTGGCCAATGCCATGGTCCGCGTGATCCGCGACGATGTGGTTGTCACCGACAGCCGCAAAATTCAAACGTTACGCCGATTGAAAAATGAAGCCAAGGAAGTAAAAATCGGAACCGAATGTGGTATCCAAATCACAGGCTATGAAGACCTCAAGCCCGGCGATTTGATTCACTGCTTTAAGGTCACCGAAGTTGCCCGAAAACTTGAAGAATAAATTTTAAAACGCTCAGCGACCAGCGATCAGCAATCTGTTTTCTTTTCTTGCTGATCGCTAACAGCTAACAACTGATAGCTAAAAACATGAGTCATCGAAAAGAACAAGTTCAAGCCATGCTCAAGCGTGGGATCAGCCAGATCCTGATGCGGGATTTATCCGACCCTCGTATTCAAGGCTTGGTCAGTATCACCGAAGTCGAAACTTCACAAGATATGCGACAAGCGGTCGTTCAAATTTCCGTGATCCCTGAAAAATATGAGAAACGTACGATTCATGGCCTGAACAGTGCCGCCAAGCATATTCACAGTATTCTCTTCAAACAGGCAGGGATGAGACGTGTGCCTCACCTGGTCTTTGAACTGGATAAAACTTTAAAACAACAGGCAGCTCTCTTTGCGGACATCCGTGAAGGAAGCCCGCCTCAGTCCGATTCTGGCCCCGACGAAGAGCTTTCATCGGAGGAGCCCAAGGAGGAGCCTACAGAATGAAAGACGAAAGCCAATATACGCAGCAATTTACCGCTCTGATCAAAAAAATCACCAAAAAGCACAAGGCTCATGAACTGGATGCGATGGAACCCACCACGCAAATTATCAGTGCTTTTCTGCAATGGAACGCCACCGCAGAGCAAGGCCACACCGCCTACAATCAGTTGATGGAAGGCCTTGTGGATAACAATGATCTGCGAGTTTGCTTGCCCTTTGAACTGATTGAAAAGATCGGCAAGACCTATCCGTTGGCTGACGAACGCATTTGTCGCTTGCACGAAACATTGCATGAAATTTTTCGGCGAGAGCATGGCATTGTGATTCAGTCGCTCAAAGGTAAAACCAAAAAGATGATCAAGCAATATCTTATGACGCTTCCGGGTATTACGCCTTATGTGGCAGCTCAGACGTTGTTGTTGAGTTTTGGTGGTCATGCGTTTGTAATGGATGACCATACGCTGACGCTTTTCAAAGAAGAAAAAGCTGTTCATCCTCAGGCCACCGTCGTTCAGGCTGAAGCCTTTGCCGAACGTCACGTCAAAGCCAGTGATGCCGTGGCGGTTCATGTCTCGGTGAAAGCTTGGGCTGATGGACACAAATTACGTTTACCTACAACTTCTCCGTTGTCGATGGTTCCTGCAAGTGCAGCGACCCTTGCCCCCAAAACAAGTACCCGAAAAACCACTAAAAAGAAAGGTTGACCAGCCTCCCCTTTTGGCTGGCAGAGTGTTGTTATGATGCAGCAGGACCAAGTACCGCTTTTACGCATTGGACTTCCCAAGGGCAGTCTTCATAACGCGACCATTGACCTTTTTGAACGGGCTGGGTATCACATTTCTGTGCCGAGCCGTTCTTATTTTCCCCTTGTGGATGACCCCCAGATTGAAGCGATCATGTTTCGCGCTCAGGAAATGAGCCGTTACGTTGAAGATCGTGTGATTGATTTGGGAATCACAGGCCACGATTGGGTTGTTGAAAACGCATCGGATGTTCATGAAGTCTGCGAGTTGCCTTACTCTCGTGCAACGAGCAAGCCTGCACACTGGGTCTTGTGTGTGCCTGAAGAATCAGACGTGGAAAAACCAGAGGACTTGGTTGGCGGCATCATTGCCACCGAATTACTCAATACCACCAATGCTTATTTTGCAGACCGCAACATCGACGTGAAGAAAGTCGAATTCAGTTGGGGCGCGACCGAAGTCAAAGCCCGACTCGTCGACGCCATTGTGGATATTACCGAAACAGGTTCGAGTATTCGAGCCAACAAACTGCGTGTGATCGATACCATTTTGACCAGCACAACCCGTCTGATTTGTAGCCATGAAGCATGGGCGGACACTGCCAAACGTCAGAAAATTGAAGACCTTGCCTTGTTGCTCAAAGGTGCGATTGCTGCCCGTGAAAAGGTTGGCCTGAAGATGAACGCGCCCAAAGCTCAATTGCAGGCTATTTTGGACCTGCTTCCTTCTGAGAAGTCGCCTACGATTAATCAGTTGGCGGACGAAGAGTGGGTCGCCCTGGAAGTCATTGTGGACGAACGCATTGAACGCGAATTGATTCCGCCGTTGTGCCGAGCCGGCGCAACGGGTATTTTTAGTTACCGTCTCAAAAAAGTGATTCATTAAAAGCAGGTCGTTTTTTTTGATCTGATTTACTTGGTATACGCATCGCGTATGAGAATTCCCACGATAAAAGCTGCTTGGGTGCTTAAAACAAGGTGCCGCATACGCAAGCAAACGGGAAAACTCAATTATGATGGGTATAAAGTGAAGCATGTAAGAGACCTTGTGGGAGTTCAGCATTGAGAACGTTGAACATCATGCGAACCTCAGTCATGGCGGGCGTTGTCATCGGCGGGTTGCTCGTGGGCTGTCAGACGCAATCCAGCTCCGCGCAATCTGCGATTGGGTCTTCTGAATCATCACCCACGCAATCCAATGCCCCGACAAGTCAACCTGCTGGAGAAACGCTTTCAGTGGCTGGGCTGCCTGAGGGGCTTAAAGCTTCGGTGGTCGCGCCACTGACTGCTGCTCAGCGCGAGCGGGCGATGTTGACGCTGGATGAAATTTTAGAAGCCACCCCCCGTCCCAGCTTTTTGCCTGACGATCCCAAAGCGGCTGCCGAAGAGTATCAACCCACCGAGCCGCCTCCTGCTGCTTTGCGGTTCTACATCCGCGCACGTGAAGCATGGGCTCAGCGACGTTGGTTTGAAGCACGCCAACAGCTTGAACGTGCATTGAAACTGTCGCCAGGCAACCCACACCTGCTCGAACTCCTCGCTCGAACCTGGCTCATCAGCGGCAACTACACCCGCAGTAGCCAATACCTTCGCCAAGTCCTCAAAGCCGAACCTCTTAACCTCGATATCGCATTACAGCTAGGCCAACTGGGTTTGGATCAAGGTCAATATGGCGAAGCGATCTGGATTTTTACCTATATTCAAAAACATATTGCTTTGGCACAAGAGGCTGATCCAGCCATAGGTTCTTTGGCTTCCTATTATCTGGCGGCGGCCCTTCAACGAGGCGGTTATGCCCAGTCAACCATCGAAGCCTTTGAACAATTTTTCGCGTTACCCCCCGTGGGAACCCATCACCCCCGTCATGCTCGACAGTTGATGATTATTCAACGCCAGCGGGGTTTGTTTCACATGGAGCTGGGGGATATCCATTGTCGAATGGAGCAATTTGAAAAAGCATTGCAAGCCTATCAAAAAGCTCAAGCTCAAGAAGTGCCCGACCGAGCTGCTTTGATCCGGAGGCTTCTTTACGTTTGTGTGAAGTTGGACCAGACGGACATTGCTCAAAAAGCATTGATGCAATGGGTCGCGGATTCTGATAATGAAAATCGCCATGATGCAATCGAATTGATTCGGTTTTTAGCAGATCACACAGACAACCCAGAGCAATTCATCAACCGTTTGCGAAAAACGTGGCAAGGTCAACCGTTGGACTCGCAGACTGCTATTTTAATTGCCAATCTTTCTGATGAAGCTCAAGGCAAGGTCTTTATTGAGAAGTACCTGCAAGACCATCGCCATGATCTTGACGCATTCAAGTGGTTGATCAAAAACATCAATCCCAATCAAACTGAGACGCAGCTCAAAGAGGCGGTGAAGCAGACGCTTGACATGATGGTCCAAAATCCAAACCATAGCGGGCGTTACAGTGTGCTGTTGGTTGCGGCCATGACGGATCAGAAAAATTTAGACAAACTCCTAAGGGATTGGCCTTTGGACGCGCCCCAGACTTCGGCTACTTACAAGGCTGCTGTATTTTTTCTTCATGCTCAGAGTCGCGCCCGTGCCAGTGATACTGCCGAGGCTCAAGCGTTGCTTGAAAAAGCCCTGGCGACGGACCCGGATTTTTTGTCCGCACGGTTGCGGTTGGCGATTTTATTTGCTTCTCGTCGTGCGTATGACAAAGTGGACAAGTTGCTTGAGCCGGTTAAGGATTCCAATGATTCACGCGTGGTCAGTTTGCGTGTACGCGTGCTTTCGCAGACCAACCGGGTGGATGAAGCGTTGGCCTTGTTTGACCGGATGATCGGCTCACAAAAAATAGAGGTGCCTTTGATTTTACAGAAGGCCAGTTTGCAATTGAAGCTGCGTCGGATGGCTGATGCTGAGCGAACACTCCTAGATGCGTTAACGGTTTTTCCCAATGCCGAAGCAATTTATGAAACCTTGTTTGAGTTGTACGACCATCAGGCGGTGCCTGATTCAATGGAACAGTACAAGCGTTTGATGTGGCGGATGCTGGGGAATATCCCACGTAGCCGCGTGGCACGTTTGCGTTTGGCTGAAGCTCACGCAGCGGCCGGCGACGTGGACAAGGCAGAGAAACTACTTTTGGAATTGTTGTCCGAAAACGAAAAGGACTACCACGCGATTGGTCAGTTGCTCGAAATGTACCGTCGTGCTGGCCGTCAACCCAAAGCTGATGTGCTCATTGAAAAAAGTCTTGCCAAAACGCCCGACGATATCCCATTGCTCGCCATTGCCCAAGTGTATTACGATAAGACAGGCCAAAAGAAAAAATGGTTTAACGTCACTCGGCGTTTTATTGAGTTGTCCCATCAAGGCAGCATTCAAAGTTTGCAATTGGGTTTGCTGTATTTACAAAACAAAGAGCCCTTAGAAGCTTCCAAACACCTCGAAGCAGCTTGGGAGCAGCTTGATGGCCAAGAAAACCTAGTGCTTCCTTTGGCCAATGCACTTTCGCGTGCGTACATGGAACTAGACCGCAAGGGTGAAGTAGATGCGGTATTTGAAAAAGCACGCAAACTCGCTCCAGCCAAGGATGCTGATCTACGGTACTACCATGCACAGACCGTTCAGCGCATGGGTGAATCCAAGCGGAGTGAACATCTCCTTGCCCAGTTGCTTGTGGACCACCCCGACCACGCGCCCGCCAACAACGGCTTGGGCTATACCTGGGCCACGCAAAGCAAAAATCTACAGAAGGCCAAGCAGATGATCGAGATTGCCCTCAAAGCAGATCCCGACAGTGCAGCCTATCTCGATTCATTGGGTTGGGTGTACTACAAACTTGGCCAGTTTGAACAGGCGATTAAATACCTCAAACAAGCCATGGCTGCGGAGGGTGGAGACTATCCGGTGATTCTCGATCATCTCGGCGATGCGTTACGCGGAGCGGATCAATCCAATGAGGCGATTCGGTTTTGGCGTCGGGCGTTGTTGCGTTTGAGCCAGTTGCCTGAGGGCTCTGAAGAAGATCCTGAATTGGCAGGCCTCAAAGAGAAGCTCACACAAAAAATCCAAGACGCCAGCCCCCCTGAAAGTCGTTAAAGCATTTGGCCTTCCCCCCGGACCCCCGGACCCCCGGACCCCGGACGCGAACGCTGTAAGCGTGCGGCTATTTTTTTTATTGTTCAACCAAGTGAACAACAGCAAGTCATGACAGATCCAAGCGTTGCGTCTAAAAAAACAGAATCTTCGGAAAACATCAGATTTCTGCGTTGTTTTAGCCGCACGCATACTGCGTGCGCGTCTGCCAGCATGTCGAAAACGCGACAGTTGCAATAGAAATGCTCTAGGGAAAACTTCCGGGGGTCCGGGGGGGTTACGCAGGGGGCATTCGGGATGTTTTGCCGGTGAGTGGATCGACCGCCCCTTCCCACAGGACCAGTCCTGGGGCGACGGTGTGGCCGAACAGTTCTCCACCTGGCATGACGCGGACAGCAAAGCCAAAGCGTCCGCTGGATCGCAATGCCAGCCGACCGGTGTAACGGTGTCGGTTGTTGCCCAGGTCTTCTTCGTGCTTCAGATCGGTCACGTGGCCATTGATAATGCGTCCGTCATTGTCCAGGGTTCCGACATAAACTTGGGCTCGGATTTCTGAAGCGGTCAGTCCATTGAGATTCACCACGACTTCCACCGGCAGCGTATCTCGGACGGTCAACGAGGTGGTTGTTTTGGTTTGGACTTGTTCAATTTTTATGCCGCTCCATGCTTGTCTGAGATGGTCCTTGAAATGCGCCAAAGCGATTGATTTTTCAAGGTTATTTTCGCCCAGCAAGCGTGTACGCTTGAGGGTTGGCAGATAGAGTTGCTCGGTGTATTCCTTGAGCATTCGATTGGTATTGAACGCTGGCGCTAGCACGCCGATGCAGCGTTTCATTCGGTCGACCCATTCAAGGGGGACGTTGTTATCGTTGCGGTCGTAGAACAGAGGAAGGATCTGTTGTTCGAGCAATTGGTAGAGTGATTGTGATTCGATGTCATCTTGCATATCGACATCGGCATAGGATTCACCGCGTCCAATTTGCCAACCAAGGTTAATGTCATAGGCTTCGTCCCACCAGCCGTCGAGAATGGAGCAGTGCATGGTTCCGTTGAGTGCCGCTTTCATGCCACTGGTGCCGGACGCTTCCATTCCTCGTCTGGGGGTATTCATCCATAAGTCACAGCCTTGGACAAGATAGCGGGCCACGTTGATGTCATAGTTTTCGATAAAGACCACGCGATGGCCCAGTTCTGATTCACGGGCAAAGTGGACGATTTGTCGAATGATTTCTTTGCCACCGCCGTCGGCAGGATGGGCTTTGCCTGCGATAAGAATTTGCATGGGGCGATCTGGATTGCCTAGCAGTTTATGGAGACGGTCCGGATCGCGGAACAGCAAGTTGGCTCGTTTGTAGGTTGCAAACCGTCGGGCAAAGCCGATGGTAAAGGCATCGGGGTTCAGTGCGTCGACAGCCTTTTGCACTTCTGCAGGATGGGTTCCGCGGGCTTCAAGTTGTTTGCGAAGCTGGCGTCTGGTCCAGATGATCAGGCCATGACGTCTGCGTTCATGAACTCGCCAAAGTTCTTCATTGGGAACTTCGTTGATTCCTTTCCAAACGGTTTGATCTGCGGGGGCATCTTGCCATTGTGCGCCGATGTAGCGGTCGAGCAGTTGGATGAGGTCCCCGGACATCCAGCTACGGGCGTGTACGCCGTTGGTGACGTGGGTGATGGGAACTTCGTTGGTGGTGAGTCCAGGCCAAATGCCTCGCCACATGTCTCGACTCACATTGCCATGCAGTCGGCTCACGCCGTTGCAGTGGTCTGCGGTGCGGATGGCGAGCACCGCCATGGAGAAGAATTCTTTTTTGTTAAACACATTTTCACGTCCCAAGGCCAGCAATCCTTCGAGGTCTAGCCTTAAGGAGGGGAAATAGTGTTTGAAATAGCGTGTCACGATATCAGGTGGGAAACGGTCAATGCCTGCTGGCACGGGGGTATGGGTGGTAAAAATTTGGCTTGCCGCGGCAAATTGGCGAGCTTCATCAAAGCTGATGTCATGTTTTTCAATCAAACGTCGAATGCGCTCGAGCGAGAGAAAAGCAGAGTGCCCTTCATTCATGTGGCAGATGTCTGGCTCAATGCCCACGGCATCGAGTGCTCGTACGCCGCCGATGCCCAGGACGATTTCCTGTTTGATTCGCATTTCCATATCGCCGCCATAGAGCTGGCCGGTAATGCCTCGGTCGCTGGGATCATTTTCAGGTTGATTGGCGTCCAGCAGATAAAGGGTGATGCGTCCGACGATCACTTTCCACACGGCAATGCTGACCGGTCGGCCGGGCATGTCCACGCTGACTTTGACTTGATTGCCATCCTCATCAAGGACCTGCTTAATTGGTAAATTGGCGAAGTCCAGATCCGGTGCATATTCCTGTTGCCATCCGTCGGCATTGAGGTACTGCTGGAAATAACCACGACGGTACAACAAGCCCACCGCCACCAAAGGCAAGCCCAGTTCACTGGCACTTTTGAGGTGATCGCCTGCGAGGCAGCCGAGGCCGCCGGAGTAAATTTGCAAGCATTCGGTCAGGCCAAACTCTGCACAGAAGTAGGCAATGGTAAAGTCGCCTGGGTCGATGTTGTCTTTTTTAAGCCAAGAGGGACGTTCTAGATGACGATCAAGGCTTTGGGCACAACGGTCTAGGCAATTGAGGAATCCCTCATCGCGGGCGATTTCATCAAGGCGTTCTTGCGGACATTCTCCGAGCATGCGAACAGGGTTGTGATAGCAACTGTCCCAAAGATCTCGGTCGATACGTACAAAGAGTTCTCTTGCTTCAGGATGCCACGACCACCAGAGGTTGTAAGCAATTTTCATGAGCGGCTTGAGTGGGCCTGGCAGTGCAGGAATTACTTCAAATTGGCGAATGGTCGCTTCGGTTGGATTAAGCATAGTTAATGGTTCCCCTTCTGAGAAGATGAGTGAAAGGTCTTATGATTCTGGGTCTTTTGCGACAGCCTGATGATGCCGCGCTGCGGCGATGAGCATTTCCATACGCCCCAGCGTTCGATCTATTTGAGCTCGAAATGCATTGTACGGCAGCAGCACAATCAAAGCGACGGCCAATCCCACTGCGGTGGTTAATAATGCTTCAGCAATGCCTCCGCTGACGGCGCTGGGATCACCTGTTGCGGCCTGATTGCCGATGATTTGAAAACTGGAAATAATGCCCAAAACCGTGCCAAGAATACCCAGCATCGGAGATGCGGTAATCACCGTTGATAACGTCGGCATAAAACGTTCGAGACGCGGTCGATGAGACTCAATCACGTCTATAACCAACGCATCGGTCAACGGTTCGCTCAGCAACTTGGCCACCACGCGGTGATAAACCGTGTGCCCGCGGTGAGCTAGCTCCAAAGCTTCCTGGGTTTGTTGTTGGCGAAGCAGCTTGGCCAAGTGTAAGACCTGACGATGGCGGCCCAGCCGATTGGTCGACAGCCAAAACCAGCCGCGTTCAAGGCATAGTGTGATCGAAACAAGGCTCAGCACCATCAACGGCCACATCACCACGCCGCCACGGGTCATCAAATCCGAAAATGAATCAGCAAACTGTTCAAGCATTAGAAGGATTGTAGCACGGTCTACGCTTTTGAGCTTGACCCGGCCCGTGCTACACTTGGACCATGGCATCATCCTTACCCCCCGCATCACAAAGTTCAGCCATGAATCGGCTCGTCGACCAACTCGGAAGGCTACCGGGGCTCGGACGACGCTCAGCTCAACGCATTGCCTTTTTCCTGCTGAAGTCTTCAACCGAAGAGGCCTTGGCATTGGCCTCGGCCATTCATGATTTTAAAACCGATTTGAAAATCTGCGGACAGTGTGGCAACGTCGCTGATGTGAACCCTTGCTCAATCTGCACAGACACGCAACGGGACCCTCAAACCATTTTGGTCGTGGAACACCCAGGCGATATCGTGCAACTGGAAACCACGGGCCAATATCGCGGCGTGTATCACGTTTTAATGGGACACCTCAGCCCACTCGATGGCATCCGGGCGGGAGACCTGAATATCGAGCCCCTGCTTGAGCGTGTGACCACCCAGGATATTCAAGAAGTGATCCTAGGCTTGCATCCCACCCAAGAAGGTGATGGAACAGCAATGTATCTGGCGGACCAACTTCACGCAGCAGGGGTCAATGTTTCACGCCTCGCTCGAGGCTTACCCGTGGGCGCCAGTCTCGACAGCGTCAGCAAAGCTGTGTTGGGCGACGCGATTGCCGGCCGCAACCCGATGAACGCCATGCAATAAAATTGCTTGAAAATAGACCTCGCATTTTGCAGACGCGTCCCCGCGCGGCTCTGACAAAGCCGAATTCGAAGGTCTGCCGAAGAGTCGGATTCTTTGAAACGGGACAGATGAATGCAGAACGTTTTAGATCGCATCACGGTCATGTGTAGCGGGCCTGCAACGGGGGAAACGGCATGAACTTCGTTGCGCCAAGGCGATTTGGATAATCACGCCGCGACACTTGAGTGTGGGGTGCTCTAGTGCATCGCCTCACGCTCAGCTCTGGTTTTCCCATGCCAACAATAGGTGAATCCTGCTTTGATATCCTCAATGATAAGAATCACGCAAGGCAATACCAGCAAAATTAAAAACGTGGCGCTCAACAACCCCCCGGAAATTGAAATGGCCATGGGAATCATAAACTTCGCCTGAAATGAACGTTCAAGCATCAACGGCAACAATCCCAGAACCGTCGTCAACGTCGTCAACACAATCGGTCGTAAGCGACGTTTACCAGCCTCGACGAGAGAGTCTTCGGTGCTGTGGCCTTGGCTGCGGTGTTTGTTGAAAAATTCGATGAGGATCAAGGAGTCGTTCACCACGATGCCGCTCAACGCGACGAAGCCGATGATGCTCAAAAAAGTAATTTCATAGTTCAGTACCCAGTGTCCCCAAATCAATCCCACCAGACTAAATGGGATCGCCAGCATCACGGCAATGGGCTGCGTGTAACTGCCAAATAGCCATGCAAGGATGACGTAAACCAACACAAACGCCACCATCATCCCATAAGGTAAAGATTGAAAGGCCCGTTTTTCACGGTCTTGTCGGCCGCCGAAAACAATTTCAAGATCTGAATATTTGGCGGTGAGAAGGTCCAGATTTTTTTTCTTGAATTCCGACACAATGCTCTCAGGGCTGGTATTGGGAGCCACATCAGCGGTGATGGAAATAGAACGTTTGCGTGCAGTCCGGTGGATGGTGGAATAGGTGAGTCCATCGGTGATGTCAGCAATTTGCGAGAGTGGGACGGACTTGCCTTGGGGGCTAAGAATCCAGAGTTGCTGAATTTCCTGAAGGTCGTTTCGAGTTTTCGCATCCAGTCGCACGCGGACATTGATGTCTTCGGTTCGTTCGGTGAAGACATGGGTATCAATGCCGTAAAGCATGCCTCGAACCTGTTGGGCGACCGATGCGGTGGTAAAGCCCAACGCAGCGGCCGAGGGTTTGAGGGCCAGTTGGAGTTCACGTTGTCCCAGATCGTTGTTGTCACTGATATCGTAAACCGCTTGGAATTCACCGAAGCCGGTTTTGATTTCTTCGACGAGTTGGTTCATCCGGTGCATGTTGTTGCCACGCACACTAACGGTGATGTCTGCTCCGCCGGGCCCGCCTGTGATGGCGGTGTAGCTGATGCTGTCAATGTCAGGCAATTTATTTTCTAACGCGTCTCGAATATTTTGAGTGATTTTAGAAGATTCGATGGCCCGTTCTTCAACGGGCTTGAGTTCAATAAAAATTTGTGTGATATGGGACGCAGCACCGGTGACCTGACCGGTGTTCAGATTGGCCCGTTCGCCCACCACCGAGTCGACGTTGTTGACTTGGGGTTGAGCTCGGGCTGCTTTGGCAATCAGATCGGCAATGTGAGCTGTTTTTTGAATGGAAGTGCCGATGGGCATCTTGGCATTGATGACGATGGTTTCAGAATCACTGTTCGGTAGATAGATATATTTGACCCGTCCGCCCTGAACCATGCCGATGGAGACGGTCAACACCGCCAACGCGCAAGCCAGCGTTAAATAACGATGCGTGATACAGCGGCGAACCACCACGCTATACGCAGGCACAATTCGGTCAAAGATCCAGTAGTCTCGCCACTGTTCATACCGACGAAGCGTTTGGCCTACGCGGGTGAGTTTGTCTTTGCTGTGAGCCTCAAGGCTATGTCCCATGTGGCAGGGCAAAATCAGCAAGCTCTCCACCAGACTCATAAACAACGCACACGCGACCACCACCGGGAGCGCGCCCATCAAGTCCCCCATGCGTCCTTGAATAAACCGCAAAGGCAAAAAAGTCACAATGGTCGTCAACACCGTCGCCACCACAGGCCAAAAAACTTGTTCAGCTCCTTTTTGAGCCGCCACGAGCGCAGGCTCTCCACGTTCAAATCGCTTTTGAATATTTTCGGATACCACAATGCCATCATCGACGAGCAGTCCCATGACCACGATGAGGCCGAACATGGTCAAAAGGTTCATCGTGATGCCCAAGACCATCATGATCACCAGCGTGCCCGCCAAGGCGGTCGACAAACCAATGAAGACCCAGAACGCAGCCCGCCAGTTTAAAAATAGAAACAACGTGGCAAAAACCAAGATCCCGCCCTGTAAAGCATTGCGGGTGAGCAGGTCCAGACGGCCTTCGACAAACCTCGCCAAATCCGAGTTGGTCTGAATCGTGACCCCCGGCGGCAACGGCAACGGAGAATCACGCCCCAGCTCATAAGCCTTGGCGCGATGCGAATGATAAAAACGCTCAATCCCCTGCAAATGCAACGGCCGATTCTGACGCGCGTCGACATAGGCGCGCACCATCTCCGCCATTTTGACAATGTCCTGCTTGCCGCGTTTGAAAACCGTCAAGCCCATCGACGGCTGCCCGTTAAATCGGGTAATCAAATCCACATCCACAAATGATTCGTGGACCGTGGCGATATCACCCACACGCAGAGATTGTCCCTGGGGCGTGCTTCGAATCACAATTTGACGAATCGCAGCAGCCCGCTCGACGACGCCAGTGGTCCGGACTTTGACGTTTCCGGTGTTGCTGCGAACCATGCCCCCGGGAACCTCAGCCATCCACTGGCGAATGCTGTCTGCAATGATGGGTAAACTTAGGCCATGTTCGAGCAAAGACGTGCGATGAACATTGACTCGCAACTCATAATTGCGAACGCCCGAATAAACCATCTGTCCCATGCCTGGCAATGTTTTGAGCTCTTCTCGAATCCCATAAATAGTATTCTTGAGAATCGACTCTTCAACATTCCCCAGTACCGACAAACGAATCACCGGCAGCATCGGTTCAAACAACTGGACCGTAATCTTCTCTGCTTCTTGAGGCAAATCTTGTAAACGATCAATTTCACGCTCGACATCATCGACTGCTTTGTCAATGTCTTGAACAGATTCATGAAATTCAACCGTGATGCTGCCGCCGCCTTCATTAAGGCTCGTGCGGATTTCTTTGACGTCTTCGAGGTCCGCCAAGGCATCCTCGATTTTAATGGCCATCGATTCTTCAAGTTCCAACGGCGTAGCGCCCGGATAGACCAAAGAAACCGTCGCGGTGTCAGGGCCCGTCTCTGGGAAAAATTCTCGCCTTAGAAAAAAAAGAGAAACCAATCCAGCCAGCAGAAAACTGATCATCAATAAATTGACGGGGACCGGTTTGCGAACGCCAAAGCCTGGAATGCTCACGGCAAATTCTCCCCGACGAGCATCGGCCGGACCTTTTTCCCATCCGTTAACGTACGAGAAGGCGTAATGACCACCAAGTCTTCAGGCAACAATGCTATTTTTAGAGCCGTCCAGTTTGTGTCGGACAAGCCGGTTTGAGGATACGCTTGGCGAACCAGAAAATCAGACTTTGCTCCGAGCGTCACAATAACCCCCTGACGCACCAGTGTCAGGCGGTCCGCTGCAATGGAACGGCCCGGGACCAACCAATGGGCCGTCGGCTCGGCAGCCTTGACGACACCCTGAGCAAAACGGCCCGGAACCCAGCGTTTGCCATTGGACCTCAATTCCACATACACATTAAACGTCCGCATGTCCGGATCGTCCACAGGCGAAATACGAGAAATAGTCGTGTGGGTCAGATGATCTTCCTCCCCCACCGCAGATAAAACCACCTCGTCACCGACCTGTACACTCGCTCGGGCCGAGGCTGGTAGCTTGAGCTGAACTTCCATCTGTGTGGGATTTACCACCCGGCCAATGCGGCGGCCAGAAGTCACATGCTCGCCCACCTCCACGTCCAGTGATTCCAAAATGCCATCAATCAAACTGATAATCTGACAACGGGAGACATCTTCACCCGCTCGACGCAAGGCCGAGGCTTGGGCTTGATGCTGGGCATTGAGTTGCCCCCGTTGATGGGTGAGCAATTGAATTTTTTCACGGGTCTGAAGCACCGACTGCTCTTTGGACAAGACCGCTTCCCGGGCGCGATCCACGTCTTGCTGAGTGCCTGCTCCTCGGGCAATCAAATCGGTGGTGCGTTTGTGCTGACTGACTGCAAGTTCTTGTTGTTCCAGTTGAAGAATCAACCGCTTTTTGAGGTATGTTTCCTGCACCGCAAGATTTTTACGTTCTTCATCAATCCCCGTGAGGTTTTGGTGAGCGATCTCTTCTTGTCGTAAAAAATCACTGTCGTCGAGTTGCACGAGCAATTGACCTTTGCGAACCAATGACCCTGCTTCAAGTGCATCAGCAATAGCGATCACCGTGCTGGTTACTCGGGTGGGAACGTCGGTGGTGTCCATTGCCGTGACAGACCCAAAGCCACGCCACTGGCGTTTGACGTTGACTTGCAAAGCAGAGATGACGCGAACGTGAGGCAAGTTTTTCTGGTGTGGTGTCTGGATGGGCTGCTGTTTGGTTGTGACCAAAAACAGAAAGATTCCAATGGCTCCGCTGAGAATAATCAGGCCAACGAAAAATCGCGTGATGACGGACAGAAATTTGGAGTAGGTGCTTGGCATGGTTTTCTGGGGGCATGATACCATTCACGACATTTGTTTTCTTTGCCCTGTCATGAGAACCTTGAGAAAAACAAAAATGTGTGCCTGGCGTTCAGCCTGTTTTGAAAGGATTTTTTGGGGGAAACTTCCGGGGGGGGGCTAGGAGGTTTCCATTCCCGGACAAGGACGGCCGAAGGTTTTTTGCACAAAGTTTCGCACGGTCGCGGTCTGCGTTTCCCATTGGGCGATGAGCTGTTGGGCAGGGCTCGTGTCGCCGTCCCATTCATAGCCGATACGCTGGCTTAGATGAGCGAGATCATCACTGTCGAGTTTGGGTAAGAACAAATCTTTGGCGGACCCCCGGAGCATGCGCAAGCCGTTGATCAGTTGGCGTAAAAAGATGTAAGCACTGTAGAGCTGTTCGTATTCGGTGGCAGAGAGGACATTGGCTCTGCGTAAGCTTCCGAGCACTTCGCGTAAGCGTGGCGTGCGTAGTTGTGGGATATGCTTGGCATGTTCGACTTGCAGCAACTGGACGACAAATTCGAGGTCCGTCAGTGCCCCTGGGCTGTACTTGGCATTGAATTGGCCGGGGCGATTTTTTTCTTTGCGGGCTCGTCCGAGCAGTTCCCATAGTGCGTCATGGTTTAATGGTTTTCCATCGTAGAGATAGTTATTTCGCAAGCGTTCGACTTTCGAGCCCAACAGGGGGTCGCCCCCGATCCACCGCATGCGTACCAGGGCGAGTCGTTCAAAGGGGTGTGCCGGTCCGTCGGGGGCATAGTATTGGTCGAATTGATCGACGCTGACGGCTTGGGGTCCATCTTTGCCGTGGGGTCGGAGGCGAAGATCCACTTCAAAAATACCTTCGCGTTTGGTTCGCAAGAAGGCTGCGGTTTCTTTGACAAAGCGTTCATAAAATTCGCTGTGGTTGATACGTCCCCGTTTGCCGCCGGCGGTTTTACCTTGGCCTGGATAGACAAAGAGTAGTTCGATGTCTGAGGCATAGCCCAGTGCGATGCCGCCGAGTTTACCCAGGCCGAAGATGGCGTAGGACGCATTATTGGCGGGTTTGCCATAGGACCGGGCAAGGTCTTCAAAGACCAGATCACAAGCGGTCGCCACGAGGTTTTCTGCCAGCAGATTTAAGCGTGAGCTGAGTTCTCGCATATCCCAGCCGGGGGTGAGGATGTGGTCTAGGTCGATGAGGAACAATTCATGGTCTTTGAATTTGTTGAGTCGGTCTTGTTGTTGAGGCAAGCCGACAGCACCTTTGAGTGCTTGTTCCAGTCGAGCGGGCAAGGTCTGGGCTGGTTCACAAAAGGGTTTTCCCTCTTGGAGATGCGGTTTGAATAGTGGAAGGACTGAATCGTATTGTGTTCGAATACATTCTTCCCAGAGAAAGTCGCTGGCTCCCAGTAGCCTGGCGAATTCAGCCATGGCTTTGGGATTGCTCAGCATATCGACCCATTGGCCTGATTGGGGTGCTTCGAGGATTTCGCCGACCATTTGTTCAAAGCGGGTCAGTGCTCGGAGTGGGTCTGGCGCGTGGTCGAGAAAGTGGGCAAATTGTTTGGTGAGCAAGACGGACAAGCGAATGCGGTCAATGGTTTGGGTTTTAAGTTTTCCTTGGCGTGCTCGATTTTTTGTATCTGTCACGATGATTTCGTCTTGGACTTGATTGCCGACGTTTTGAATGTGGACTTGTTCGATGCTGAGGTTTTGAACTGAGAGTGCGGTACTCATGGCATAGAGGAACGCGGGGGTGTCCTCTGCGGTGATGCGGATACGTGCGCTGCCGTTTTCTTGTCGGTCGATATCCATTTGCATCGGGTTGATGGCTGGTACTTGGGCGTGGGTTTTTTGCGTATTCATCCGCCGGGTCATTTGTGCGTTGACGCGTTGTTTGGCTTTGGTGGCAGAGTCGTCATCCCGTTTGGCGAGCAGGGTTAAAACTTCATGGAGTAATTGTTCGGTGCGGGTGGCCCAGTTTGCGTAGGACGATCCGAAGTCCGCTTGGCCGATAAAGTGGTCAAGGATGACGGCATGGGGTTTGGCTTGTTGTGCTCGCCGCAAGACGGCTGAGCCGAGTCGTCCTCTGGAGGGATGTTTGTGAGAGGCCTGTTTTTCCGGGAAGTTTCTTGGGGTTAAGCCGGGGGTTAAGCCGGGGGCATTTTCGGGGGAAGTTCCGGTGGGGGGGTGCAGTGTGAAGACGCTGCCACATTGAATGCTAAAGCCTCGTGCGGCGAGGCAGCCGGTGATCATGGAAAATTCGAACGGATGGTCATAGGCAATGACGGTACAGGTGGCGGTCTGTTCATCAACCTGGGTCATTTGCACATGGACGGGTTGGTCATTGGTAAGTTGGCTGGCCTGATATAAATGCTCTGCGATTTGGGCGTGGTCGAATTGGTCGAAGTAGGCTTGGGTAAACTGTGCCAAGCGATGTTCGGTCGTTTGGCGGTCGAGTTGGGGTTGGTGTTTGAGGATGGCTTCAAGGTCAAAAAGCATAAAATGAGACCCGATCAAATGTAAGCGATCAATTAAAGCATAAACAGGGCTGGTGGCGGTTTTATTTTCTCAGTTTTTGATTCTTTTATCTACTGTTTTATCCACCAAGATGCACGGGGTCTAGCCTGGCTGCTTCTTTGTCGAGCAGGCTGACGAGTTTGTCTTGAAGGGCTTTGATCTGGTGGACGTAAATGGGTGCTTTAAAATCGTTGAATAGGAAGCTAAAAGCGATGGCTCGACCGTTGGCGTTGACGAGGTAGCCACTGAGGGTGCTGACGCCTCGGATGTAGCCGCTTTTCCCGTGGACGGTTCCTTTGAACGTTTTGGAGGAGAATCGTTTGCGAAGGGTTCCGTCCTGGCCGCCGATGGAGAGGCTTTGGAAATAGGTTTGGCCAAGGCGTGGGTCACGGTAGATGGCTGTGAGCAGGTCTGTCATGGCTTTGGCGCTGACTTTGTTCTTACGGCTCATGCCACTGCCGTCATCAATTTGAATCCCTGCACTGCGGGTTCCGAGGTGTTTGTGCAGGAACAGTCTCATGGCCGCACGGCCGGTGTCCCAGCTTCCTGGGGAGCCGGTAACTTGATGCCCCATGCGTTTGAGCAAGGCTTCAGCAAACAGATTCTGTGAATCTTTGTTGCATCGAGCCAAGATCACAGGCAACGTGGTTTGGACCAGAAGAATACTTTGTCCCGGGGGGAAGATGTCTGCTTGTTGGGGTTGATAAATTTGATTGACCGTGATGCCTCGTGCACTGAGCCGTTCACGTAATAGCTGCGCGAAAAACAGGGGCGGGTTGTCCAAGGCCACGCTGACCGGTTTGATTCGGGCGTGTTTGACCTTGCCTCGGAAGACCAGTTCATTGGTGCCGAGTTGGCGACTGACCCAGAAGGAATCGGATTTACCTGTCACGGCTCGATTGCTCAATCTTAAAAACGGCGCGGGCGGACTAACTCGCAACAAAGGAGCATCGCCCAGACGCGTTGGACTGGGATAAATATCCAGGCAGTTGTTGTGAAAGTTCAGGCCCGCAACCTGAGCGCAATACCAACGATTTAATTGATCTTTAGGCCAAGAAGGATGAACCCATTGGCGGTCAAAAATACGATCATCCACAATCAATTGATCGACATGGGGGAGGTTTGCTTTCTGGACGGCATCGACCCAGCGGTCTAGCAGTTGATCCACGACCATGCCATGTTCTTCAAGCAGGATGGGGTCGCCTAGGGATGGATCACCATCGCCACGGATCAGAAGGCTCGTGCCTGCTTGGTCAGAGGAGGGGATGATTTCCAATGACGTTTTGAACATGAAGTCCGGCCCCAGATGATCCAGTGCCGCGGCAGTAGTCAAGAGCTTCATATTACTGGCGGGAACCATCGGCTCATTGGCGTGGATTTGAATCAGTGTTTGGCCGGTTTGAATGTCCATGGCCGAGAGGCTGAACTTGGTTTGTCGCAGGTTTGCCGCGCGAACGACCGCGTGGACCTGGTTCCCCACATCCGCTTGGGCGATAAGTCCTTGCCATAGCAGGGAAAGCATCACCAAGCGTAAAATAATCTGCTTATATCGCATCAAAAAAAGCTTCCTGTATGACTAGCCTATCGGCAATTTAAGTGAGGAAGCACCATACCCAAGCCTCTGATCGCGAGCAAACGCAGCTATTACAACCGACACAAATGGTATCCCAAGCACAACCCGCCGCATAGGACCTGATCCTTGGAAAAATGACTCATGTGCCCTAATGGACAAGCCAAACTTGCCGATGCTCCATGGGACGGGGTCTTGCCATCAAGAGTAAATGGCTTAGAAAGGGCTTGAAATTGGCTGTGCTATTAAGTGAACTTCAACCAACAGATTTTCGTGAAGTGGTGGCGTTGTGTACTTCGTGCAAAACAGCCAGTGCCGCAGCAGAGGGCGTGAATCTAAATGTCAATACCCCTGCTGATCTTGCCGATTTGCTCCATTCATTTCCTTCGCTGAGTCTGATCGCACGCGACGAAGGCAAACTCGTCGGCGTGATTCTTTGTGGTGAAACGGGTAACAGTGGCCTGATGCACCAATTGGCTATCGCAGATTCATATCAGAATACGGGGCTGGACAAGGAAATGATTGATCGCGCTTTGGAAAAAATGAAGCGAAAAGGCCACTTTAAATCTCGTATCAGTATTGGTTCTGGGCAGAAATCATCGGGTTCATTTTGGGGATCACAAACCTGGGAGATTCATCCGCTGGACTCTTCTTCAGACGCAGCTTGATTCAAAAGCAAGCGGCATCTGATAGCGTGCGATTCTTGATGAGAGAGGTTCATTCTTTCTCCCTTTCCCGAATTTCTAGGCTCCAAGGGTATAACTGCTACAAACCTACCTTGATGTGGTTTCAAAACCACATAGAACTTGATTGACGGGTTATTGACGTCGATACAATTCATAATCATGCTGCACAAAACGCACACTTCAAAGCTCAAGCTTGTCACAGGCAATCGGGATGAACCAGATTCACCAGCCCGTTTGGCCCATGAACTGGCCAATCTTCTGGATGGTTCATTACGCAATGTGGGATTGGCATTGGCGGTTCTCAAAAAAGAAGCGCAGCACGAAAACGATCTTGCTGCTGAAGCACCCATGAGAACTTCGCGAGAAAGACCTTCGCCAACGGTTGGGGGAAAGGCTGAGGGAGGTGTGTTTTCTCGCTTAGAAACAGCCAATGACGCGATGCAGCAGATGGCGATGTTGATTCGACGTTGGATGAGTACACAGCATCGGCCTGACCGATTGCACGCTCAAACCAAGACACTGGGACAAACTGTCGAACATGCCATTCGACTGCTTGGCCCGGCGGCAAACATGAGGCAAATTGAAATTACATCAAGACTTGAATCTAACGTGGCCCAGCTTCCCGCTGGCCCGATTTATCCGATTATTGCTAATGCTTTGCGAAATAGCATCGAAGCGTTGACCCAGGACATGATTGATCGACCCGGTCGTACACACGGCCACATCGACCTCCATGGCGAACTCAATAACGGACAAGTCATCTTAACAATCACCGATAACGGCCCAGGCTTTAACCCCACGCTTCTGGATGAAACGGGGCAATTCCGTTTTGGTATTACCACCAAAGACAGCGGCTACGGCCTGGGCCTTTCTCTGACACGCTAAATTGTCGCGCGACTTGATGGCCAGCTTAGCTTGGGAAGTCCCGATGAGCCTGATGGCTATCGCGGTGCAGAATTAGCGGTGCGTTTCCCCCTTCACAAACTGCAGGAGTTTGAAGCATGATGGACCCCGCAAACCCCGCACGTGTTTTAATTGTGGATGACGATCCCATTATCGCTGACAGCTTGGGTGATTTCTTGGCTTTGCAGGGATTGAACGCCACGCTGGCGGGGGATGGCAATGAAGCCTTGGCTTTGTTAGAGCGGTCTGCGCATGAGTTGCCGTTTGATTTGATGATTACGGATATGAACATGCCTCGCTGTGATGGCATGGAATTGCTCAAGCAGGTGCGTCAAAAGTATCCTGCCTTGGCGGTGATTGTGATAACTGGCTTTGGAAAAATTCAGGCGGCCGTCCAAGCCATCAAGCTCGGGGCAGCAGACTATCTCACCAAGCCGGTGATCGAAGATGAACTGCGGCTCGCCATTGATAAAGCACTTCAACACCACGCGCTCTTGGCGGAAAATATTACTCTTAAAGAACAGCTTGCCGACCGTTATGGCATGGACAACATTGTCGGCCATGACTATCGCATGCAAAAAGTATTTGACCTGATCGAAGCCGTCGCACCCAGCAAAACAACCGTTCTGATCAACGGCGACAGCGGCACAGGCAAATCCATGATCGCCCGGGCTATCCACGAACGCAGTGATCGCCGCAACGGTCCCTTGCTGACGTTCTCTTGTGGATCCATTCCCGAAACACTGCTCGAAAGCGAACTCTTCGGCCACGTCAAAGGTGCTTTCACCGGAGCCGAAACCGACAAGCCCGGCAAATGTCTCGCAGCCCACGGCGGAACGCTGTTCATCGACGAAATCAACAGTGCCACCCCCGCCCTGCAACTCAAACTGCTTCGTGTGCTTCAAGAACGACAGTTTGAACCCGTCGGCTCAACCAAAACCGTCAATGTCGATATCCGATTTATCCTCGCAACCAATCAACCGCTCGAAGACCTCGTCCGAAGCGGCGACTTCCGTGAAGACCTCTACTATCGCATCAATGTCGTGAACATCGCCATCCCGCCTTTGCGTGAACGGCTCAATGATATTTCACTGCTCACAGACCACTTTGTGGATAAGTTCTGCAATGAAATGAGCAAGACCATCACCAGCTTGACCGATGATGCCATGTCCGCGCTACAGCAACATTCATGGCCAGGCAATGTGCGGGAGTTGGAAAACGCCATTGAGCGAGCCGTGGTTTTAAGCCGTCGGCCGGTGATTGATGTGACCGATTTGCCAGACCCGGTGCAGCTTGCAGCCGCAGGTCAGCCGATGGCAGGCCTGCAATCGTTGGGTTCAACAGGCAACTGTTCGATCCGGGCTCTAGAAGATGGCTGGACGCCGATGCCTTTGGTCGAGGCTTTAGAAGACCCCGAACGCCAGATTATTGAAGCAGCCCTCAAAGCCAATCAGTGGAATCGCCAAGCCACCGCCAAGGAGCTGGACATCAATCGCACCACGCTCTACAAAAAAATCAAAAACCACCATCTAGACGCGCCAACTCCCCGCTAACCCCCCCCCGGAAGCAGGGCCAACGCATATGGCCACGTATTTGCCAAAGGTGGGATGCCACCCTTGAATCGCCTTGCATTGGCCCTACACCCGGAAGCTTGGGGCTCGCAATTTTCAAAACCTGTTAGAAGCATTCCCTTGGTTCTTTTTACGTTTTTGGGAGGGTTATTTTTAGATGTTGCGTAGGGGTGTGGATGTTTGTGGTCGTTTGGGTGATTCGAAAAATTAATATTTTAAAGCAGGGTGTCATCACAACGCCGAGTCCTAAAGCATTTCGCATCAATATTTACCGCTTTTGATCAGGTGGATCGCTTGAAAAGTAGCCGCACGCTTACAGCGTGCGTGTCCGGAGGGTCGCAGGGCCGGATCAGGTTCTTGCCTATTTAAAGATCAATGGCTTACATTGAACGCTCAGCGTCCTGATTCGATCACAATGGCGGCCGGGTACGTGGGACAGACCCATTCACACACACCACACCCAATGCACGCGTCGCGTACTTCGATGCGACCTTGGGTATCGAAATCCAACGCGGTTTCGCCAATGGGACATTGGTTGACGCATAGGCGGCATTCTTGCTGATCGCCTTCTTGGCTACGCAGGCATAGCTCATGATTCATCACGGCAAGGCCCATGTTAATTTCATTGCGATGATTGACCAGAGACAACGCACCGCCAGGGCAAGCCCGCATACAAGCAAGGTCCTCGCACACCACACAGGGGGACTGTCGAGCCTCGATATAAGGTAAGCCGCCGGCGACATTGGGGTCAATTACAATGCAATGAGCCGGGCAAGCTTCCTCGCATCCGCCGCAGCTACCACAAATGGACGTAAAACGTGCTTCCGATAACGCGCCAGGTGGACGGAGCCAACGTAACGGCTCAGAAGGGCTTTCTGTGAAGGCTTCAGAGTCCGTTGAGCCTGCAAAAGAAGGGGTTTTTGCACTTGGGGCGAGTACATTACTAGCCTTCTGAGCAAGGGCTCGGCCGACATCTTCTGCACGATTTAAACTTTTTAGCAAAATCTTTCGGAAAAAATCGCGCCGATTAGCCGATAACGATTCTGGTTCGGGTGTTTTTTGTGTCATGCGAGCCTGTTTCGTCTTTCATAGTCAACCTACAGAGTAGGACTTTCATCGCAACTCGACAAGCCTTTGGGAAAGGATTTATACAATGGCCAAATTTAATCTTCTAATTGCAATGGTGGCAATGATCTTTTTAGGCGGATGCTGGGAAGATGTGAGCCTTGATCGGCACACCTTCCGAAGCACCCCTCTTCAGCCTACTACGGTGATTCTGGTAGACACCACCACCGATGAAGAATTCTGGAAAATGGATGTCCCCGTCTGCATGCGGTTGCGACTGGATTTTGCCCGTCAACCCGAAGTTGAAGGCTTTTTGTACAACCCCAACCCTGCGGACAAGGTCACGTGGAAACTATTGGAACTCGATGGCTCTAAGGTCATTGATGAAGGCACATGCTTCCTAGATGGCTGTCGTCCGTTCCTGATCAAAGTGCGATACCGCGATGCACCCGAACAGCGAGATGAAGGTAGCTCCATCATTCGTTCAAGCCGCCAGGGACTCCCCGCAGAGGCTTCAGAGATTTCTGATGCCACAGAGACCATCTCGCAGTCTCAGGGGCAGACAGCCTCTGTCATGTCCAACAGCTCGTCGGTCATATCCAACACCCAAGGCTACGGACAGCCTCAGCCCACTCAGTTCTCTGAAGTGATTGAGCAACCTGTTGGGGTCTATGGCCGATAATATTGCTCTCGGTTTTTCTAAAATAAAATAAAATAAAAATAGCCGCAGGTGAAATCATTCGCCCGCAGCTATTTTTTTTGACTCGTCTTGGGTCGCTAATCGTTACAAACCAATTTTTGACAAAAAAATATTGAAATATAGAGCCTAAGGACTGGCAAATTGGATGACAACCCAAGGGGCGATCTGTTACGATACTAGTTAGTGTTGTCCAGCAGAATGGTTTTTATCGGCTGTTTGAAGTTTAAAGCAGTCGTACAGCAGGTACACGGAGGTCATGCGATGATAGATCGGTATCCATCTGGCGATGCCCAAGATTCGCTAGAGATGCTCAAGCTGGAGCTTGAACGGCATCTGCGGACCATCTCCTGCCCGACCCATGGCAAAACCCCCCGACGTGTGACTGTCACAGGTACCAGTGCCTATGACATGCGTTTCAATGTCGAAGGCTGTTGCGATGAATTGGCCGACATCATGCTCGAATCCATCGGCAACGTGAGCCAAAACGTCTAAATCCCCCCCGGAAGTTCCCCGCAAGCCCCCCGCAAACTTGGAATGTGCCAGTTTTTCAATTGATGAGAAGTATTTCCTTGGTTCTCTTTGCATTTTTAGAACATTTTGCATTATTCCCTATTGCCGCCCCCGGCCCCGGATACCCCTCCGGGGCCGGGGGCCGGGGGCGGCTGCTTTTTAAACGACCCATCTAGTCAAAAGCGGTAAGTATTGATGCAAAATACTTTGGGAAGGCTGTGAATATCTTTTTGTATTTTAGAAAAGCCGAATTCTAAGGTCTTCCGAAGAGTCGGATTCTTTGAAACACGACAGACGAATTGATCACGCCCTTCAATTCCCAAGTTTTGCGTGTAAGTCTGTTGGTGTCTGATTTAAACGCGAGGCAAAGTGGTTCTTACATGGGCGCAGCAGAAAACCCACGTGTTAAACGTGGGTTTGGTGAGGAAAAATTTCCAAAAAGTTTTTAGGCCTGGATGGAGGTGATTTTGACGCGAAGATAAGCTTGGCGATGGCCCTGACGACGCTTGTAGCCTTTGCGTCGTTTGAACTTGGTGATCATCACTTTGTCGCCTTTTTCTTCGGACAGAATATCAGCCGTGACCAATGCGTTAGCGATGAGAGGCGTTCCGATTTGGGTATCGCCTTCGGTTTGTCCAACGAGCAGAACCTTGTCAAAGGTCAGTGTCGCGACATCTTCAGACAACTCGCGGTTGGCGACTTTGATGATATCGCCTTCAGCGACTTTGATTTGTGAACCACTATCTTCAATGACTGCGTACATGGAACCACCTTCTATCGGTATTCGATCAATTCAGTTTCGAGCCGAGCATTGTAACAACTACATATAAGCAAAGCAACATGCGGTAGCCCACGAATAGTGGATTCCAAACCGGGTTGATTTTACGCCACTTGTTTTTCTATGCAAGCCTGGGCGTGGTCGGCTGCATAATACGCTGCTTCATACTGATCTGGCGTCTTGTAACCCAATGTCTGATGAAT
>JAJRRC010000119.1 GCA_024279865.1 Planctomycetota bacterium | reverse complement strand
TGCGACGATTCAGTCAGAATTTATTGAAAAACGAGAAGACGTTGAAGGTGGGCATTCAATCAAAACGCCTCCAATGTGGATGGAATCACGATTACCTGCTCAAAATTGTGAAAGGCATGATTTAGATGCGATGGCCCTGATCCTTCATTCCCATCAGAAGATTCTGTCAACGCCCCTCTCGCCCCCACTTTCAAGCCATAAACATCTGAAATAAAGGTGAAAAAGAACAAAAAGGCGGTCTTTCTTTTCATTTCCATTGACGTTATCACAACGTTGTGATAACGTTTGGCAACAGGTTTAATTTCGTGATTACAACATTGATTTAAGACAAAAGGATAAGCCTTAGTGAAAAAGCGTTTCCCCTTACTTTGCTATGGCTGGGTGATTGTGGCTTTACTCTGTACGACTACGTTTGGGGGCGGGCAATTAAAGAATCCTCATTTCAAAAAAGGCTTTTCAAACTGGCCTCTACACATTCACCCAAGCCTCAAATCCGTGACCACACGGGCGGTGAAGGATGGTGTTTTAACGATTCAAATCAGTTCGCCTAACAAGCCTCAACATGTGCAATTGATGCAAACCATTTCCTTGAAAGAAGGCCAACTGTATAAACTGGCCTTTGATGCCAAGCGTGAAGGCCCCAAGGTTCCAACGCGTCTTTTATGTGTTCAGAAATCCAAATCAGGCCAGAATAACGGTCTTGATCAAACAATCACCGTGTTGGACAAATGGTCTCGCCATGCACTGGTGTTTACTGCCAGGCGAATTGACTCACAGATTCCTTCGGTACTCCGTATCTTTCTTGGCAACCAAAGTTCGATTCAGTTGCGTCAATTTTTTTTGACCGAAACAGAGAAAAAGCTCATCAAGAAGCATGCGACGATTTCAAGCATGCGTCACAATACTCCCTCTTTTCGCATTATTCCACAGCCGCGGGATATGACTCTTGGGCATGGCAAATTTCAGCTTGGCGATACATTGTTTGTCCAAAGCAATCGCAGTTTTTCCACGGGCCTGCTTGAACGGGAAGTGGCTTTTATTACGGGTCGTACCAAAGGACAGTTCCAAATCCGCGTAGCTCAATCGGAGCATCCCTTTTTGAGTATCAGTCATACGGAAAATGTTAATTTACAGGGCAAAGTAGACGTGGCGCCACCCTATCCGGGAGGATATACGCTTGCGATTTTTCCTCAAGGCATTGCCGTCAAGGGTTATGACGATGAAGGGCTCAACAACGGCATTCAAAGCTTCCTTCAAGTCCTTGAGCAATTCCCCAATGGCACTTTGCCTCAACTGAGCGTGGTCGATATGCCGATCATGGAATTTCGGGCGATGCATTTGATTTTGCGTCCGCCTTTTCACTGGAAGAAAAAAACGGTTGCGGAGGTTTTGGATATTTATCGTTGGATTTTTCGACGACTGGGGCGTTACAAATACAACAATGTTTGCCTGATGATTAAGGGCGACTTAAAACTTAAACGCCACCCGGAGGTCTGGCCCAATGCAGCCTTTACCCATGAGGAAGTTCGACAGTTTCTCGATATCGCAGCAGAACATAACCTGACAGTGTTTCCAGAACTCAAATCACTGGCCAAATTTTTCTTTCGTCAGCCACAAGAAACGCTCGAAGCTCATGCGGACATGATCCATCGCCAAAATGATATGCACATGGGAAAATGGAAATTCCATGTGAACTCCCATTGGACCACCGAGCGATTAACCGCAGAACAACAAAACCCCAAAGCCAACGGCAAGCTAGGCATGAGTCTCAATGTCCGCAATCCCAAGGTTCTACCTTTGGTGAAAGATTGTATTGATGAGTTTTACGAATTGTTCGATCAACCCAAGCTGTTCCACATTGGCGTGGATGAAGCTTATTATTTTGGTGAATCATGGCCCAAAGAAGTTAACCGTGGCGTTGAAATGGCCAACTATCTCAATACACTCAATCGCTACATCAAGAAAAAAGGCGCTCGCACGGTCATGTGGGGAGACATGCTTTTAAGCCATGCTTCAATGCCTTACTTTTTTGAACACAATGGTGGCCCGCCGCTGAACACCGCCAAGGCTTTACCTTTGCTTGATGACGACATCATTATCTCCGACTGGCACTACGGCTACACCGTCGCGGGGGTGACCCCTGAGCACTACCCTTCGATTCCATGGTTCCGCAAGCATGGGCATGATGTCATTCCTGTGCCTTGGTTCAACACGAAAAACATGATCGATATGGCTCGAGATAGCATTGCCACCGAATCCAAAGGGATCATGGGGTCTAGCTGGTCTTTTCACATGGCCTATCGGCTTTATGCGTACCCGGAGTCCTTCCTTGGCAAAGCGGACCTACGCCGACAAATCACGCGCAATCGTGAATTGGGAATTTTATCTTCCATTGCCGAAGTTGCCTGGCGACCCTTCCACGCCAAGGACGTCATGAAACAATATGACAGTGTTCAATGGGAACTGCGATGGTTCCCAGAGAGAGCCAAACCATAAACCGATCTGAACAACCTCGTTTAACCAATTTTGACAATGAATATCAGATTTTTTGAGCATTTTTCTTGACATTGCCACAACGTTATGATAGCATTGATTAACGTAAGATATACAATATCCACAGTGTTCGATACACAAAACAAGGCAACCTTCCGCCATTATGGCTGTTACCATCAAACAAATTGCAGAGCATGTGGGAGCATCGGCTTCAACGGTGAGCCATATCCTCAACAACCGGGGACAATACAACGCCAAAACCAAAGCACGAATTAAACAAGCTGCTAGTGATTTAGGTTATCGCCCCAATCGCTTTGCTCAGGGGATTCGCAAGGGACGTTTTGATTGCATTTCACTTATTTTGGCTCACTGTCCGACGTTAAGTCATTTGCCCTCCCAGCGTTTGGCGGGAATTCAGGATGTCTTGCTCGACAATGGGATTCATCTGGTCAATTCCAAATTGCCCGAGCCTCAGCTTGAGAACAAAGACTATATCCCCAGCATCCTTCGGGAATTGATGTCCGATGGTTTGCTGATCAATTACAACACTGATATTCCATCTACACTGACTCAGTTTGTTGAACAAAGCAATTTGCCTGCGGTTTGGATCAATTCCAAACAAGATGCGGATTGTGTCAGACCTAACGACAGGGAAATTGGCTATCAGATGACGAGACATTTGATAAAAATGGGACATCGTGACATTGCTTTTCTGGATTACCACGGCGTGCTGAACGAATCGCGTGTTTGGTTACATTATAGTGCGTTTGACCACCTTGAAGGCTATCGTCAAGCCATGGAAGAAGAATACTTGGCCATGCCATTGATTCATGGTGACTCGGAGGTGCGTCCTGAAGACAAAATTGATTTTACCCGCCAATGGCTCTGTAAGCCCGACCGACCGACCGCGTTGGTGGTCCCGGAAGTTGCAGATGCGATTCCGGTTTATGTCACAGCCCTCTTAGAAGGCCTCTCTGTGCCTGGGGATCTTTCCCTGATCACGGTGGCCAGCAACCAACTGGATTTGTCAGGCTTACCCTTCACCAACTTTACCATTCCCAATTATGAGATGGGGCAGGCAGCCACTTTCATGTTGCTCAAAAAAATCAAAGAACCTGCCAAGAAAATAGAGCCTCTGGTAATAGAAGCTGCTTTCTTCCCAGGTGGCACATGTACACCACCCACACCAAAATTTTAATCATCAACTTTTAATAGGAGCATCCACATGAAAAACAACCCATTCACCCTCTTCAAAAGAAACAAGCACGGATTTACTTTGATCGAACTGCTTGTGGTCATTTCAATTATATCTCTTTTGATCTCCATTTTACTTCCGGCACTTGGGGCCGCTCGTAAAACCGCGAGAAAAATTGCATGTGGCACACAGCTGAAACAAATCGGCACAATGAATGCCATTTACCTCAATGATTTTAATGATTGGGTTTTGGCTATTTTCGAAACCGGGAAAAACTTACAAGGAGACTACAATTACCCTTGGTTTCGTCGTTTATGGTTGATGAACTACCTTCCTTTGCCTGTTGCGGATAATACCCAGCCTTGGCAGGATTCGACAACGGGGAAAGCCTCGATCATCAAATGCCCCGATGCCATTGGATATGATACGTCAACCATGCTCGTTACCACATGGAGGCTTAATACCTCCTACGCAGGCAATTCACGCTGGGCCAGTACCGCAGACAGCCCCAACGGCCACTGGTGGTATGTCGGTTCCTACAAATATGGCGAACTGGAGAAACCGAGCAATTACGTCTCCTTGATCGATAACAATTTGTTTACCAATAATTCCAGATATCACACCACCATGCACACTGCGACTCTGAATGTTCAAGTGGATTTTCGCCATCTTGAAGCAGCTAATTACCTTGCTTGGGACGGCCATGTTGAAACAGTCAAGCTAGACGTAGCTGAATCTAACCCATGGAACACCATCCATGGTCGTAAAAAATAGATTGCCCCTCATACCAATCATGTTTAAAACTTGTGCGTTTTGTGATTCGCGGAGACTGAATTAGCAAGATTTTGTAAAACTCTTAACTCGCAATGATGATACGCCATGCGTATCATTATTGCCATCTGTACGACAAAGGGTTTGATGTTGTCTCCCTTCAAAAATAATTACAAACACAGTTTCATTATTTTCATTGCAGCAACATGGATGCCGTTTTTGACTGCATGTCATGGGCGCTCCCAAAAAACTATTTCTCAAACCCCGGTGCATGTTGATAAAGCGGGGCAATCACGTTCAATTCTCCCATCCTTCCTAGGCTACAACAATAATTTTATCTGGACGGGATCGTGGCGTGATGAGCCTTTTCTAGATGTTCTAAAAACATTCAAGCCTCAAGCCCTGCGATACCCCGGGGGAACATGGTCCAATTACTGGGACTGGGAAACAGGTTGGTTTCTCAAAGATTTAGATGTTGGCCCGCGCTATGTCAGAAATATCAAACCCAACCCCAGCCGTCTTGAAGATTTAAAAGTTGTGATTGATCGCACGGGCGCAACCCCTGTGTTCGTCGTGAATATCATGACTCGTGATTTAAAATCGCAATTGGCGATGCTTGAGCATGCCCAAATGATTGGTTTGCCGATCAAATTTGTCGAATTGGGCAATGAAGCGGACCACCCCAACAAGTTTTATACAAGCCTGTTTCCCGATGGCCAAACCTATGCCCGCAAGGCCAATCGGTGGATCAAAGCGATTAAAAATCGTTTTCCGAAGGTTCAAATTGCCGTCGCCGCTGCAAGTCCTTATCCCACTGAAGCCCAACGTCGCCAACAGTGGAACGAGCAAATGTATCCCTTGTTAGAAGGTGCCGATGCTGCGGTTTTTCACGTCTATGCTTATCCTTCGGGCTATCTAAGCCAACAGGCCAAAGCCCTTGCCAAATCGCGTGGCATTGAGCCTTTGGGCAAACCTCGCCCCGGCCCGGGAATGGTTTTCACACTTCCAGAGCAGCAAGCTTCGGTAGACATATTAAAACGCCCTGGCTCGATGGCGTATGTTTTAGGGGTTCCCTTTGGCCGCATGAAACTATTTACAGAGACGGAGTATTTGCCTGCGGGCATGTCTTGCTGGATTACCGAATACAATTTATTTGATAACAACGGCGCGTTCCGTGGCCGATGGTCTCATGGCTTGGCGACTGCCACGATGACCTTGCTGCTCATGGAGCGGCCGCAGGTCCAAATGCTCTTGTGCCATGCCCTCTATGGAAACACGTTGTTTGCATCTATTTTCTGGGACAAACCTGCATTTGATCATTTATCTGAGCAGGTTTCCAGTCAAACCCTTGGCCTCTCGGCCCAAGGAGAAACCATGCAAGTCATCGGCCACGCCCTTGAGGGCATGAGCCACGCACAACAATTAAGTTTCTCACCAGCTCACATGATTTCACCGAACAAGGCAACTGCATACCCGTCCCTTCTGGGTTGGGAGTTCAGTTATAAAAAACAAACCCGTGTTCTGATTCTCAATTTAAGCCCCACAGATCAACCAATCAGTCTCAAACAAATGGGTAAACCCAATGCTCTGGTTTGGCAAAAATTTGATGATCCGATGCGGCTCATCTCAGGCTTTAAACACCAAGCCCCCTCTTCCATTCAAAAACAAGTTGCGGACCATTTGGTATTGCCAGCGTATTCGATTACCTTGATCAAATAGCAATCTTAAACTAAAAAAAAATCCCAACTAGATATGATCTCATTCGGGCTAAAAAGGTATTTTAACGACGATGCAAACTATTGATTTTTCTTGCCAAGCACCTCTTCAACATCAAGTAGATGTCCTAGTCCTCGGCGGCGGCCCTGGGGGCATCGGCGCGGCAGTGGCTGCAGCCCGTCAAGGCGCAGATGTCTTACTCGTCGAACACTACGGCTTCCTCGGCGGCATGGCGACGGCAGGTGAAGTCAATCCATTCATGCCCAACCATCTCCACGGCCAATCACTGGACACGGGTATCTTTGAAGAATGGCTCCAACGCATGCAAAGTTATGACGGAGCCAATACAAAAACACGAATTTTTGATCCGTATGCTGCCCGGTTGGCGGCAGAAGATCTTTGCCTTGAAGCTGGCGTTCAATTGCTCTACCACCACCGCGTCGCACACGTCCAAATCAAAGATCGCCATATCCAGTCAGTCGTCCTTCACTCTAAAAGTGGGTTCACGGCCGCAACCGCCAAAACCTACATCGACTGCACCGGCGACGGAGATGTGGCTGCTCTAGCAGGATGTAAATTTGAGTACGGCCAAGCGTCCAACAGCCAATGCCAACCGATGACCCTCTGCTTTAAACTCAAACTGGATCGCAAAAATTTCTCATCCGATCACGCAACGACAGATTCAGTTTTGTACCCACTCTCTCCAATAGACAAAGAGGCCGTGCAAGAGGCGTACCAAAAAGGAATCGAATCAGGTGAAATTCAATGCCCACGGGAAAATATTCTGATCTTTCGAGGCATCGAAGATGATCTGGTTCACTTCAATACCACCCGCGTCATTCATCACAGCGCGATCAACGGCCAAGAACTTTCAAACGCAGAAGTCCAGGCTCGCCAGCAACTGCGACAAATTGTCAAAGTTCTTTGCCGCGACATTCCCCTGTTTAAAAATGCTCGCCTGCATTCCATTGCACCACAGATCGGTATCCGTGAAAGTAGACGTATTCTCGGTCGTTACTATGTCACGCTCGAAGACTGCAAAGCCAACTGCATGTATGACGATTGCATTGCCTGCATAACCTACCCGATTGATATTCATAACCCCGATGGCAAAGGGACAGAGCTGGTCCATTTTCCCAGAGGCTTTTGGTATGGGATTCCTTGGAGAGCTTTGTTGCCACGAGACATTGATAATTTGGCCATGGGTTGTCGAAGTATTTCGGTGGACCATGCGATCCATTCGAGCTGTCGGGTCATGCCGCCGGTCTGTTCCTTTGGCCAAGCAGCGGGGACTGCTGCGGGCATGGCTGTTCATCAGAAAATTGATCTCTGCGAGGTGAATGGCATTGAGCTGAGGAAGCAGCTAATTCAAGACGGCCGCAGCCTTGAGCATGAACCCTATCAAGGCAAAAGGGTCGTAGTTCAAAAAAAAGAAACGATCTCCAAAATTCCTCGTTTTTCAGCTTGATCGCCAATGTAAAAAGAGGTAAACCTGCATACTTAAGAGGCATCGCATCTATTCGATGTGTGGTAAAATTTTAACCAAGTCTTGTTCATGATTCAGTCTTCGCGAATCGCGTGAGTTTTTATCCTCATTGGCAGTAGAACCCATGAATAACAAGGTTTTATGCGAAAAATACACGGCAACTTCATTTAACGCAGCCCCCAAATCCATTCTACTACCTTGACTGAAAAAGCCTCACCTCCCACAATGGCACGTATCGTTGAATGATGAACCTTTGAAGCTTGACCAGAAACCCATGGCAAAAACCAACACGCTCCCTCGAAGCCTCCTCACGCAAAAAGACATTGCCTCTGCGTGCAACGTCTCTCGATCAACCGTCGCAGCGGTACTAGGAAAGAACCCTTCCACCGCAGTCATCAGTCCTAAAACACAGGAACTGGTCCGTCGGACTGCAAAAAAATTAGGATACCGCCCCCATTCTGCCGCCCGATCATTGCGGAGTGGTCAAACCAACACCATCGCCCTGGCAGTACCCAACATGCGCTTTCTCGGGGGAGTGGTCAGTATTCGCACTCTGCACGGCATCGCTGATCGTATCCAGGAATTGGGGTACGTTCTGAGTATTTGCAGCTATGAGGAAACCGAGTCAGGTAATCAGAGCGGTTTGCAACGAATGGCTCTGGAGTCTCGCTCTGATGGCTTTTTGCTGTTTGGTGATCTCTATACCGCAGTAGACCCACGTGAAACGATCTTAGCTGAATTGGCAATCCCGTTTGTTTTATTGGCAAAACAATCAAAAACAGCTTCTTCCGTACACTTTGATAACATCAGAGGCGCCCGCCTCATGGTCGAGCATCTACTTTCATTGGGGCATCGGCGAATTGCCTTTGTAGGCCGCAACGACACTGTCGAGTGCTACCAAGAGCGAAAAATCGGCTACGAACAGGCATTGACCAAAGCAGGTGTGGCAATTGATCCGCAGCTCATTTTTCCTCATCTAAACGATTTTGTAGAAACAGGTCGCTCAGCTATCAAAAACATACTTCGCAAAAACAAGACGATTGATGCTATTTTTTGTTTTACCGATGCCAGTGCCATGACAGTGATTCAGGAACTCCATGAATGTCAATTGCGTGTCCCGCAGGATATCGCGGTCGTCGGCTTCGACGACACGCCCATGGCAGCTTTGGCCTCACCCCCACTGACCACCATTCACCAGGATGGTTACGCTCTTGGCCAGGCGGCGGTCGATCGACTGCTAGACCAGATCAAAACAAAAAAAACACAACTCGACCCCATTGTGATCCCTGTTCGCTTGGTGGTGCGCAGTTCTTGTGGCGCAACACTGAGCAAAACGCTCTAGAACTGTCGATTGTGGATCAGATCACTTTCCAGATCATGTGACCTGCCGCCACGGCTGCTGCAATGTACAAAATCGCAGCAAACGGCTTCTCAGGTACACGCTTGTTCATCCATGCCCCCGTCAGCGTGCCAATCGGTAACAAGGGAATAAACCAAATGGAATCCGCCAATGTTTGGCTGTTAATCAAACCCAATGCAAAAAAGGTCGGCAACTTGGCGGTATTCACCAATAAAAAATAAAGCAGCAACGTCCGACCAATTTGCGTTTGGCGACCTGCTCTTGCAGTAGATAAATCGTCACAATCGGCCCAGCAGAGTGGCTCAACGTAGATACCCCCCCTGCCACGAATCCCACCGCAAGACTCGAGCCCGGCCGTGAAGGCAACGTGGGTATTTCTTTGCCAAACAACCGATACACCTGCATCGCCACGACGATTAGGCAAATGCTGCCAATGAGGAGGGACAAGACTGTTTGAAAAACTTCAATATTGGTTTGCTGTAAAAACCAAAAACCCAGCGTCCCCGCAAGAACCCCGCCAATGGCTCCAAGCAAAAGCCAACTCAACAATCGCCACTCATATTCACGTAGGTAGTGAAGATTGCTCAATACGTCCGCGGCAATTAACACCGGCAACAGCACCCCAAGCATGTGGCTTGCAGGCATGACAACAGCCATCACCGGCAACGCCAAAATACCCACGCCACCCCCAAAGCCTGCTTTGGAAATACCAATAATTAAAACGGCAATGCCCACACAACTGTAGTACAACGCAGGCGTGATATCAGCGGGAATCGTCGGCCACATGAGAAAAGAGTCCAGGCCTGCTGGTGGAATTGGAAATTTAGACGGAAACCATATTGGTCACGTCATTGCGTTTGCGTTGAGCATCGTCCATTTGCTCGCCTGTGGGGCTGGTCCCTGTTTGCATCATGGTCATAAAGCAATCAAACAGATAGCGTGCGTCATGGGGGCCAGGCGAAGCTTCTGGATGATACTGTACCGCAAAGAGAGGCTCAGACGTATGCCTAAACCCTTCAAGCGTTTGGTCATTGAGATTCAGATGGGTTGGCTCGCCGCCGACTTTGGCCAGGCTATCGATGTCCACTGCAAAGCCGTGGTTTTGGCTGGTAATTTCAACTTTTTTGGTGGCAAGATTTTGAACCGGTTGGTTGCCGCCGCGATGGCCAAATTTGAGTTTGAAGGTATCGGCTCCCATGGCCAGACTCAGCAGTTGATGGCCCAGACAGATGCCGAAGATGGGTAGCTTGCCGATTGTTTGCTTGAGGGTGCTGATGGTCGCAGTGACTGCAGCAGGGTCGGCAGGTCCATTGGAGATGAACAGTCCTTGGGGTTGATGTTCCATGATTTGTTCGGGGGTTGCGGTATTGGGCAGCACCGTCACCTGACAACCTGCGTCGACAAGGTTGCGAAAGATATTGAGCTTGGATCCACAGTCAATCGCCACCACGTTCATGCCTTGGCCTTGGGTCCGTTGAGCCACGTTTCCTTGGAGGGGTTCCCAGCCGCCGAGGCCTTGGCTCCAGGTCATGGGGGCATCAATGCTCACTTCGCTGACAAGGTCGATACCGACAAGACCACGGGAGGCTTTGGCTTTGGCGACGAGTTCTTCATCGCTGATGGCTGGATCGGTACTAAGGATGCCGTTGAGGGCACCGGCAATACGGATTTTTCGGGTTAAAGCCCGGGTATCAATGCCACTGATGCCAGTGACATTGTTGTCAGCGAGCCAATCTTCAAGTGATTGTTCACTTCGGAAATTACTGACCAGATTGGCAAGTTCACGCACCACAAAGCCGCGTGCAAAGATGCGACGGGACTCAATATCTGCTTGATTGACGCCATAATTCCCAATCAACGGGCAGGTCATCGTCACAATTTGGCCTGCATAGGAGGCATCGGTGAGGATTTCCTGATAGCCGGTCATGGAGGTATTGAAACATACCTCGCCATCAAGGGAGCGTGGCGTGAGGTCTCCAAAAGCATTGCCATAAAAGACAGTGCCATCAGAGAGTGCCAGTCGGGCGCGGACAGGAGACGTCGATGAATTAGAGGAGGGCATAAAGGGATTATAGGACAAGCTAGACTCCCGTAAAGTCTCCCCCCTTCTAATACCCTAAACAACTGCCTCGTTACGATAAATATAAAAAGAAAAAGATTTATAAAAATAAACATAAGAAAGAGTTAAAACCAATCAAGATTATATCCCCGTACGAAACGGCGATGCAGGCAATCCTTCACGGTTCGACAGGTTCGGTTCAGCCAATTGATGCCAACCAAAACGCACAAACAAAGGTTTGGCTACCGTTTGACTTTGCACCAGAACCGTATCCCCCTCAATCACGGCCGTCGCCTGGACAAATTCCTTGTCTTTACCGGCAATGGTAAACCAAGAAAGCGGGGCACCATCTCGACTCACCACCCCCCCCCCGGTTCCCCCGGTTCCCCCGGTTCCCCCGGTCCTTCCCAACAGGCTTAAAGTGAATACGAATGGCATTGCCCTGAACTTCAAAGCGATCATAAAGCGGGCCGCTATAAACAAGATCCTTAAAACCATAGTCTTTGGCCAAAGCCCATAAAGCCAAGCGTTTACCCACATCCTGTTTGTTTTTGGAATGAATGTCCTTGAGGTCGCTGATATCAACGGTCACGGCCATGCCCGCGTGGGGAATCTGTGTGATGCATCGAAGCTGGGATTCACGGATTTCAGCCAACGCAAACGGCACATTGGGATAGCGATAGGATGCCAATTGAACGAAATAAAAGGGAAATTCCCCCTGTTGAAATACCTCTCGCCAACCATGCAATAGTGCCCTAGTGCATTATTGCAGTTAAATTGTTCGACATTCCGATACTTCTTCATAGTCACAATTCATCTATCAAGGAGGAGGGATCATGAACTCTGCGGTAGCCCACGAATAGTGGATTCCAAACCGGGTTGATTTTACGCCACTTGTTTTTCTTTGCAAGCCTGGGCGTGGTCGGCTGCATAATACGCTGCTTCATACTGATCTGGCGTCTTGTAACCCAATGTCTGATGAAT